>JAYWAO010000385.1:0-11802 GCA_043782365.1 Deltaproteobacteria bacterium
CCTTGACATTTTTGGCCCCCGCAACACCACGAGCGCGCGCGATCCTGCGACGCCCCGTGGGCCTGAGGGCCAGGAGCTTCACGACATGACGTTCACCGAGGCCGCCGTAGAGGTCCTGCGCCGTTCAGGCAAGCCGCTCCATTACAACGAGATCGCCGAAGTGGCGGTCAAAGAGAACCTGCTCTCCCACGTCGGGCAGGACCCGCACGTGGTGATGGGCCAGCGCCTCGCGGCGATGGCCAAGCGCGAGGAAGAGCGCCGGGTGGTCGCCATCGCCCCTGACGGCACCTTCGCGCTGGTCGAGTGGACGGTCCCGGCAGAGCTGATCGTCGAGCCCGTGCCGCCGCCTCCCCCCCCCGCGGACGAGGGCAAGGCCTACCGGCCTCGCGAGCGGGAGCCGCGGCCGATCAGCCCCCAGGCCCGTCGCCGCATCGACGCGAACTCGGGCATCGAGGACACCACCGAGCAGCCCGAGCGCAGGGACCGGGACCGCGATCGCGAGCGGGGCAAGCACAAGTTCCCGCCGCCCTCCGAGGTGGTGTTCGAGTGGCTGGCCCAGCGCGGCAGCGGCGCGCCGCTCGCCGAGATCGCGGGCGACCTGGTCAAGCGCGGGATGATCTCCGAGGGCCTGCTGAGCGACCTGCCGTCGCTCGCCGCCGCCCTGCTCGAGGACAACCGGCGGCGCACCGAGGCTGGCCGCAAGCCCGCCTTCATCTGCTCCGACGAGCGGGCCTCGCTGGTCGAGTTCCCGCCGCCCTCGGCCGTCGCCGAGCTCGCGGCCATCCCGTCCACTGGCGCCGCCCGTCCGGCGAGCGCCGCCTCCCTCGTCGCCGAGGCGCGGCGGGCCACGGTCCGCGCGCTGCGGGCCCGGCTGGCCGACCTCGACACCGCGGGCTTCGAGCACGTCTGCGCGGCCCTGCTGGAGAAGATGGGCATGAAGGACCTGCGCATCGCCAAGCGCAGCAAGGAGGGCCCGCTCTACCTGGCCCGGCAGCGCCGCGGCGTCTCTGACCTGCGCGTGGCCGTCCGCCTGGTGCGCGGCAAGCGCGAGATCACCCGCGGCGACGTGCAGGAGCTCCGCAAGGACCTCTCGCACTACAGCGCGCAGATGGCGCTCCTGCTCGCTCCGGGCGAGGCAGGGCGCGAGTCGCGCACTGAGGCGAGCGCAGCGGCGCAGCCGCCGGTGGCCCTCTACGCGGGCGAGGCGCTGGCCGACGAGCTGGTCTCGCTGCGGGTCGGCGTCAACGTGCAGGTGGTCGAGATCTCCGACGTCGACGAGGCGTTCTTCCTGGCCGCGAGCAAGTCGCTGGCGCGCCCCGGGGACCGCGACCGCAGGGATCTCGAGCGGTCCGAGAACGAGCGCTTCGAGAGCACGCCGGCAGAGGCGCCGCCAGCGCCGGTCGAGAGCGCGCAGGCCGCTCAGGCTGCTCCGGCCGAGGGTCAGTCCGCCCCCGCCGCCCAGGACGACAGCCGCCGCGGCGACCGCAACCGCCCGCCGCAGGGTCGCCGCGACGACAAGCGGGACGACAAGCGAGACGACAAGCCCAAGCTGCTCTCCCCGGCCGACCAGGCCTGGGGCCAGCCCGCGGGCACGCCGAAGAAGGGCGCGCAGTTCGCTCCGCAGGCAATCGAGGCCGAGCCCGGGGTCCAGGCTGCCGCGGTCGCTGGCGTGGCCTCGGTGGAGGTTGCGCCAGTGGCTGGCCCGGAGGAGGCCCCGCCAGCGCCCGCGACGGACGGTCCCGCTGCCGAGGCTGCCTCTGAAACGGCAGCGCCTCCGGAGTCCGCGCCCGTCGAAGGCCCCGCCTCCGAAGCGCCCGCTGCCGAGAGCAACGCCTAGCCTACGCCTGGCCTACGCCTGGCCTGGGTGCGTGGCCATCTGGCTGCGCCCGCCGTCGGACCTGTCGCAGCGGCTGCCCGCAAGCCGCGCGGGCGCTCCTGCGCTATGCTCTATTTTGCACTCCTCGCAGTGACTCTCGATGGAGAGGCCGATGTACCGCGTCGACGTAGAGCCCGCACCGCCGAGCACCGCCTCGCTGCCCTCGTCGGTGCTGCCCGCTGCGCTCTGCGCTGCCCTGCTCCTCGCGGCGGCCTGCAGCCGCGTCCCGGCGGGCGCCACGGTGGTGGGCCGGCTCGCGGTGAGCGAGGGAAACCTCGCCTCCGCGCCCGAGCTCGGCTCGAACGCCGAGCAGACCTCGCTGGCGCTGCGCAGGGCCCTGGAGAGCACGGGCAGGTTCGTGGTCCGCGAAGAGCAAGGGGCCAAGACGGCGCGGGTGCGGCTGGAGGTCGAGTCGGCCCGCCGGGTGGTGGGGCCGCAGCAGCAGGGGCTCGACAGGGAGGTCGCCGAGGTGGCGGTCTCGCTGGAGCTGATGCTCCCTGACGCGCGCGGAGACTTGGAGCGGCTGGTCGCCGAGGGCGCCGGCCGCAAGGCCACCGAGGCCGAGGCCACCGCGGGAGCAGAGCCCACGGCCCGCCTCGCCGCCTTCGACGGCGCGCTCGCGCTTGCGCTCAAGGAGGCGGCGACCTCGCTCTCGTGGCAACTGGAGGCCCGCCGCAAGACCGACGCGGCGCTGCAGCGCGACCTCGCCGCCGCCGATGCGCGCGTACGCGACTACGCGGTGCGCGCGCTCGCCGATCGCCGCAACCCGGCAGCGGTGCCGCTCCTGCTCGCGCGGCTCGACGACGAGAGCCCCGATGTGGTCCGCCGCGCGATGGGCGCGCTGGTGGCCATCGGCGACCAGCGCGCGGTGAAGCCCCTGGTGGACCTCACGCGCAAGCGGCCGCCGCAGTTCGTGGCCGAGGTGCTCTACGCGCTCGGCAGCCTGGGCGGGCCGGAGGCGGAGGCCTACCTCTTCACCATGGAGAGCGGCGCGCCCGAGGACGAGGTGAAGCGGGCGGCCAGCGAGGCCCTCTCCGAGCTGCGCCGGCGACGTGAAGAGACCGCGGGCGCGCCGCGGCCGCACCCGAACGTCGAGCGGATGCACTAGATTTCAGAGTCCAATTTCGGAGCTCCCTTGCTGACTGCCCGGCCGCTGCTCGTCGTCGCCCTCTTGCTCTGCGCCAGCGTGGGCGTGTCCGCCTGCGCGACCGCCGCTCCTCCCGAAGCCGCGAGGCCCGGCAAGCCCGACAAGACCGCCGGTCCGAGCCCGTCGATCTTCTACCCGCTCGCGCTGGGCAACGCCTGGACCTACGAAGCGCGCGGCGGCGGCCGCACCTCGCGCGACACCATCAAGATCGTCGGGCAGGACGGACCCTGGTTCCTCGACGACCACCGCGGCCGGCTGCGCCTCGACGAGGACGGTGTCCGCGATCGCGACCGCTACCTGCTGCGGGCGCCGCTCGTCCCTGGCCAGGGCTGGCGCGCGGTCGAGCAGATGGTGGTGCAGCGGTTCGAGGTGATCGCCAACGACGCGGCGGTCGTCACGCCGGCGGGGCGGTTCGAGAAGTGCGTGGTGGTCCGCAACGTCCAGTCGCTGCCGGGGAGCGGCAAGTACACCACCGAGTGGACCTACGCGCCGGGCATCGGCCTCGTCGCGCTCAAGACCACGGCGCAGCAGCGGGGCGTCGAGCAGGAGCAGACCAGCCTGCAGCTCGTCTCCTTCGACCGGGGCGGCAAGTGAGCGACGGGGCGCCAGCCGCTGAGCCCAGGGCGAGTCCGCCGCTCTATTCCCACCGCGTCCTCTACGGCGACACCGACCAGATGGGCGTCGTGTACTACGCCAATTACCTCCGCTTCTTCGAGGGGGCGCGCAACGAGTGGATCCGCGCGCTCGGGCTCGCCTACACCGAGATCGAGGCCCGCGGCGTGATGCTGCCCGTGCTGGAAGCGGGCGTCCGGTACCTGCGGCCGGCCCGGTACGACGACGTGCTCGAGGTCCACCTCGACGTCTCCCACACGCGCGTGAAGGTCCGCTTCGACTACGTGGTCAAGCGGCAGTCCGCGGGGGGGCCGGGCGCGGGCGAGGCGCTCTGCCTGGGGCACACCATCCACGCCTGCGTCGGCCGCGAGGGCCGCCCCACTCGCGCGCCGGAGTGGCTCCTGCAGGCGCTCGAGCCCCTCTCGCGCAGGCGCAAGACGCTGGCGGCTCCAGGCGAGCCAAGCGCCGCCCCGGGGGCCGAGGGCGCATGACCCAGGTCAGCCATTCGATCGACGTGGCCGTCTCGCCGGAGCAGTTCCTCGCGGTGCTCGTCGACTACGCGCGCTACACGGAGTTCCAGCCGGACCTGAAGGCGATCCGGGTCGAGGCGCGCGCGCCGGGACGGACGCAGGTGAGCTACGCGTTCGACGCCAAGGTGCTGGTTCTAGAGTACGCGCTCGAGCACGCGCAGAAGAGCCCGCTGCGGATCGAGTGGCGGCTCCTGCGCGGCGAGCTGCTCAAGCAGAACGCTGGCGCGTGGGACCTGCTCCCGCTGCAGGGTCGAAAGACCAGGGTGACCTACAGCATCGACCTCGTCTTCGCCGCCAAGGTGCCCGCCAGCCTGACGCGCGCCCTGGCGGAGCAGGGCCTGCCGCGCATGCTGGGCAACTTCAAGATGCGCGCCGAGAGCCTCTACCCGTAGCTACAGCCAGCCCCGGTGCAGGCGGAGGCTGCCGTCCACGCCCACCCAGGAGTTCTCGTCGATCGGATGCCAGGGCGGGTGCTTGTCGTCCTCGCCCTCCACGGCGCCCGGCCGCGGGGCCAGCCGGCCAGGGTGTTCGCTCGACACCGAGAACCAGCCCACGCGGCCTTCTTCGTCGGGCGCGGGCGTCTGCATGTGCAGCGAGCGGCCGCGGCGGCAGGCGAGCAGGACGCGCCCGTCGGTGACGAGGAACGTCGTGCTGGCCTTGCCGTCGGGTGACGGCTCGGAGGCTTCGCGCACCGCGGCCACCGTCTCGCGCAGCGCGCTCGCGACGTGGTCGAACGGCGCGGCGTCGGGGTCGCAGCGGCGCGAGAGCTTGGAGAGGAAGAGGGCGAAGCAGCGCTCGGAGTCGGTGTCGCCGCGCAGCAGCTTGCGGAGCGACTCGTCGACCTGCTCCTCGAGCAGCGGCCGCGCCGTCTCCCACTCGGGGATGGTGCCGTTGTGCACGAAGATCCAGCGGCCGTGCTGGAACGGGTGGGTGTTCTCCAGCGCGATCTCTCCCACGCTGGCCTTGCGCACGTGGGCGACGATGGTGCTGGCGCGAAGCTGACTGGCCGCCCGCGCGAACTCCTCGTCGGCGTGGGCCGCCGCGACCGAGCGGATGACCTGTGGCGCGCCGTCCTTGTACCAGGCGAGGCCCCAGCCGTCGGGGTGCTCGTGGCTCTGGAGGCGCAGGGCGTTCTCGGCGGCGAGCAGCTCACTCTCGGCGCCGCGGGAGTGGTGCGATCGGCAGGCGTAGATGCGGCACATCGTGGGGAGGAGAGTAGCAGAAGGCGGGCGGGACGATCGGCGGGAACTGCATGCAGGGCCTCTGGCCGGTGTCGCGAGCCAGGTCGCGGCTGGGATATACTCTGGGGATGGCCAATCCTGCCCAGCGTAGGATGTCGATCGACGAGTACCTCGCCTTCGAGGAGACCGCGTCCGAGCGGCACGAGTATCTCGACGGCGAGATCTTCGCGATGAGCGGTGGCACCCGGGCGCATGACTTCCTCTCCGGGGCCGTCTTCGCGGAGCTGCGCGCGGCCCTGCGGGGCAAGCCGTGCTCGCCGGCCGCTTCGAACCTGCGTGTGAAGTCGCAGGTCACGGGCCTCTACACCTATCCGGATGCGCTGGTGCATTGCGCTCCGAAGTTCGAGAACGCGAAGGAGACCACGCTGCTCAACCCGCGGGTGATCGTCGAGGTGCTCTCGCCGGGTACGGAGGGCTACGACCGCGGCGAGAAGTTCCGCCACTACCGGTCGATCCCCTCGATCGCCGAGTACGTGCTGGTCTCGACGACCGACCCGCGCGTCGAGGTCTACGCCCGGCGGGAGAGGACGTGGGAGCTGTCGATCCACGAGGCCGGGCAGGAGGTGGTGCTGGCGAGCATCGAGGTGCGGCTTTCGGTGGAGGAGCTGTATCGGGGAGTGACGCTGGAGCCGGTGCCGGCGCCGCCTGTGGAGCGGTAGCGGGGGGCCTCACCGCCACCGCACCTCCAGCACCGCCCTTTCAATCCACCGGCCGCCGGGCCCCTGCCGCGAAGCCGCCCCCTCCACCCCGAGCGCCCACCCGCTCCACCGCCGCTCCGCCGCCACCCCGACCTCCACCGCGCTCCCCCCGGGCGCCGCCGGTAATTCATAGGTAACCAAGACCTGCCCGCTCCAAGTAGCCTGCTCCACCCGCAGGCCACCCCCCGCCGCCGCCCGCTGCGGCCACTGCCCGGCCCTCGCGCCCGGCACCTGCCAGAGAAACTCCCGCGCCGCGGCCCCGGTCGAGAGCCTGCAGAGCCCCGCCGCGCCCCGCGCCTGCAGCGCGAACCCCGCCGGCAGCTGGTACTGCACCTCCGCGCCCACCACCGCGCTCGACAGCTCCAGCCCCGTCGGCACGGGAGCCGTGCCCGGCGCGAGCGAGAAGCGCGCGGCCTCGACCGACAGGCCCACCGTCCACGGCGCGCTGCCCTGGCGGACCTCGGCGCGCCCAGCCGCCAGCGAGACGCCCGCCTGCGCGGGCAAGTAGCGCAAGAGCAGCTCGCCCGCCGCGCCGTCCCCGGGCACCTCGACCCCGAGCATCACCGAGCCTCGCGCCGGACCCTGCACTGCACGCGCGGCGCCAGCGCCGGCCAGGAGCCGGACGGAGCGCCACGGGGTCCTCGTGAGCAGCTCGAGCGCAGCCTCGCCCCGGCTCGACACCGATGCGCGGGAGGCGACCGCGAACCCAGCAGGCTCGGGCGCATCGGCTTCACCTCCCCCTGGCTCGCCGGCGGCAGCAGCGACGGCCGGTTCGTCGTCCGGCCCCTCCCCGCTCGCCGCATCTACGGGCTCGCCTTGGACCAGCATGGGCCCAGCATGGACCGCGGCAGCACCAGAACGAGCCACCTCGGCGTTGCCTCCGCCCCCGCCCCCCAGGGCCGCTTTCGCGGGCAGCCCGAGCAGCGCAGGCGAGAGACAGAGGAGCCACCACGCTCGAACTCGCCGAGACCTTCGCGCCATCGCCGACCTCCCGCGCCCGAGAGGGCACGGCGGCGGCCTAAGCAGGCGGCGTGCCGTTCCAGCTAGCGCGCCTTCACGGCCTCCGCCGCACCCTCGAGCGTCTCGAAGGTCGCGTGCGGCAGGCCCTCGGCGGCGCAGAACCTCGCGAGGTAGCTCCCCGCCCGCGCGAAGGCCTGGTCGGCGTGCTGCACGAGGCACCGGTCGGCGAAGCCGTCGCCCACGCCGATGATGTGCTGCACCCCGCGCTCGCGCAGATCAGCCACCGCGACCCGCTTGCACGAGCCGCACGCCGTGCATCCCTGCGCGCGAGAGAGCTCCTCCCAGGGGAACTCGACGCGCAGGTGCCCCGGAGGCCCGAAGTGGCCCTCGTTGGCGCGGATCTCGACGTGGTCCCGCAGCAGCGGATCGAGGTGGGCCTCGAGGACGGCCTCCACATATTGGCGCAGCCCGCCCGAGGCGAGGATGAACGGCACCCCGCGCGCGGCGCAGGCCGCGACCAGCTCGTTGAACCCTGGCCGCAGGCGGGCGTTCTCGGCGGCGAAGGCGCGGACCTCGCCCTCGGACGCAGACACCTTCGCGTAGATGGCCTCGATGATGCCGCGGGTGTCGAGCGCGCCAGTGGCGAAGCGGGCCCGCTCCGCGTCCCAGTGGGCGGCGCCGCCGAAGTGCTTGGAGAGCTCGTCGCCGATGTCGAGGAGCGTGGCGGTGCCGTCGAAGTCGCAGACGACGCCGACGGGGAAGGTGGGGACGGGGAGGTCGGAGGGCACGGGCGGAGGATCCACGGCGCGGGCCAGGCGCGCAAGGACTTGGCGAGGCGCGCGGTGGTTTCCTGGTTTCCTCAGAGATCAGCGCTCGCGGGTGTGAGAAGTATCCGGCGCCATGCCTTCACTCCAGCGCCCAGCCGCCGCTCGAACAGGGACGTCCTCCAGCCTCGCGCTCTTCTGCGCCTGCCTCTGCGCCTGCGCCACCGCGCTGCCCGACCCCGCTTCGCCGGGCGCCGCCGACCTCTACCGCCGCGAGCTCGCCAAGGAGCCGACTGGCCGCCGCGGGCGCGACGTGCGCGACGGGCTCGAGCGGGCCGCCTTCGCCGAGGCGCGCAAGCAGCACACGGTGCTCTCGCTGCGGTCCTACCTCTCGGAGTTCCCGACGGGCTCCCGCGCCCGCGAGGCGTCCGCGCTGCTCGAATCGCTGCGCTGGAACGCCGCGCTGCAGGCGAGCACCGCGCAGGCCTACCAGGGGTACGCCGCCGACGAGCCCGAGGGCGCGCACCTCGCGCAGGCCTTCGCGCGCCTGCGCCGGCTGCGGCTGGAGGCGGCCATCGGCAGCAGGGACGCCTCCGCCCTGCGCGCGCTGCTCGCCCAGCCAAAGCCTGCGCCCGAAGCCCCGCCCAAGGCCGACGACAAGGCCCCAAGCGACGGGGGCAAGCCGGCCGATCTCCACGACGCCAGGTGGGGCGCGCTCTCCGACGAGAAGCCCAAGGACGCGCTGGCCGCGCTCGACGACCGCGCGGCCGCGCAGGTGAACGACGAGCTGGGCCACGCGCTCGACGCCGCCGCGAGCGCCACCAAGGAGCGGGCCCGCCTCGCCGCCGCGGAGGTGAAGGCGCAGGCGCTCCTCGAAGAGCTCGACTACGGCGCCGCCACCGCCGCTCCGCTCCCCGTGCGCGCGGCGCAGCTCCAGGCCTTCCTGCGCCGCTTCCCGACCTCGCCCCGCAGGCCCGACATGCTCGGCCACCTCGAGGAGCTGGCGGTGGCCGACGCGGTGCTGCGCGAGGACGAAGGCCAGCTGCGCGCGCTCTGGCGCGGCGCGGAGGCCTCCGGAGCGAAGGGCCAGCAGGCTGCCGGAGAGGCGCTTTTGGCGCGGGCCGCGGCCGCGCTCGATGCGCAGGCGCTCAAGGAGCTCGCGCAGGGGGCGGAGCCCGTCGCCGGGCAGGCGAAGCAGCTCCTCGGGCTGCTCGGGGCGCGGCCCGCCGCGGAGCGGGCGAGGCTGGTGTCGGCGGCGAGGGCGCTGCTGCTCCCCGCGCAGGTGCCCGCGCAGCTCGCACAGGGCCTGCCCGAGCGCGCGCGGTCGATCGCCAGCGCAGCCGTTGCCCTCGATGGCGAGCGGCTCGCGGCGCTGGTTGCGGAGCTCGGCGCGCTCCACCCGCTCACGCAGCTCGCCGCGCTCGACGCGGTGCAGGCCCTCCTGCGCGGCCTCCCCGCACTGGAGCGGCAGGTGCGCGCGGCCCACCTGCTCGCGCTGGGGGAGCCCCTGGCGGAGGACGGTCCCCGGCTTTCGGGCGTGGCGCTCCTGGCGCAGGCCGCGGGGGATGAAAGGCGCACCCTCCAGCTCGCGCGCGCCGCTGCCGGCCGCGACCTGCGCTCGCTCCCGGCGGTGCTGCTGGCGGCCGCGCTCGAGTCCGGCCCGGGCGGAGAGCCTGCGCTGGCTCCGGCGGCGATCGCGACCGCGGCCTCGGCGGTCGCTGCGTTGGTCGAGCAGCACGACCCCGCGCTCGCGCCCGCAGCCTCGCCGGGGATGCCCGCCGGCGAGCGTGAGCCCGCGCTTTGGGGACTGTGCGCGGCCGCGCGTGCAGCCACGCTGGTCAACGGCCTCGGCGCCGCTGGGCCGCTCCAGCAGCGGACCGCCGCGATCCTGGCCAACGCGCGCCGCGCGCTCGCCGAGGCTGAGAAGATCGCGCGCAGGGCCGGGGCGTGCGACGAGGTCCTCCACGTCCGCGAGGTGGAAGAGGCGAAGCAGGCGAGGCGCCGCGCAGAGGCCGCGCAGGAGCTTCGCAGGGCCGGCCCCCTCGGCGCTGCGGCGTTGCAGCGCGCGTTCCAGCGAGACCCGGACCCGGCCGTCCACGCCGCCGCCGCGCCCTGACCGTATAGAATGCCCTCGATGCCCCCCCTCCTCACCGACGCCGCGCTCTTCGCCGAAGCCGCCCGCCGCGGGGCCGCGCGCGAGCCGTTCGCGCTCTGCACGGTGGCTGGCACGCACCGCTCGGCGCCGCGCGACGCCGGCGCCAAGATGCTGGTGGCCCCAGGCGGCTCGATCGCGGGCACGATCGGCGGCGGCCCGCTCGAGGCGGTGGTCATTCAGGAGGCAAAGCGCCTGCTCCGCGAGGGCGGCGCCTCAGGCCTGCGCCGCTTCTCGCTCACCACCGACGGCGACGCCGCCGACCCGCTCCCGCTGCAGGGCCCGCCCGCCGAGGAGCTCCTCGGGATGAAGTGCGGCGGCGAGTGCACCGTGCTGATCGACGTGGTCCGGCCCGCCGCGCGCCTGCTCCTCTACGGCGGCGGGCACGTGGGCGAGCGGGTGGCCGCGGTCGCGGGTGAGGCCGGCCTGCCCGTGACGGTGATCGACGACCGGCCCGAGTTCTGCGCGCGTGAGCGCTTCCCCAAGGCAGACCAGGTGGTCTGCGCCGACCTCACGACCACGCCGCTCGGTGGCCTCGCGCCCGGGCCCGAGGACTTCGTGGTGATCCTCACCCGGTGCCACGCGCTCGACGAGGGCGTGCTGGAGGCCGCGCTGGGCAGCGCCGCGCGCTACGTGGGCCTGATCGGGAGCAGGCGCAAGGTGGCGGTGATCGAGCGGAGCATCGCGCGGCGCACGGGGAAGGACCCGCGGCAGGACGCGCGCCTGCACGCGCCGATCGGGCTGGTGCTCGGGGACAAGACGCCGGGGGAGATCGCCGTCTCGATCCTCGCCGAGGTGCTGCTGGTGAAGAGCGCCGGCGCGCTGGCGCACAGCAGGCTGGCGCCGAAGGGGCCGGTGGCGGTGGAGGAGCTGCCCGAGGGGGGACAGCCCGGCGAGGCCGGGCGTCGAGGTTGACCGCCCGCGCCGGGCAGGCGCGAGCGCCTCGCGGAGGTGCTGCCGGAGGGTCGGGCCGGTAGCGTTGGCGGCGGGAGCGATCGCGCCCGGCTCACTTCGCCGCCCCTCGAACCACCTGCGCCGGCCCGGCCAGCCCGAGCGCGCTGCGGAGCTCCAGCGCCTTCGCCTGCACGATCTTGGTATTGCGCGGCCCGAACCGCAGCAGGTGCTTCTCGACCGGCGGCAGCGCCTCGTAGGCCTTGTTCTCGAACTCCCAGTGCTGGCCCACCTTGTCGACCATCACCGGCCGCGTCGCGACCGGCGCCTGCTCGACGCGCAGCAGCGCCTTGGCCGCCACCGAGTCGAGCGAGGCGTTGGGGTAGCCCAGCGCGTGGTAGGCGGCCTCGAGCGCCGGGTGCAGCGCGCGCACCAGCCGGGCGAACGCATCGGCGTCGATCGAGCCGATCGCGTCGGTGATGGCGTCGTACCGCGCGTAGCTGCCGGGCGCGATGATGTCGGCGGTGCTGCCCTCCAGCGCGGCGAAGGGCTCGGTCGGCGCCAGGAACAGGAGCTGGCGACGCGGCGAGACTCCCTCCGCCAGGTTGTCGGCGATCACCGCCCAGCGGTGCAGGAGGTCCCCTTGCGCGAAGCAGCTGCGCAGCAGGGCGTTCACCGAGACTGCGTCCAGCAGGGTCTTTTCGGTCGCCGCGGAGACCGGCGCAGTCACCGGTGCGGCCGCTGCGGGCGCGGGCGCGGGCGCCGCGGCGACGGCGGCCGGGGGCGGTGTGACCGGCTTGGGCTGGGCTCTCTGCCAGAGGAACACGCCTCCGCCAGCGACCAGCGCCACGAGGAGGATGAGCGGCAACTGGAGATTGCGCTTCTGGGTCGACTCGGAAGTGGACATCTGGTGCTCCCTGGATTCGGGTGC
>JAYWAO010000386.1:0-11748 GCA_043782365.1 Deltaproteobacteria bacterium
CCCGAGGGTCTTGTCCCGGTTCGCCAGATGTGTCGCTCGAGGAGGCAGCCCCGTAGGGGCGACCGTTTTTCTAGCCCCGGCATTTGCCGGGGCTCCTGATCGGGTGACCTGCATTGAACTTCGGACGATGCATGCTTGGCCCCCACGGACATCCTGCTCGCTCGGGCCCGCATGCCGGCAATTTCCTTCAGCCCCCTCACCTCGCCCGTGCGAGGGTGCCCGCCGCATGGACCCGGCCCCGCTCGACCCCCGCCTCCGCATCCTCCTGCGCGACCCGCTGCTGCTCGCCTTGGACAAGCCCGCTGGACTCTTGAGCGTGCCCGGCCGCGGCGGCGCCGAGGAGGGCGACGCGCTCTCGGTGCTGGCCCGCGCCATCGACCCCTCGGCGCTCCCCGTGCACCGGCTGGACCGCGGGACCAGCGGCGTGATCGTGCTCGCCCTTGGGCGGGAGGCCCACCGGGCGCTGTCGAAGTCGTTCGAGAGCCGCCGCACCGAGAAGCGCTACCTCGCGCTCGTGCGCGGCGATCTCGAAACCGCGACCGACTGCAAGCTGCCGCTGCTCCCCACGCGGCGCGGCGGCATGCGGGTCGCGCGCGCCGACGAGGAGGGCGCGCAGCCCTCGCAGACCTCGTTCACGCCGCTGGAGCGGTTCGGCGGCCATACGCTGGTCGAGGCGCTGCCGCACACCGGGCGCACGCACCAGATCCGCGTGCACCTCGCGTCGCTGCGGCACCCGCTGCTGGTGGACGAGCGATACGGCGACGCGCGGCCCATCCTCTCCGAGGACCTCTGCCCGGGGACAGGACCGGGCGTGGTGCTGGAGCGGACGGCGCTGCACGCGGCGGCGCTGCGGCTCCCGAAGCCCCTGGGCAAGGGCTGGCTGTCGATCGAGGCGCCGCTGCCACCTGACCTGGCCGCCTGCCTGGAGCTGCTGCGGAGCGCGCGGCGCAAGGGCTAGCCGTAGGACCCCAGGGCGCAGCCGGCTACTTTCCGTGCACCAGCGTCTTCTTGTAGGCGCGGAACGCAACCTCGAGCTTGTCGGCCCGGACCTCGAGCACGATGCCGATGCCAAACGTCGGGTGGTTCAAGACCTCGTCCTTCTCGAAGCGGTCCTTCACCGAGTACCGGCGCGCGCGGCCGAGGTCCTTGCCGACCAGCTGCGCGTCCCAGGAGAGGACCGAGGCCTTCTCCTTGGGCGCGGCGGCCTTGCGGAGCGGCTTGGCGGTGGCCGAGCGGTAGTTGTGTTCACCCGAGCAGGTGTTGCAGCGCACGCGCTTGGGGGCGGTGCCCACCATCGCGAGGATGGTGTGGCCGAGGAGCATCTTGCACTTGGTGCACTGGGCGTCGACGTCTCCGCCCACACGGTAGTCAGTGGTCATGTGAGGCCCAGTGTAGCCCACGCAAGCCGCTCGTGCTCGTGATCGTGCAGAGTTCCTCGCGCGGACGGCGCAACCGGGATACAATTGCGCCCTCGATGGCAGAGCAGGCGACCGAAGCGCAGGCCCCCGCCGTCCGGCCCCCGTGGCTCGCTGCCATCGCGCGCCCGCTCGAGGCGATCGGCGAGCTGACCATCTTCATCCTCCAGAGCCTCGCCGCCATGCCGCGGCCGCCCTACCGGATCCACATCTTCTTCGCCCAGCTCGAGTTCATGGCCTGGGGCTCGCTCTTCGTGGTGGGCCTGACGGGCTTCTTCACGGGCGCGGTGCTCTCCCTGCAGCTGGTGCAGGCGTTCGGCCTCTTCAACGCACAGGGGCTCGTCGGCGGCACCATCGAGCTGGCGCTGGCGCGCGAGCTGGCGCCGATCTTCACCTGCATCGTGGTGGTCGCGCGCGTCGGCTCCGCGGTCGCCACCGAGCTCGGCACCATGCGGGTCACCGAGCAGATCGACGCGCTCGAGACGATGGCGGTGGACCCGCTCAACTATCTGGTCACGCCCCGCGTGCTCGCGGCCGCGGTCGCCACGCCGATGCTGACCATGCTCTTCAACGCCATCGCGCTCCTCGGCGCGTACCTGATCGCCGTCTTCACCAAGGACATGTCGCCGGGCACGTTCCTCAACCGCATCGAGACGCTGGTCGAGCTCGGCGACCTCACCCAGGGCATGGCGAAGGGCGCGGTGATCGGCTTCATCGTCACCATGATCGCCTGCTTCCGCGGCTACAAGGCCGACGGCGGCGCGCGCGGAGTCGGCATCGCCACCACAGAAGCCGTGGTCGGCGGCCTGATCGCCATCTTCGCCATCGACTACCTCTACACGGCCGTCTCGCTGTCGTTGTCGAGCGGCGCGGGAGGCCTCGGCGTATGAGCGAAGCGCTCGCTGCTCCGCCGCCCTTGGCCGTCACCGGCACCGCCACGCCGCCGATGGTGGACGTCCGCAACCTCTACAGGTCGTTCAGCGGCTTCGCCGTGCTCAAGGGCATCAACCTCCAGATGGCCGCGGGCACCACCACGGTCGTCCTCGGCGGCTCGGGCTCGGGCAAGACCGTCCTGATGAAGCACGTGATGGGCCTCTTCAAGCCCGACCGCGGCGAGGTGATCGTCGACGGGCAGAACATCTCCACCATGTCCCGGCAGGACCTCGCCGTCTTCCGCGAGCGGATGGGGATGGTCTTCCAGAACGCGGCCCTGTTCGACTCGATGACGGTGGGCGAGAACGTCGCCTTCCCGCTGCGCGAGCACGGCGACTTCAGCGAGGCGGAGATCTGGGCAAAGGTGAAGGACAAGCTGGGGGTGGTCGATCTGGTGGGCGTCGAGCACAAGTACCCGGCGGAGCTCTCGGGCGGGATGCGCAAGCGCGTCGGCCTGGCGCGGGCGATCATCCGCGACCCGAAGATCGTCCTCTACGACGAGCCGACCACGGGCCTCGACCCGTTGACGACGGAGAGCGTGGACCAGATGATCCTCGGCGCGCGCGCCAAGCTGGGCGTGACCTCGCTCGTGATCAGCCACGACATCGGCTCGGCCTTCCACATCGCCGACCAGATCGCCATGCTCCACCACGGCGTGATCGTCGCGCAGGGCACCCCCAAAGAGCTTCGCAACTGCCAGGAGCCGCACACCAAGGAGTTCCTGGCCACGTGGTTCGGACGGAACTGATGGCATCGTCTCGCAGCGCAGCTCGCAGTGCAGCTCGCAGTGCATCTACCGAGAGGAACCCGTGAGCCGCCTCATCACACCGCTCAAGGTCGGCGCCGTGGTGCTGCTGTTCGCGGGCGCCTTCGGCGTGGGCCTGACGCTGATCGGCGGCAAGGGCCTGGGCGGCGGCAAGACCTACGGCGTCAGCGCCGTCTTCGACGACGCCAGCGGCCTCGGCGTGCGCACGCGGGTGCAGATCGCAGGCATCGTCATCGGCACGGTGGAGGCGATCGAGCTCGACGAGAACTCGCACGCGCGGGTGCACCTGCGCATCCAGAGCAAGTTCCCGCTCTACCAGGACGCGAGCATCTACAAGCGCAGCGACTCGATCCTCGGCGACTACCTGCTCGACGTGCGCCCCGGCACCAAGGCGGCGGGCGAGCTCGGCGACGGCGGCGAGATCACCAACGTGGTCCGCCAGACGGGCATGAACGAGATCTTCGCCTCGATGGGCAAGATCGCCGCCGACATCCAGGACATCACCAAGTCGCTGAAGAACGTGCTCGGCAGCAAGGAGGGCGAGGAGAACCTCAAGTCGGTGGTCGAGGGGCTGGCGCGGATCACCAAGAACCTCGAGCGGGTGATCGACAGCTCGGGCGCGAAGCTCGACCAGACGCTCACCAACTTCCGCGACTTCTCCGGCGACCTCTCCAAGCTCACCGCCGGCTCGTCGGACGACGTGCGGCAGCTCCTGGCCAACACCCGCGAGGCCACCGCCAAGGCGAACGACATCCTCGCCACCATCCAGCAGGTGGTCGGCTCCTCGCAGACCGGCGACGTGAAGGACAGCGTCAAGAGCCTCAAGAGCAATCTGGAGAAGCTCGACCGCACCCTCGCCAACGTCGAGTCGGTCACCAGCAAGATCGACAAGGGCGAGGGCACGGTGGGCCGGCTGATCAACGACGACACGCTGATCAAGAACATCGAGAGGGCGGCGCAGAACGTCAACGGGCTGCTCACCAAGGCGAACGACTTCAAGGTGGAGATCTCCACCCGGACCGAATTGCTCGTGGGCGTGGTCAGCCCCACCGCCAACATCGCCGAGGGGTTCACCAACACGGCCTACAACCCGTGGGCGAAGAACTACTTCAACATCCGCATCATCCCGCGGCCGGACAAGTGGTACGGCATCGAGTTGGTGGACGACCCGCGCGGCACCACCAAGCTGGTCAAGGTGCAGAACTGCACGACCGGTGGCACGCCCGGCGCCTGCCCCTCGACGGGCGGCATCCTCATCCCGACGGGCTCGAACCAGTACTTCCCCGAGACGCTGCAGCAGGTCACCACCGAACGCTCGCTGAAGTTCTCGGTGTACCTCGCCAAGCGCTACGGCCTGGTGACGGCGCGGTTCGGCATCCTCGAGAACACCGGCGGCTTCGGGCTCAAGGTGAACCTCTTCAACGACGACCTGGTGCTCTCGGCCGACGCCTTCGAGTTCGCCAACCCGCTCAAGGACCACCCGCGCGTGAAGCTGTACGCGGACTATCGCTTCCTCGGACATCTAATGGTGACGGCCGGCGTCGACGACCTGGTCAACCCGGCGCTCACCGCGCCCGACCAGCCGAGCCGCATCTACTCGGGCCGCGACTACTTCGTCGGCGGCGGGTTCTACTTCACCGAGGACGACTTCAAGCTGATCTTCTCGGCGGTCGGCCTGTTCAAGTAGTTGGTCGAGGCGGCGGCGCAGAGGAGGAGCCCCAGCGCCGAGAGCCAGAGGCCCGCGGTGAGGCCGGGCGTCCGGTAGCGGAGCTCGACGCGGTGGTGTCCCGCGGGCAGCGCCAGACCGCGCACGGCTACGTTGGTGACGTAGAGCGGGGCGGGCGCGCCGTCGAGCGTGGCGGTCCAGCCCGGGGTGAGCTCGTCGTTGATCACCAGCGCGGTGGGGCCGCTCGCGGAGGCGTCGAGCACCATCTCCTCGGGCTCGTCGGTAACCAAGGTCACCGAGCCCTCAGCGGCCAGCGCCGGGCTGGGCGCCTCCCAGATCGACTGGCCCGCGGCCAGCCCGCGGTGCAGCGTCGCCGCGGCCGCGCGCTCGTCCACGGGCTCCGCCGCCGAGAGGTAGACGCGCGGCCTGCAGGCCACCCGGTAGAGGCGAAGCTCCAGCCGCGCGTCCTCCAGCAGGGGCTCGCTGCCCGCGGGCGGCTTGCCGTCGAGATCCGTGATGGCCCAGCAGCCATCGAAGAGCGGGCCGGCCGTGCTCCGCAGCGAGGCGTTGGGGCCGAGCGCGCGCCACGCGCGGCGCTGGGTGGCTGGCAGGTTGAACGCGAGGCTGCCGACGTGCTCGAGGCCGCTCGCGTCGGGGCGCAGCGAGGCGCGCATCACCTCCGCCCAGCGGACGTCGCCGCCCGTGACGGTGCGCAGCGCACGGCCGCCCGCGAGCGGGATGACGCGGTGGCCGGCGGCGCGGATCACGGCGGCGAACGGGTGCTCCGACTCCAGCACCGCGCGGGGCGCGAGCGGGAGGTGCGCGTGGTTGCCGTGGGCCAGCTCGAGGAAGAGCAGCGCCGGGAGCGCGCAGAGCAGCAGCGGGCGCCGCACGGAGGCGGCGATCAGGCCCGCGGCGGCGGCCAGGACGCAGGCGGACCAGAGGAAGCCCACCTGCCACGCGCTGGCGGTGGCTTCGATGACGGCGCTCTCGGCCGGCCCGGTGAAGAGGCGCGGCACCAGCACGGGCGCGACTACACAGAGCAGCGCGGCGAGGAGTCCCGCCCCCAGCATGGCTTTGCGCGCGCGCACGGGGTCGGCGCGGACCGAGTCGAAGCCCGACGCCACCAGCGGCACCAGCGCCACCCACGCGAAGGCGGCGTACTTCTCGGGGAAGCGGAACCACCCGAGGGGCGGCAGCGCGCGCTGCAGGAGCGGCAGCAGACCCGCGTGGGCGCCCATCGCCAGCGCCAGCGAGACCGCGGCCAGCGCGGCGAAGCCCCAGGCCCTGCGCGGGGCGAGCGCGCCGAGCAGCAGCGCCAGCGCGCCCGCGAACACGGTGGTGGCCCAGAGCGCGCCGCCGTCGTGGAAGAGCGGGGTGGTCACCTCCACCCGGAGCGCGTCGGGGATCAGCGAGGGTGCGGCGAGCTCGAAGAGGCGCAGCGGGTGGAAGCTGAAGAAGCGCCCCAGGAGCGGGTCGCCCTGGCCTGCCACCCGGATGGTGCCGCGGCTGAGGAGGAGGGCCGGCACGAACTCCGCGGCGCTGAGCAGCAGCGCGAGCACGCCCGCGGCGGTGAAGCCCGCGAAGGCCTGTCGGGCGCGCCGCGGCGCCCACGAAAGCGCGGCGAGCAGGAGCAGCGGACAGAGCCCGAACTCCTGCAGGTCGCCAGCGAGGAAGACCAGCGCCCAGCCCACGCCCAGCGCGACGATCCGCCTCGGCGCAGGGCCAGCGGCGGCGATGCGGAGCGCGGCCCAGAGCACCAGCGGCAGGGTCTGGTGCGCGAGCAGATAGGACGGATTGTGCGAGACCCCGAGCGCGTAGCCGCCGAAGGCGAAGGCGATGGCCCCCGTCACCGAGGCCGTGCGCGAGGCCGGCAGCGCGCGGGCCGCCCGGTAGGCGCCGAAGAGCCCGAGCGCGAACGAGAGCGCCACTTGCAGCTCGAGCGCGAAGAGCGGCGGGAACGGCAGCAGCAGGAGGGTGAACGGGTGGAAGGTGGCGGTCGGGATCTGGCCGATGAACGGCACGCCGAGCGCCTCGAATGGAAACCACTGCGGCAGCGCCCCCGCGCGCAGGCGGGCGCTGGCATAGGCCCGGAGCGGGAGCGCGGTGAGCAACTCGTCCCGGTAGAACGGCGCCATCCCCGAGAGCAGGAACGGGACGAAGGGGATGGCCCAACAGAGCGCCAGCGCGGCGGCGGCGCGGCCTCTGGCGGCTCGGAGCACGGGGCGAGAGTACGCGAAGGCGCCCCACCGGCGACGGCCAATCGCACGCGGCCCGCGCGGCCGCAGCGGGCGGGTTCTCAGGGGCTGGCCCAGAGGTGCCTTGCCTCTGGGGCCGTCCCCGTGGTAGGGCCGCGCCGCCGCTGGACAGCTCCACCATCAAGACCCCCACCCCGGCGGCACGGAGCATCTGATCATGGCCATCGAGCGTACCCTCTCCATCCTCAAGCCCGACGCCCTCGAGCACGGCGTCATCGGCAAGGTCGTCGCCGCCTTCGAGGCTGCCGGCCTCAAGCCCATCGCGATGAAGATGAAGCAGCTGACCCGGGCCGAGGCCGAGGGCTTCTACGCGGTCCACGCGGCCCGCCCCTTCTTCAAGGACCTGGTCGCCTTCATGACCCAGGGCCCGGTGATCGTCCAGGTGCTCGAGGGCGAGAACGCAGTCCAGGCGAACCGCGACGTGATGGGCGCCACCAACCCGGCCAACGCCGCCGAGGGCACCATCCGCCGCACCTTCTCCAAGAGCATCGACGCCAACACCGTCCACGGCTCCGACTCGGCCGAGAACGCGAAGAACGAGATCGCCTACTTCTTCGCGGCGACCGAGCTCGTCAAGTACGACTGGAAGAAGTAATACTCCTTCCAGTCCCGCAGCCCCGCGGTGCACCCGCTGCCACGTGGTAGGACTGACGTCATGGTCCCGACGTGGCAGTGGGTCAGCTTGGTCGCCTGCATCCTGGGCGGCGCGTTCTTCGCGGCCGCCGAGACGTCGCTGACGGCGCTCGGCGAGGCGCGCGTCTCCTCCCTCATCGAGGGCGGCACGCTGCGCGGCGGCCTCCTGAAGGTCTGGCGCGACCGCCCCGAGGGAGTGCTCGCGGCCCTCCTCCTCGGCAGCACCCTGGTCAACGTCGCGCTCGGCACGCTCTCCGGGCTGGTGGCGGCGCACCTGGGCTTCGGCGAGGCGCTGCTCGGCATCGCCGGTGTCGCCGGGCTCGCCATGCTGATCCTCGGCGAGATCACGCCCAAGGCGCTGGCGAAGCAGCACCCTTCGGGCACCGCGCTGGCGCTGATCCCGCTGGTGACGCTCTTCTTCTGGGTGGTCTATCCGCTGGTGGTGGTCCTGGCGGCCATCCCGAAGGGGCTGCACCGCCGGATGGGCCTGAAGACGGGCAGCGAGTCGATCACCTCGCAAGAGCTGGAGTTCCTCATCGAGCAGGGCGCCCGCACCGGGAACTTCGATAAGCAAAAGGAGCAGCTGCTCTCCTCGGTGCTCTCGTTCACCGAGATGCTGGTGAAGGAGATCATGGTCCCGCGCACCCAGGTGATCGCGCTCGACGAGACGTCGACCTATGACGAGGTGCTCAAGCTGGTGACCGAGAGCGAGCTGTCGCGCATCCCGGTCTTCAAGGAGACGATGGACGAGGTGGTGGGGATCCTCCACACCAAGCGGCTGCTCGCCGAGTCGCGCAAGGCCGTCGTCGGCAAGTTCCAGATCGTCCGCTACACCAAGCCGCCGTTCTTCGTGCCCGAGGTGATGAAGGTCTCGAAGCTGCTCACCGAGATGCAGCGGCGCAACACGCACATGGCCGTGGTCGTCGACGAGTTCGGCGGCACCGCCGGCATCGTCACCTTGGAAGACGTGATGGAGGAGATCGTCGGCGAGATCCACGACGAGAGCGACATCGAGGAGAAGAAGATCAAGGTGCTGCAAGACGGCATCGTGCTGGCCGACGCGCAGGTGACCATCCGCGAGCTCGAGGACTACCTCCTGGTCGACTTCCCCGACGAGAGCGACTACGACACGCTCGGCGGTTTCCTCACCAGCATCGTCGGCCGGGTGCCGCCGACGGGCTCGAAGGTGGTCTGGCGCGGGCTGTCGTTCACGGTGCGCGCGGCCGACGAGAAGCGGGTGCTGAAGGTGGAGATCTCGAAGAAGGCGCCGGGCGTGAGCCTGCCGCCGCCGCCAGTGAGCGCGCCGCCAGCCGTCGGTTGAGACAGGCCAAGTCAAGCTGCAACGACCTCGACGCGTTCTCCGCGTCCTCCGCGTTGAAGGTTGTTGCCTGTAGCGTTGGCCCGTGTCCCGACATGAGCCGGCCGAGGTGCACCGTGGCTCGCTCCTGGTGTATCTAGCCCCCCGTGCTGCCCATCGTCGTCGTCCCCGCAGAGAAGCCCCCCTCCCGCCCGCAGACCGGCGTCGCCGACCTGCGCTCGCTGATGCCCGACGAGCTCGCCCGGCTGGTGGAGAAGCTGGGCGAGAAGCCGTTCCGCTCGAAGCAGCTCTTCCGCTGGCTGCACCACAAGGGGGCCGGCTCGCTCGACGAGATGACCGACCTGCCCAAGGGCCTCCGCGAGAAGCTCGCCGCGCAGGCGCAGCTGACCACGCTGGCGACGGACGCCGTGCAGGTCTCCATCGACGGCACGCGCAAGTACCGTTTCAAGACCTGGGACGGCCGCTTCATCGAGTCGGTCTACATGCCCGATGAGGCCGGTGAGCAGCCCTTCGAGACCGACGAGGACGACGGCGAGGACTACGAGACCCCGCCGCCCGCGCCTGTCCAGAAGGCCGGCACGCGGCCCGCTCCCGAGGCGAAGCGCAAGCGGGTGCGCCGCACGCTCTGCGTCTCCACCCAGGTGGGCTGCGCGATGGGCTGCGGCTTCTGCCTGACCGCCACCATGGGCCTCGTGCGCAACCTGACGCCGGCCGAGATCGCCGATCAGGTCTACCGGGTGAACGCCGACCTGCGCCTGCTCGGCCGCGCCGACATGGACGCGCAGCGCCCGCTGACGAACCTCGTCTACATGGGGATGGGCGAGCCGCTGCACAACTTCGTCAACGTCAAGCGGTCGCTCGAGCTGCTGCTGCACTCGGACGGCGCGAACTTCTCTCACCGCCACGTCACCGTCAGCACCTCGGGCCTGGTGCCCAACATCCAGCGGCTCGGCGAAGAGACGCAGGTGAAGCTGGCGGTCTCGCTCAACGCCACCACCGACGAGCAGCGCGCGAAGCTGATGCCCGTCGACAAGAAGTGGAACATCGCGGCGCTGATCGACGCTTGCAAGAAGTTCCCCATGAAGCAGGGCCGGCGTATTACATTTGAGTACGTGCTCCTGCGCGGCGTCAACGACACCGACGAGGACGCCGCCCGGCTGGCGGTGCTGCTCAAGGGGATGGCGGTCAAGGTCAACCTGATCCCGTACAACGAGAACCCGGGCCTGGGGTTCGGCGACCCGGGCGCGGAGCGGGTGGCGGCCTTCAAGCGGCAGCTGGAGCAGCGCGCGGTGACGACGATGGTGCGCAAGAACCGCGGGCGCGACATCTCAGCCGCCTGCGGGCAGCTCGCGGTGGCCGGGCAGACGCGGTAGCAGGTGACGCCGAGGTGGCGCCCGCGTGCCGGCGGCGGCACGACGCGCTCCCGCCTCGCATCGTTTGCGCCCGCGTCACTGGCGCGTCACACTGCGGGGCTACCAACATGACCGTGCAGACCATCCTGATCGTCGATGATGAGCGAGACCTGGTGCAGGTCGTCGAGTTCAACCTGCGGCAGGCCGGGTTCGAGACCATCGCCGCCTACGATGGCGAACAGGCGCTGGCGGCCGTCCGCCACCGGCTGCCCGACCTGGTGCTGCTCGATCTGATGCTCCCCGACCTCCCGGGCACCGAGATCTGCCGGAACCTCAAGTCGAACCCGCGGACCAAGTCCGTGCCGGTGATCATGCTGACCGCGCGCGGAGAAGAGGTGGACCGCGTGGTCGGCTTCGAGCTGGGCGCGGACGACTTCGTCACCAAGCCGTTCTCGGTGCGCGAGCTGGTGCTGCGGGTGAAGGCCGTGCTCCGCCGCGGCGCGGGCGCCGCATCCGAAGGCGACCGGCCCCGCGAGCAGGTGGGGCCCGTGCGGATCGACCCCACCGCGCACCGCGCGTTCGTCGAGGGCAAGGAGGTGGAGCTGACGGCGCTGGAGTTCAAGCTGCTCTCGACGTTCATGTCGCGGCTCGGCCGCGTGCAGACGCGCGAGATGCTCCTGCAGGACGTCTGGGAGATGTCGGCCGACCTGCAGACGCGCACGGTGGACACACACGTGAAGCGGCTGCGCGAGAAGCTCGGCGAGGGGCGCGACCTGATCGAGACGGTGCGCGGCGTCGGCTACCGGATGGTCGATCCGGCAGAGCAGGGCGAGCGGTAGCGTGGCGCCGTTCCCCAAGCGCGCCGCCTTCCTCGAGGCGGCGCGCGCGCTCACGGCGGAGCTCGAAGGGGTCGCTCCCGGTCAGCTGCCGGCGGAGCTCGACGAGCTCTCTCGCGCGCTGCGCGCCTTGGGCGCGGCCGGCGCCGATCTCCTGCAGGAGGTCCTCGACGCGCTCCCCGACCCCGCGGGCGTGCTCGGACGCGACGGCAAGCTCCAGCGCACCAACTTCCTGCTCGACGCGCTGCTCGGGCCGGGCCGTTCGCAGGGCCGCACGTTGCTCGAGGCCACCCGCTCGGCGGAGCTGGGCGAGGCCGCGGCCAAGGCGCTGGCGGGCGCCACCGAGCGGCGGGAGCTGACCTTGCCCGCGCTGCAGAAGATCGTGCTCGCGAGCCTCGCGCCGCTGCCGGGCCCGCGCGCGCTGGTGCTGCTGCGCGACCTCACCGAGGCCAAGCGGGCCGACGCCACCCGCCGGGACTTCGTCGCCAACGCGAGCCACGAGCTGCGCACGCCGGTGGCGGCCATCTCTGGCGCGGTCGAGACGCTGCTCTCTGGCGGTATTACACTAGAG
>JAYWAO010000387.1:0-11737 GCA_043782365.1 Deltaproteobacteria bacterium
GCCGCGGCGCCCGCCGCCTCGCCGGCGGCCAAGCCGCACTCTGCGCTCGCGCCTGCGCCACGCAGCAGCGGCGAGGCCTTCACGATGAGCGCTGGCGCAGCCCCCACCCCTGGCGGCGCTGCGGTGGTGTTCGCCGGGCACTTCTAGAACCGGCCCGGTGCCTGAGAAGCTCGCGGAGGCCACCATCGCGCTGGGCAAGCAGCTCGCCAAGGTGCGCGACTGCTGCGCCGTCGCCTGGACCGAGGGACCGCGCCCGGTGCTGGTCGAGGCGGCGGGGCGCTGCGAAGCGCTCTTCGGGGTGCCGCGCCGCGGGCTGCGCGACCAGCCGGCCGGGCTGATCTTCGGCGGCGGAGAGCGGGCTGCCCGCGATGTCGCGCTCTCCTGCAAGAAGGGCGCGAGCGCCGAGCAGCGCCTGATGGTGCGGGTGGCCGGACCGCAGGTGGGTCGGCAGTTTCCCGCGCTGCTCGCGACCAGGGCGCTGCCGGGCGGAGTGCTGGCGCTGGTGCGCGACCTCACCGCGGCGCCGCCTGAAGCCGACGCCGCGCTGCGCGCCGAGGACCTCGCGCGCTTCGCCTCGCTGGTGGCCCACGAGGTGCGCAACCCGCTCTCGGCGGTGAAGATCACGCTGCAGTCGCTCGAGCGCGGCGAGCGGCTGCAGGGCAACGACGCGCGCCGCATCGCCATCGCCATCCGCGAGGCGCGCAACATCGAGCAGCTGCTCACCGACGTGCAGGAGTACGCGCGGCCCGCCTCGCTCTCGCTGGTGCCCGTCGACCCGCTGGAGGTGGTGGGGCGGGCGGTGGAGGACCTCGCCGAAGAGTGGCGGACCCGGAGCGTGGAGTTCGCGCTGGAGGCGCCCAAGCGGATGCCGCTCGTCCAGGCCGACCCCGCGAGGCTGCGGGCGGCGGTGCGCCTGCTCGGCAAGCAGGCCGGCGAGGCGGCGGAGGAGGCGGGCGGCGGCACCGTGCAGGTCGGCCTCGTGCTCCACCGCCACCGGCGCTGGGAGCTGTGGGTGCGCGATCCGGGCCGCACGCTGCTCGCCTCCACGCGCGCCGCCGCCTTCGTGCCGTTCACGCCGAGCCGGGCGCGGGGCAGCGGGCTGTCGCTCGCGGTGGTGCGGCGGATCGCCGAGGAGCACGGCGGCGAGGTGCGCTACGAGGCTGCCGAGGGAGGCGGGAACGTGGTGCGGCTGCTCCTGCCGGCGTGAGGCGCCCGCCCTGGTCGCTGCAGGCAGCTACTCCTTCGGGGAGAGCAGCAGGTCCAACTCGACGCCGGCGACCGGGCCGACGGTGATCTCCGCGAAGAGGATCCGCGCCGACTTCACCTGGACCTCGAAGTCCGCGAGCCTGATCGCCGTCTGCCCCTTCACCCGCAGGCCGGTCCCCTCGCGCGTCACCCGCAGGAGCAGCTTCGCGGGGCGGGTCTTGCCGTGGATGGTCCAGGCGCCGTCCACCTCCACGCGGACGGGCTTGCCGGCGGCGAGCGCCTTGAGGTCGTCGAGCGGCTTCGAGGCCGAGAGCTCGAAGCGGATCTCAGGGTGGACCACGGCGTGCGGGCCCGCGGCGGGCAGCTTGTCGTCGCCATCGCAGGAGTGCGTGGCCGGATAGTCGGCCGCCGCGTAGTCGAGCCCCAGCGCCTCGCGCAGGTGGCAGTCGCGCGCGCCGCGGTCTCCGCTGATCGAGGAGATGGGGACGACGAGCGCGCCGGCGGCGCCCGTGAGCGTCTCCGGGTCGAGCCGGACCGCGCCGGAGAGCTGCGTGGCGTTCTCCTCGTGCGTCCCGAGCGTGTAGACGAGCTTCACCTGCGCCCGGCCCGACTGCACGGTGAAGGCGCGCGGGTCGGCGCGGGCGGCGAGCGCGAGCAGGGGGATGGCGAGGGCGAGCGCGAGGGCGGGCTTGGGCACGCGGCAACAATGCCGGTGAGTCGCCCCGGGTGCAAACCACTGCGCGTGCGCCAGGTCCCCGCGGAAGGGGGACGGTGCTAGCCTCGCTGCCGAGCAGCCCCAGCGGGCCCGCCGCGAGCAGCGCGGCGCCTGCCGTTCTCGTGATCCCGGAGCGCAACGTGAAGCCAGTCCTCAAGTCGAAGAAGCTCGACTCCGTCTGCTACGACATCCGCGGCCCCGTGCTCGAGCGCGCCCGGATGATGGAGGAGGAGGGCCACAAGATCATCAAGCTCAACATCGGCAACCTCGCCGCCTTCGGGCTCGAGCCGCCCGACGAGATCGTGCAGGACATCATCCGCAACCTGCCGCAGGCGGCGGGCTACACCGATTCGAAGGGCCTCTTCGCGCCGCGCAAGGCGATCGTCCACTACTCGCAGGAGAAGAAGATCGCCGGTGTCGGCGTGGACGACGTCTACCTCGGCAACGGCGCCAGCGAGCTGATCGTGATGGCGATGAACGCGCTGCTCAACACTGGCGACGAGATCCTGGTGCCGGCGCCCGACTACCCGCTGTGGACGGCGGCGGTGAGCCTCTCGGGCGGCACGCCGCGGCACTACCGGTGCGACGAGAAGGCCGATTGGCTGCCGGATATCGGCGATATCGAGAAGAAGATCACCCCGCAGACGCGGGGCCTCGTGATCATCAACCCGAACAACCCCACCGGCGCGCTCTACCCGAAGGAGCTGCTGCTGCAGCTGGTGGAGCTCGCGCGCCGGCACGGGCTGATCCTCTTCGCCGACGAGATCTACGACAAGACGCTCTACGACGGGAACGTCCACACCTCGGTCGCCGCGCTCTCCGAAGACGTGCTGACGGTGACCTTCAACGGGCTCTCGAAGAACTATCGCGCCTGCGGGTACCGCGCGGGCTGGATGATCGTCTCCGGCGACAAGCGGCGGGCCAAGGACTACATCGAGGGGCTCGACATGCTGGCCAGCATGCGCCTGTGCGCGAACACCCCGGGGCAACTGGCCATTCAAACCGCGCTCGGCGGCTACCAGAGCATCAAAGATCTGGTAGGGCCCGGCGGGCGGCTCTGCCGGCAGCGCGACCTCGCCTTCAAGCTGTTCAGCGAGATCCCCGGCGTCAGCGTGATGAAGCCCAAGGCGGCGCTCTACATGTTCCCGCGGCTCGACCCCGCCGTCTACCCGATCGGCGACGACCAGCAGTTCGCTTACGAGCTGCTCGCCGAGGAGAAGGTCCTCGTCGTGCAGGGAACGGGCTTCAACTATCCGGCCCACGACCACTTCCGGGTGGTCTTCCTGCCCAACACCGACGACCTCGGCGAGGCGGTGGGGAGGATCGCGCGGTTCCTCAAGCGGAAGCGGAGCCGGTAGGGGCTGGAGCCGTGCTACTGCGTCCTGCTCCCTCGGAGGTCCCATGTCCCCAGACTGGTCGCTGCTCGACGGGCAGCTCGCGGCCCACCCCTGCGCGGACGAGAAGGAGCGGGCCGATACCAGCCGCATCCGCGCCTTCCTCGCCGCGCACCCGCAGGACGCACACTTGAGGACCCAGCTGCTGGGGCACCTGACCGGCTCGGCCTTCGTGCTGGACCCGGCGCGGGAAAAGGTGTTGCTCTTGTTTCACGGGCGGCTGCACCGCTGGCTGCAGCCCGGCGGCCACGGCGAGGGAGAGACCGAGCCGCTGCTGATCGCGCTGCGCGAGGTCGCGGAGGAGACCGGCCTCGGCAACGCCGACCTGCGCGCGCTCGACGGCGGGCCGGCCTCGTCGGCGACGCTCTTCGACGTGGACATCCACGGGATCCCGGCGCGCACCAAGCCGCCGCTCGAGCCGGCGCACGAGCACCTCGACCTGCGCTTCGCCTTGGTGGCGCGGGAGGGCGCGCAGCCGCGGATCTCCGAGGAGAGCCAGGCGCTGCAGTGGGTGCCGTTGCAAGACCTGCCGGCCGACGGCGATGCCTCGCTGGCGCGGGCCCTGCGCAAGCTGCGGCGGCGGTAGCGTCGCGGTAGGGCCCGGACAGCCCTCATAGCCGCTCCGTCGCATGGCGGGGCCCGCTCGATTTCGCTACTGTGCAGGTGGCGATGGGACTCGACGAGCGCGGGGGGCGCAATGCCACGGTCGGAGAACGATTCGACCATCTCGATCCAGCTCGACCGGGGCGCGCACGGACCGCCGGTCCTGCCGTTCCTCTTCGTCGTGCTGCAGGCCGACCGCCCGCTCGGACGCAGCGCCCGCTACCCCCTCGCAGGCGTCGAGTCGGTGGCCCTCGGCCGCGAAGCCATGCACCCTGCGAGCGCGCAAGAGGGGGTGGTCACGCTCGGCTTCCCCGACCGCAGCGTCTCCTCCGCGCACGCGGTGCTGCGACGCCACCGCCACGAGTGGCGCATCGAGGACCGCGGCTCCAAGAACGGCACCAAGCTCAACGGCGTGCGCGTCCAGGACGCGCGGCTCGCTGACGGCGACTGGATCGAGATCGGGAACACCTTCCTGCGGTTCCGCTCCGGGCTGGCGGTCGGCGTGGGAGCTGCGAGACAGGACTCCGCTGCGCTGCAGCTGCCGGCACTCGGGCTGGCGACGCTCCTCCCCTCGCTCGCCGAGGAGTTCGCGCGCCTCGCGCTGGTGGCCGCCGCCGACCTGCCCGTCCTGCTCGCCGGCGAGAGCGGCGTGGGCAAGGAGGTGGCAGCGGCTGCGCTGCACCAGCTCTCGCGGCGGCCCGGTGCGTTCCAGGCGGTGAACTGCGGCGGGCTCTCCAAGAACCTGGTCGAGTCGGAGCTGTTCGGTTATCGAAAAGGGGCCTTCTCCGGCGCCGACGAAGACCGGCCCGGCCTCATCCGCGCCTCCGACGGCGGCACCCTCTTCCTCGACGAGATCGGCGACCTGCCGCTGGCGGCGCAGGCGTCGCTGTTGAGAGTGTTACAGGAAGCCGAGGTGACGCCGGTGGGAGGGACCAAGCCGGTCAAGGTGGACCTGCGGCTGGTGGCCGCCACCCACCGCGATCTCGACGCGCTGGTGTCCTCGGGCGGGTTCCGCGCCGACCTGCTGGCGCGGCTCGCGGGCTTCATCCTCCCGCTGCCCGCGCTGCGCGACCGGCGTGAGGACCTGGGCCTGCTGATCGCCGCGCTGCTCGGGCGCCACTTCCCGGCGCAGGCGGGCATCGCCTTCACCTCGGAGGCGGCGCGCGCGCTGCTGACCCATGGGTGGCCGCTCAACGTGCGCGAGCTGGAGAAGTGCCTGACCGCGGCGGTGGTGCTGGCGGACGGGGGCACGGTGGAGCTTTCGCACTTGCCGGCGGCGGTGCGGGACCCGGGCGCGCACAAGCCGCCCTCGGGGCCGGCGCTGGCGGCGGTGGCGCTCTCGGCGGAGGACGAAGCGCTGCGGGTGAAGCTGGTGGGGCTGTTCGACGAGCACCGGGGGAACATCACGGCGGTGGCGGAGGCGATGGGGAAGGCGCGGTTCCAGGTGCAGCGGTGGGTGAAGCGGCTGGGGATCGAGGTGGAGGGGTTCAAGCGGTGAGGGGGCAGGGGGCGCCCGGTCGAGGCGACCGAAGGGCCTGCGCCCGCAGAGCAGCTCGTAGAGGACGCAGCCGAAGCGGAAGATCGGACCGCGCATCGACCCGCTCGGCGAGCAGCTGCTCCGGGCTCATGTACGAGGGCGTGCCCATCGTCGTGCCCGTCGAGGTGATGTGCGCGTCGTCGGCGCCCGTCGCCCCGCTGGCGTCGGGGCTCGGGCCCGGCCGCCCGAGCGATCCCGAAGTCGAGGATCTTGACCTGCCCGATCGCGCCACCAGCGACCACCTCCCGCAGCGTGCGCCCCTCGAGCAGATCCTCGACGAGGTAAGGCCGCCCCTCGTGCTCGCCCACGTCCCTCGTACGGGCCGATGCGGCTGCCGGGGCTGAGCTGCAAGCCATCCCCCCGCGAAACCCCGAGACGATACGCAGAAACAACGCCGTGCGGGAAGGAGCGGGTACTCCCCCGGATGCAGGCCGCGCGGCGTTGCGCCACTTGTGGCGCCACACCTGCACGAGCGCCCGCTAGCCCAACGGGCCCGGGCCAACGCCTGCCTCAGAGCGCTGTATCTGTCCAATCTCCGCACCCTGAAGCACCGCGACGGCCAGCCAGCCGCCTTGGCACGCCGCCTGCTCTACCCCTCCTCGTCCGCCTTCAACGGCCCCACCGGGGCAGGAGAACCAAATGGCCTCGCTCCGTGACTACTCTTTCCCCGTCGTGCTGATCGCCGCCTGGATGCTGGTCGCCGGGTACGTCGTCTCCGAGGTGTCGCGCCGGCCCGCCATCGCCACCTACCACGCGCCCGAGGTGGTGATCGAGGTCACGCCGGCGGTCCAGCCGTCGTAGTCGGCCGGCCGCAACACGGGGCGCGGGGTCAGCGGGTCCCTGCGCCACCGGCCGCCGCCCGCAGCCGCAGCAGCTCGGTCCGCACCTCGGCCTTCAGCGCCTCGACGGTGCGCCCCGCGCTCCCGAGCACCCGCCCCACCGAGACGGTCGCCCGCGCCCGCCCGAACCGCCAGGTCCCCTTCGGCAGCGCCGCGCGCGTCCCCTCGATCCAGCAGGGGAGCATGTCGGCGCCCGCGTCGATCGCCAGCCGGAACGCGCCGTCCTTGAGCTCTTGCAGCGCGCCGTCCTCCGAACGCGTCCCCTCGGGGAAGATCAGCACCGGCACGCCCGACCTGAGCCAGCGCGCGCAAGCGGCCATCGCCGCCTCACCGGAGGCCCGGTCGCCCCGCCGGACGGCGACGTGGCCCGCGAGCCACATGCACCAGCCGGCGAACGGGATCTGGAAGTTCGCCTGCTTGCCGAGCCACTTCATCTCCCAGGGCAGGTGCGCGAGCAGCAGCACGTCGCTCATCGAGGCGTGGTTTACGACCACTACCGTCGGCCGTGAGGGCGCTGGGGGCGGCCCGCCGCGCTCGTCGACGCGGAAGCTCCAGAGCGGGTTGAGCCGCGCCGCCAGCACGTTCATCAGGCGCCAGCAGCGCCCGGGCGCGCGGAGCAGCGGGTCGAAGGGGCGCGTCACCGCGAACAGGGCGAGCTCGACGAAGAAGCCGACGACGAGGATGGCCGCGATCCAGGCCCACGCCCAGAGTGAGGCGAGCGCGTTGGACAACGTGTGGTCTCCAGTTCCTGGCATCAAGCTACTCCTGCATTGCCCTTGGTAGCACCCCCTCCCATCGCTGGTGTGCTCCGCTGAACGAAAGACCGCGGGGGCCCCCGTTGCGCCACCGTGGCGCCACACCGTCGCCCAAACCGCGCAAGCCTGCCGGCGTGGACCTCCGCGCCGACGGCGCTTTGCGATACCCAATGAATCAGCGGCAATCAGCCACGCAATGCTAGCGGTCGGCGGCTGGCACGCCTCCTGCTCTATCCCCTCTCGTCCGCACGCAGCCGCCTCCTCCGAGGCAAGGGGAAAGCAAGATGGAAAAAGTCCGCGCCTATGGCTTCCCGGTCGTCCTCCTCGTCGGCTGGATGGTGGTCGCCGCCTACGTCGTCACCGTGGTCGCGCGCCGCAACGCGATGGCCACCTACCAGGCGCCCGAGGTGATCATCGAAGTCACGCCGCCCGGCAACCCCTCCTAGCGCGCTGCCCGCCTGAACCGTTTCTTCCTCGCAGCCCCGCTCGCCGCCACCGACGATCCCTGAGCCGGACCAACCGAGAGGGTCCGCGAGGTGCAAGGCCTCGGATGGCGCCCGGTCCTGGGGGACCCGGGCGCCTTCGCTCGTTCAAGGGCCTTTGCTTGGTGTGTTACCCAAGCCCCTGCAGCAGGTCGTCGATGAGGTCGTTCGGGTCCTCCAGCCCCGCCGACATGCGCAAGAGGTCCGGGGGCGCCAGCGTCGCCGGGCCCTCCGCGGTGGCCCGGTGCTCGATCAGGCTCTCGGTCCCGCCCAGCGAGGTGGCCGGGGTCCAGCAGCGCAGCCGCGAGACCAGCGCGATGGCCGCCAGCGCGCCGCCTTTCACCCGGATCGAGAGGAGCCCACCGAAGCCGCCGTGCATCTGCCGCTGCGCGATCTGGTGCCCCTTGTGCGTGGCGAGGCCCGGGTAGAGCACCGCCTCCAGCTTCTCGTGGCCCTCGAGCTTGCTGGCGATGGCGAGCGCGGTCTGGCTCTGCCGCTGCACGCGCACGTAGAGCGTCCGCATGCCGCGCAGCAGGAGGTAGGACTCGAACGGGCCGAGGATGGCGCCCTGGTCGTGGCGCAGCTTTGCGATGTCCTGCCACCACTGCTGCCTCGCGTCCGCGCAGACCAGCGCACCGGCGATGACGTCGGAGTGGCCGTTGAGCCCCTTGGTTGCCGAGTGCATCACCAGATCGGCGCCCAGCGAGAGGGGCTGCGTGTGCACGGGCGTGGCGACGGTGGAGTCCACCGCCAGCAGCGCGCCCGCCTCGTGCGCAAGCTGCGCGCAGGCCTCGAGGTCGACCACGTCCCAGGTGGGGTTCGCGGGCGTCTCCACCCAGAGGAGCGCTGCCTTGCCGCCGAGCCCCTTCTTCACCGCGGCGAGGTCGGTGCCGTCGACCAGCTTCAGCTCGACGCCGTAGCGCGCGCACCAGCCCTCCATCCACACGCGCAGGCCGAAGTACATCGCCTTCGAGGCCACCAGCCGCTGCCCGGGCTGCAAGCGCGCCTGCACGGCGGTGCAGGCGGCGGCGATCCCCGAGGAGAAGAGCAGGGCGGCCGCGTTCGGGCTCGTGCCCGCCTCCAGCCGCGCCAGCAGCGCCTCGGCGGGCTTGTAGGTGGGGTTCTCGTCGCGCGAGTAGCCGGGCCCGACGAGCTGGTAGTCGGCGTTGCGCCGGTAGGTGGTGGCGGTGTGGATCGAGGGGACGATGCCCGCGGAGAGGGGCTCGCCGGCGTGCAGCGCTTGGGGGGCGAGGGTCGCGGGGGAGAGGTCTGCGGGTTTCGTGGCCATCAGGGGACGATACGCCCTGGCTGCTCCGCAAGCGATCCGCCTCGGGACGCTCGAGGGCGGCCCCAGCGGGGCACTACCTGCGCCGCTTCTTTTCCCTGCGCTCAGGTGCGCAGGGCCCACCCTTGGCCGCCTTCAGCAGCAGCAGCAACGCAGCGGCCACGCCAGCTCCTGCGAGGATCTCTGCGAGGTGGGCCGTCTCGGGGACCGGACCGGCGAGCGCGAAGCATTCGAGCAGCTGGAGCTGGTAGCGGGTCGGTGCGAGCTCGCCGCGCTCCCAGCGGCTCACGGTCACCCAGTGGGCGCCGAGCAGATCACCGAACTGCGCCTGCGTGAGCCCAAGCTGCAGGCGCGCCGCGCGGATCTGCTCAGGAGGCATCAAGCGTCGGCCTCCCGCACCCAGCGCCCGAGCAGGCGAAGCGAGTCCTTGTCGTTGTCGTGCTGGAGATACATCTTCAGCTGGGTCAACTCCGCTCCGTTCATCGCGCGGATGACATTGAGGCCGTCGTCGTGGTGTCGGAGCTGGTCGGACAAGAGGTACCTCCAGAGCAGGAAGACACGGGTCGCGATCTTGACCGGGGCCCGAAGAGGGGAGTCTCCACGGCCAGGGCCAGCGCCGACACTTCCGGGTCGCTGGTTCCGCAGAGCACATCCACCTCGAGCAGGCCGTCCGAGTACTTGACCAACGGCCAGGTACCTTCGATCCGCTCGAGACCTGCATCCTTCATGGCCTTGAAGACCGCCCGCTTCGACTCCTCCTCGACCAGGATGTCGATGTCTTCGGTAGACCGCACACGGCGGGTCTGCTTGCCCAAGGCCATGCCGCCGATGACGGCGAAGTCCACCCCATTTGCGTCGAGCGCGTCTGCCAGCCGCTTGATGAAGCCGCGCCACTTTGGCGTCAGCAGCTGCTCCAAGGTTGCCATGCATCCCTACCCTTCCATGACGGACGGCTCCAGAACATCCGGACCGAGCGATATAGCGTCCGCTATGTTGCCGTCAAGGCCGTCTGACACCCGCCCCCCCCCCTCGAAGCGCCACGGGCGGCGGGACCGTCGTGAAGTCCGCGCCGCCCGCTGTCCTTCGGCTACCGAAACCTGCCTAGCTGCAGCCCATGCTGTTGCCGCAGTTGAGACACTTGTAGCAGGTGCCGTTGCGGATGGTGATGTGCCCGCAGCCATCGCAGAAGGGAGCGTCGCCGGAGAGCTTGCCGAGCATCTCCTCCTGCGCCGACAGCTGCCGGCCGCCCTCGGCGCGCGCCGGCGGGGGCACGCTGGCGGGCTTCTGCGCCGCCTTGGCCACCACCGCGGGCGAGTAGTACTGGGGCTGCGACCCGGGCTCGGCGCCCATGTTGGCGGGCGGCGTGGTGGCCGCTGCCTCAGGCGTGACGTGGGCGAGGTCGTCGCGGCCGGCGTACTCGACGCCCAGCGCGCGGAAGACGTAGTCGATCACGCTGGTGGCGAACTTCACGCGGTCGTGGCCCTGCACGGGGCCCTGCGGCTCGAAGCGGGTGAAGACGAACTGCTCCACCAGGATCTCCAGCGGGACGCCGTACTGCAGCGCGATCGACACCAGCATCGCGAAGCAGTTCATCACCGAGCGGAGCGCCGCGCCCTCCTTGTGCATGTCGATGAAGATCTCACCGAGCGTGCCGTCCTCGTACTCGCCGGAGCGGAGGAAGACCTTGTTGCCGCCGACCTTCGCCTCCTGCGTGAGCCCGTGGCGCTTGGCCGGGAGCCGGCGGCGCGCTGCCAGCGGCAGCGGCGACGGGATGGGCGAAGGCGCGGCGGTCTTCGGCGCGAGGCACGCCTCGGACATCCGCTGCGCCTGCTCGGGCGTGATCTGCAGCATCTTCTGCAGCGCCTCGGCGAGCTTCGCTGTGCCCTCGGCTCCCGGCGCGGGGAGGGGCATCGGGCCGGCTTTCAGGAGAGCTGCGGCGCCGCCGTTGTCGCCGGCCGAGAGCGGCTGCGAGAGCTTCGAGCCGTCGCGGTAGATGGCGATGGCCTTGAGCCCCAGCTTCCACGACTCGGTGTGGATGGCCTCGACGTCGGTGATGGTGGCGTCGGACGGCATGTTGATGGTCTTGCTGATCGCCCCCGAGAGGAACGGCTGGGTGGCCGCCATCATGCGGACGTGGCCCATCGGCTCGATGTAGCGCGTGCCGAGCGGACCGCAGCGGTTGGCGCAGTCGAACACCGGGTAGTGCTCGGGCTTGAGGAACGGCGCGCCCTCGACCGTCTGGCGGCCGCAGACCAGCAGCGAGCCGGCGTCGATCTGCGCAGCCGAGTAGCCGAGCTTCTCGAGCACCGCGCCGCCCCTGGCGTTGGCCGGGAGGCCGAGCCGCTGCAGCGCGCCGGCGCCGAGCACGTGGGAGGCGAACGCCGGCCGCAGGTCGAACACCGAGTCGAGCTGCTTCTCGACCTTGGCGATCTCCGCCTCGGTCAGCCCGCGCGCGAGGAGCTCGGCCGGGGTGAACTCGGCGGTGGTCTTCAGGGTGGCGGTGCCGCGGGCGAAGTCGACGATCGCCTGCACCTCGGCCGGCCCGTAGCCCAGCTTCTTGAGGGCGCGCGGCACCGACTGGTTGACGATCTTGAACGAGCCGCCGCCGGCCAGCTTCTTGAACTTGATGAGCGCGAAGTCGGGCTCGACGCCCGTGGTGTCGCAGTCCATCAGGAGGCCGATGGTGCCCGTGGGGGCCAGCACCGTGGCCTGCGCATTTCGATAACCGTGCTCCTCACCGAGGCGGACCGCGCGGCCCCAGGCGTCGTGGGCGGCGGCGAGCAGCGCCGCGGGGGCGAGGTCGCGGTCGATGGTGTGCGCGGCCTGCTGGTGCATCCGCATCACCTCGAGCATCGGCTCGCGGTTGGGCAAAAAGCCCTGGAAGGCGCCCTTGCTGGCGGCCATCTCGGCGGAGAGCGCGT
>JAYWAO010000388.1:0-11680 GCA_043782365.1 Deltaproteobacteria bacterium
TCCCGACCGCAAGTACCTCGCGCTCTTCGTCGCCGAGTCCCGCGAGCAGCTCGCGGCGCTCGGCAGCGAGCTGGTGGCGCTCGAGGCCAAGGCGGGGCCCGGGCAGGGCGTGCCACCGCCCGCCGAGCTGTGGGATTCGATCTTCCGGCGCGTCCACTCGATCAAGGGCTCGGCGGCCACGCTCGAGCTGGCCGAGCTGGTGGCGATCTCCCACGCCGCGGAGGCGCTGACGGGCAGCCTGCGCGCGCTCGGGCTGCCGATCACGCGCGAGCAGATCGACCTCCTGCTGGAGTCGGCCGACGCGCTGGGACGGCTGGTCGAGCAGGCGTCCCGCGAGGAGAGCTCCGCTGCCTCGGGCAGCGCCCAGCTGGCCGAGCGGCTCACGGGCGCCGCCGCGAAGCTCGAGACCTCCACGCCGCCGCCGCGCAAGCCGGAGCCGCTCGCCGTCGCGCTGCCGCCGCCTGCCGCGCCCGAGGGCACGCCAGTGTGGGAGGTGGTGATCTCCCTCTCGCCCAAGTGCGCCGCGCCCGGCGCGCGGGCGCTGATCGTCCAGCGCCGGCTCCGGGCGCTCGGGGCGCTCCTGGAGATGGAGCCGACGCCGCAGCAGCTGATGCAGACCCGCGGCGCGGCGCGCATCACCTCCCGGGTGGCCACCAGCAAGACCCCCGACGAGATCCGCGCCGCCTGCCAGTCGGTGCCCGAGGTGGACGCGGTCGAGGTGCTCACCGCCGAGGGGAAGAAGGTCTTGCCGCCGCCTGCGCCGAGGGCGGCGAACGAGGAGCCGCGCAGGGCCGCGCCTCCGGCCGACGCGCCCGGGCAGGCCACCCCAGCGCCGCCCATCAGAGAGGAGCGCCGCACCGAGAGCACCATCCGCGTGCGGGCCGAAGCGCTCGACCAGCTGCTCGACGCGGCCGGCGAGGTGCTCGGCGGCATCGCCCGGCTGCGCGAGGGGGCGCGCAAGCTGCCCGAGAGCGTGGGCCCCGGGTTCGAGGCCGAGCTCGACCGCCTGCGCCGCCTCGCCCGCGAGCTGCACGGCAAGGTGATGAACGCCCGCCTGACGCCCTTCTCGGTGCTCACCGAGCGGCTCCCGCGCGCGGTGCGCGACCTCTCGCACAAGCTCGGCAAGGAGGTGGACTTCGACGTGCAGGGGGCCGACGTCGAGCTCGACCGCTCGATGATCGAGGCGATGGGCGACCCCCTGATCCACCTCGTGCGCAACGCCGTCGACCACGGGTTCGAGGCGCCGGCCGACCGCGAGAAGGCCGGCAAGCCACCGCGCGGGAAGCTCACCCTGCGCGCCCGCCGCGAGCGCGACCGGGTTCTGATCGATCTCGAGGACGACGGCCGCGGCATCGACGTCGCCGGGCTGCGGCGCAAGTCGATCGAGAGTGGCGCGCTGACGGCGGAGGCCGCGGCCGCCCTCACCGACGCGCAGGCCGCCGAGCTGGCGTTCCTGCCGGGCGTCTCCACGCGCAACGTCGCCACCGAGATCTCGGGCCGCGGAGTCGGGCTCGATGCGGTGCAGCGCTCGGTCGAGTCGGTGGGCGGCAAGCTGTCGGTGGCCTCGCGCCCGGGCCGGGGCACGCAGTTCACCCTGGAGCTGCCGCGCTCGGTGTCGATGTCCAACCTGCTCCTCGTGCAGGTGGGCGGCGAGCTGTACGGGCTGCCCGTGCACCGCGTCGCGCTCACCATCGAGTACGACCCATCGGCGCGCGGCGGAGAGGGCTTCGAGTCGAAGTCGGTGATCGTCGCGGGCCAGTGGGTCCACTCCTGGTCGCTCGCCAAGCTGTTCGGCCTGCCCTCGCTGGCGCCGCCGGGCCCGCGGCCGTTCGTGGTCCTCGAGGTGGACGGCGTGACGTTCGCGCTCGGCGTCGATCGGCTGGTGGGCCAGGAGGAGGCGGTGGTGCGCCCGCTCTTCCCGCCGCTCGACCGGGTGAGGGGCCTCGCCGGCACCTGCGTCCTGGGCAACGGCCGCCCGCTCCTGGTGCTCGACCCCCGCGGCCTCTCCGAGATGGCCGGCGTGCCGCGGGGACCCGGACCAATACGTGAGCCCGCGCTGCAGGGAGCCGCCTGATGCGACCCGCGAACCTCACCCCCAGCCGGCTCACGGGCACCCAGATCGACGCCCTCCGGCAGCTCGCCGGCCACGGCTCCGCAGACGCCGTCCGCTCGCTCGGCCAGCTGCTCGGCGCGCAGGTCGAGGGGACCACGCCGCGGGCCCACGTGGCGGCCAAGGGCACCATCGACAAGGTGCTCGCTTCCTCGGGGCAGGGCCCCTGCTTCGCGGTGCACTTCACCGTGGAGGGCGGGGCACGGATGCGCCAGCTGATCCACTTCACCCCCGACGGCTCCACGCTGATGGCGGGCCTCTTGGTGGGCGCCGCGGTGCCGCGCGAGGCGGTGATCTACGAGTCGTCGCTCGCCGAGGCGTGCAACATCATCGTCTCCAGCTACCTGGGCGGCGTGGGGGCGGCGGTGGGCGTGACGCTGGTGCCGAGCGTGCCCCACCTCGCCATCGGGCCGCTCGAATCGGCCATCCGGGCGGCCTTCGCCGAGATGGACGAGGCGCTCTTGCTGGTCACCGATCTGCGGCTGCCGGGCGTGCGCTTCGCGGGCCGGATCATCACCGTCCCCGAGGCGGAGAGCCTGTCCCGGTTGCTGACGCTGCTCGGGGTCGCGTAAAGAGGGCGCCTCATGGACGCCCATTCGCTGCGCAAGCTCCTCGATGATGTCGCCCGTGGCGCGCTCTCCGCCGAGAGCGCCGCCGCCCGGATCGCCCGCCTGCCCGTGCAGGGGATCGAAGACTTTGCCCAGCTCGACGGCGAGCGGGCGCTGCGGCAGGGCGCGCCCGAGGCGATCTTCGGCGAGCGCAAGACCCCGGCGCAGCTCGAGGGGATCGTCGCGCGGCTCGTCTCGCTGGGGCAGGCCGTGCTGGTGACGCGGATGGCGCCGGAGGCCGAACTCCACGTCCTGCGCGCTGCCCCGCTCGGCAAGTACGACCCGGTCTCGCGCTGCTTCTTCGCCGAGGTGCCGGGAACGCCGCGTCCGCTCCTCGGCAAGGTGGCGGTCTGCTGCGCGGGCACCACCGACATCCCCGTCGCCGAGGAGGCGTGCATCACCGCGCGCTTCGTCGGGGCGGTGGTCGAGCGGCACTTCGACGTCGGCGTGGCCGGCATCCACCGGCTGCTGCGCAGGGTAGAGGCGCTGCGCGCGGCCGACGCGCTGGTGGTCTGCGCCGGGATGGAGGGCGCGCTGCCCTCGGTGGTAGGTGGTCTGGTGGCCAGACCGGTGATCGCGGTGCCCACCTCGGTGGGCTACGGCGCGAGCCAGGGCGGGATGGCGGCGCTCCTCGCGATGCTCAACTCCTGCTCGGCCAACGTCTCGGTCGTCAACATCGACAACGGCTTCTCGGCCGGGTTCATCGCGGCGACCATCGCCCGCAACGCGCACGCGCACGAGGCCGAGGCCGCGCTCGCCGCCGAGGCCAAGGTCGCCGAGGCCAGGGTCGCCGAGTCCAAGCCCGCTGCCGAGTCCAGGGGCGCCGCCGGGTCCGAGCCCGCAGGCCACCCGACCTCCGCCGTCGAGGCCGCGAAGTGACGCCCCTGGCGACGACGCTCCTGCTCGAGCCGATCGGCGGCGCGGCAGGAGACATGACGCTCGCCGCGCTCCTCCACCTGGGCGAAGCGCTCGGGCGGCAAGGCGAGCTTCGCGCGGCCCTCGACAGCGGGCTCTCCGCGCTGGCAGCGGCCGCGGGCCCGTTTGCCGTCGACCTCGCGGGAGTGAGGGTCGAGACCACCGAGGTGTTCGTCTCCGGGATCCGCAGCCTGCACGTCGAGGTGGTGGTGCCCGCCGCCGCGCGCGCGAGCGACTCGCACCACCGGCCGTGGAAGACCATCCGCGCGCTGCTCACGGAGGCGCGCCTGCCCGAGCGGGCCCGGGCGCTCGCGCTCGCGACCTTCGAGCGGCTCGCGCGCGCCGAGGGGCAGGTGCACGGGATGGCGGCCGACGACGTCGAGTTCCACGAGGTGGGCTCGGTGGACGCGATCGTCGACATCACCGGGGTGGCGCTGCTGGTGAGCGCGCTCGGGGACGCGTGCGGGGTCGCCGCGGTGCTGGCGCTGCCGCCTCCTGCTGGCGGCGGCATCGGCCGCTCGGCCCACGGCGAGATCCCGCTGCCCGCGCCGGCCACGCTGCAAGTGCTCGCGGGCCGCTCGCTGCGCCCGAGCGGTCCGGGCGAGCGGACCACGCCCACGGGGGCCGCGCTGCTGGCGGCGCTTACACTTGAAGCCCACGGGCTCCCCTCGCTGCCGCTGCTCGCCATCGGCTACGGCGCGGGGACGAGGCGCTGGGCCGACGCGCCGAACCTCCTGCGCGCCTCGCTCTACCGCGGCGTGCCCGAGGGGGCAGGCAGCGAGGAGCCCCTCTGGCAGCTGGAGACGAACCTCGACGACCTGACGCCGCAGCTCGTCTCGGTGGCGCTCTTGGCGCTGCTGGAGGCGGGCGCGAAGGATGCGTGGCTGGTCCCGGTGCTGATGAAGAAGGGCCGGCCGGGGCACCTCCTGGCCGCGCTGGTGGCGGAGTCGCGGTTGGCGGCGGTGGAGGCGGCGTACTTCCGCGAGACGCCGACGCTGGGCGTGCGCAGGCTGCGCGCGGAGCGGACCACGCTTACGCGCAGGTTCGTCGAGGCCGAGACCCCGTGGGGCAAGGTGCGGGTCAAGCTGGGCCTCGCCGGAGGCAAGGTCTCCTCCGCCACGCCGGAGTTCGAGGACTGCGCGGCGCTGGCGCGGCAGCACGGGGTGGCGGTGCGCGAGGTGGTGGCGGCCGCGAGCGCCGCCTGGAGCGCCCAGGCTTCGCCAGCCTGGGTGCAAGAAGTCCTCTGATCCAAGGATCTGATCGCGGCGCAGCTGGCGTCGAGCCGCCCTCCCGGTGGCGTGGTAGCGTTCCCCAATGTCGGCCGAGCCGTTTCCGCGCACCCGCTCCCTCGATCTCTCGCCTCCCGAGGCCGCGGGGCTCGCCCCCGTCTCCGACGAGATCGCCCGCGCCGACGGCGCCCACGCGCTGGTGGTCGACGCCTCGCTCCTCACCGACGCGCCGCCGCCCGCGCCCGCCCACACCAAGCCGCCGCCGGCCGGGCAGGCGAACACCTTGCCGCGCGTCGCCTGGGTGGAGCTCTCCCGCGCCCGCATCGGCGACGAGGCCTGCCTCGACGAGGACGAGAACCGCGCTGGCGGCGCCGTCCCCGTGCGCTGCCCCAGCTCTCCGTTCGCGCTGGCGGATGCGCTGGCGAGCGCCTCCCAAGCGGCGCGGCGCGGCGAGGCGGTGCTGCTCGACGGACTCGACCGCTGGTACCGCCTCGGCCACGCCGCCGCGGGCCACTGCGCCCAGTGCAATCGCGCGCTCAACGAGGCGATCCAGAAGAGCTACGGACCGCAGATCGAGTCGTTTGCCGTCCTCGCCGTCCAGCGCGCCTCGGGCCTGCCGTGGCGCGAGCGGCCCTACGCGGGCGTGCGCGAGAGCCAGCGGCTGGAGGCGCCGCTGCAGTTCGCCAAGGCGGCCATCCTCCGCGCGCGCGACGAGGCGCGGGCGGTGCGCTCCGGGCTCGAGCTGCCGGTGCTGGCGCGGGTGGGGACGCTCTCGGCGCTCTCGCTCCTGCTCGGGCGGCACCTCGACGGGCTGGTCTTCGCGCTCCCCTCGCTCGAGCCGCTCGAGGCGCTCTTTCCGCTGCTGGCCGCCCGGGCCGCGCTCGGGGAGCGGCAGGTGGTCGCGCAGCTTCCCCCGGCGGCGCGGCCCGACCAGGTGAAGCTCTTCGCCGCGCTCGCCACCGCCTGCGGCTGCGACCTGATGCTCCAGCCCGGCGCCTCGGCGGAGTCGCGCGCCGCGCTGGCGAATCACCGGCGCTACGCCGCGGGTCTGCGCGAGCGGTACCGGGCGGCCGAGCCGCTCAGCGACGTCGATCTGGTGGTGGCCCCGCGCGCCGAGCACTGGAGCCAGGGCAAGCACCTGCGCGCCTCCGCCCTGGTGGCGGCAGCGCTGCAGCGGGCGCAGCTCCAGGTTGGGGTCGCGTTGCATGCGCCGCGGCCTCAGCCAGCCGGGGCGCGGCTCATTGCACTTTGCGGCGCCACCGACCTCCCCGACTCGCTGGCGCTGCCGCTCCGCCGCCACGTCGAGCAGGGCGGCGATCTGCTCTTGGTGGGCCCGTGCCAGCGGATCGACGACGAGGGCCGGCAGCTCGGCCCGCTCTTCCCGGAAGTGAAGGACAACAAGGAAGCGCTCGAGCGGGTGGCCGAGGGCCGCGTCTACCAGCTCCCGGTGGGCCCCGACGGCCAGCTCTCGGCCAGCGCGCTCGAGCCGCTGCTGCTCAAGGCGCTGCGCGAGCTGCTCGGCCGCTCGCCGCGCGCGATCTCCATCCAAGGCCGCGGCGTGCTCTTGGCGCGGGCGTACCTCGATCCGGAGCGCAAGCTCGACGTCCACCTCGTCAACCTCGACCTGCGCGAGGGCCAGGGCTTCGCGGCGGCGCAGGGCGTGCTGCTGCAGATCGCCGGCGCCGCGGCGGGCGCGGGGCGCACGGGCTACTGGTTCTCGCCCGAGCGGCCCGGCAAGGACGGCGAGCGGATCACCCTCAACCCGAGCGGCTTCTCGGTGAGCACGGTGCTGCCCAGCGTGGGGGCGTGCGCGCTGTTGTCGGTACCCCGCTAGTGGTTACAGTCTCGCGATGCTGCCTGAGCCCGACCCACGCCAGATCGCCGCCGACACGCTCCACCTCGTGGAGCAGCGCGAGGCCAACGGAACGCTGGTCGCCTCGTACCAGCGCCGCTGGGACGCGCGCGGCCCCGCTTGGGTCCGGCACGGCGGGTACACGGGCTTCCACCCGAACGGCGCGCCGCGGACGCAGGGCGACTACGCGAACGGCCGCGAAGAGGGGGTCTGGCGCGACTTCCACGACAACGGCTCGCTCGCCTGCGTCGGGGAGTACCGCCTCGGGCAGGAGCAGGGCCTGTGGCGCTTCTTCGACCGCGACGGCAACGAGGAGCGGATGGTGGTCTACCGGGACGGGCGGCAGGTGGATCTGTCCGGCGGCCCGGACGGCGGGGCTTCGTAGCCTAGTACCGCGCGCCGAAAGTGTCTCCCCCATCTGATCAGTCTGGGGCTACCCCGCTCGTATGGGCCACACTCCAGGAGCCCCGGCAAATGCCGGGGCTAGAAAAACAACCGCCCCTGCGGGGCTGCCCCAACGCGCGAAGACCCTGCTGCACCGCCGCACCACACGGCGTACGCAGCGCACGCAACTCCCCGCGCGGGATGGCCGACGACAACGACGAACCCGATGCAAGGCTCGCAGTCCCCGAAGGGGGCGGCCGTCCTTCTAGCCCCGGCATTGGCCGGGGCTCCTGATCGGGGTGCCTCGACCGGAGTTGTTTGACCTGTATTGAGCCACAGAGCGGAGAGACTTCGGATGCGCGGTACGAGGAACGGCACTTCCAGGAGCTGGCTGCACTGCGGGCGCCAGGATCTCTTCGATCCTGGCGCCCGCTTTGAGACGGCTACCTCAGGTCCGGCCGCCTACTTCTTGCCGGACTTGGCGAGGAGCGCGTCGAGGTTCACCCAGCCGCCGATGCGGCGCAGCAGGGGCGAGTCACCGGGCGTGTTCGAGGGGCCCGAGAGGAAGAAGTGGGTGCCATCGACCTTCTTCATGTTGCGGGTGACCAGCTTGGCCTCCTGGACCTCACGCGAGCCCTGGCCGGCGTCGGCGGTGATCCAGCGGTTCGGGTCGGTGACGTCGTAGACGACGCCGACGTGGGCGACCGAGTCGGTGTTGGGCGTCTCCGGGTAGCGGAGCACGTAGATGTCGCCCGGGGTCGGCAGGTTGGTGCCGTCGTTCTCGACCCAGACGCCGAGGCGCTGGCCCTCGGTGCGCACGCCCTCGGTGGCGTACGAGCTGATCACGCCGCGGACGCCCATCCGCTGCATCAGGACGCCGGGGAGCAGGCCGCAGGTGGTGCCCTTCACCTGGTGCGCGACGCCGTCGAAGAGGTTGGACTTGCCCGCCGCGGACTTGTGCCCTTCCACCGAAGGGACCCGCTTCTCGAGCTCGACGAAGAACTTCTTGCGGGCGTCGCTCAGGCGCGGGTCGTTCGCCTTGGTGATGCCGCTCGAGGCGGCGTGGGCGGCCCCTCCCGACGCGGGCTGCTTCGCGGGCGAGGCGCTGGAGCCGGCCGAGGCGTGCGCGCTGGTGTCGCAGAGATCGCCGGCCTTCTTGCCGCCGGCCTCGGGCTTCATCCCGCCGATTGGCTTGCCGCGCAGGCCCGCGTTGACGAAGGTGGCGTAGGCGCCGCCCTCGCGCATGTCGCCGCCCTTGGCGAAGGCCACGGGGATGAGGCGCTTGCAGTCGACGCCGGCGGCGACCAGCCCGCGGCCGACGGCCAAGGCGCGCGCGGCCGCGTGGGTCTCGGCGGCGGCGCTCGAGTCGCGCTGGTCGTAGTAGCCCTCGACGCGCAGCAGCGTCACCTCCGGGTGGGCGTGCAGGTACTCCTTCACCTGGGCGAGGGTGTGCTCCGAGCCCTTCGGCAGGTTGGTGTTGCCGCGGCCGAAGGAGACGAACTTGGGGAGCTTGAGGGGCCCTTCGTGCTTGGCGGGAGCGGCCGTGGCGGCCATCGCCGGGAGGGCCAGCGCGAGCGCGAGGCCGAGGGAGGTGCGGTTCATGGAAGACGCCTTTCGGTTGATTGAGGGGGGGTAGGTCGCTGCTGTCGGGGTCAATAACGAACCCCCTCCACGATCTTCCCGGGGGCCGCGCCGACGGGGCCCAGCGCTGCCCCGAGGAGGGGGACGCAGGGGCGGCGGCCGAGGGCGCCCGGGCTCGCCTCCTTCCACCCTCCCTCCAATTGTGTAATCACCATTCCAGATGCTGCGGGGACGCGAGGCTGAGCTGGCCGAGCTGGACCGGGGTCTCGCGCTCGCCGCGCAGGGCCGACCGCAGGTGTATGCGCTGGTCGGCGAGCCCGGCATCGGCAAGTCCAGCCTCGCCGCCGAGGTGGCCGCGCGCGCGCACGAGCGCGGTGCCTGCGTCGCTTGGGGCCGCGCCTGGGAGGCGGGCGGCGCAGCGGCGTACTGGCCGTGGCGACAGCTGGTGGCGAGCCTGCCCAAGACCCCGGACGCCGCGCGCCTCGCCGAGCTGTGGGGCCGCCCGGGCTCGGGCGAGTTCCCGGCCGCCGACCCGGCGCTGGCGCAGCGGCAGCTGTTCGAGGCGGTGGTGGAGGCGCTGCGGGGCGCTGCCGCGCAGGGGCCGCTGCTCTGCGTGCTCGACGACCTGCACGTGGCCGACACCGCCTCGCTCGGCCTCCTCGCCTTCGTGCTGCGCGGCCTGCGGCTGGGCCGCTGCACCTGGCTGCTCACCTGGCGCGACGCCGAGGCGGAGCGGCCCCGGGTGCGCGACCTGCTCGCGCAGATCTCCCGCGAGGCGGCCGTGCTGCCGCTGCGGCCGCTCTCGGAGCCCGACGCCGCCGGCCTCGTCGCCGAGACGCTCGGCCACTCCGACCCGCAGACCGCGCGCACGCTCTTCGCGGCCACCGCGGGGAACCCGCTCTTCCTCGTCGAGGTGCTGCGCTCCCTCACGCTGCGGGGACTGGGCGCTCCCGGGCAGCCGGGGCTCTCGCTCGCCGCGGGCGCGGGTCTGCCGGTCTCGCAGGGCATCGCGCTCTTGGTCCGCGAGCGGGCCTCGCACCTGACGCCCGAGGCGTTGGCGGTGCTGGAGGGGGCGTCGGTCCTCGGGCGCGACTTCGAGCGGCAGGCGCTCAGCGAGGTCTCCTCCGCCCACCCAGCTCGACTGCGCGAGCAGCTCTCCGCGCTGGTGGCCGCGGGCTTCCTCCGCGAGCGCAGCCACGACGCGTGGTCCTTCAGCCACGCGCTGGTCCGCGACGCGCTCTACCGGGAGCTGGCCCCCGATCGGCGCCAGGCGCTGCACCTGCGCTGCGCCGAGGCGCTCGACGCGCGGATCGACCGCGGGGCAGGAGGGCTGGCGCGCGACCGTGCCCACCACGGGCTGCAGTCGCTGCCGCTCGCCCAGAGCGCGCAGGTGGCGGGCTGGGCGATCGCCGCCGCCGCGGAGGCGCGCGCGCAGTGCGCCTACGAAGACGCCGTTTCCATCCTCGAAATGACCTGCGCCGAGCTCCCCGGGGGCGACCGCACCGAGGGCGAGCTCCTGGTGGCGCTCGGGTGGGCCCACGGCGACGCGGGCCGCGGGCTGGGCATGCGCGAGACGCTGGTGCACGCCATCCACCTCGCCCGCCAGCTGGGCGACGGCCAGCTGCTGGCCCGCGCGGTGATCGGCTACGGCTCGCGCTACGTGCTCGGCGACGTGCGCACCGATCTGCTCCCGCTGCTCGACGAGGCCGAGGCCGCGCTGGGCGCCGAGACCGGCGGGCTGCACGCGCGCCTGCTCGCGCGCAGGGCGGCGGCGATGACTCCGGCCGCCGACGCGAGCGTCCCGCTGGCGATGGCGCGGGCGGCCCTGCGCGAGGTGGAGACGGACGCCGATCCTTCGACGTGGCTCGAGGTCGCCGTGGCCGCGGGGTCGGCGCTCGGGGACTTTGCGGCGAGCGAGGAGCGGCTCCCGGTGAACCTGCGCCTGGTGGCGGCGGCGCGGCAGCAGCAGGACCACGTCAACGAGCTTCGCGGGCTCGGGCGCGTGGTCACCGACTACCTGGAGGCTGGCGACGTGGCGCGGGCCGACGCCGGGCTGGCCGAGTGGAGCGCGCTGGCGGGCTCGCTGCGGCACCCGCGCTTCCTCTGGATGGCGCCGCTCTTCCGCTCGATGCGCGCGATGATGAGCGGGCGCTTCGCCGAGTCGCACGCGTGCGTCGCCGAGGCGGTCTCGCTCGCCGCGCAGGCGCAGGACGAGAACGCGCGCCGCTGCATCCCCGTGCACCGCCACTGGCTGCTGCTGCTGCAGGACGACGCCGCGGGGCTGCGCGCGCACCAGCCCCAGGTGCTGGCGGCGTTCGGCGCGGCCATGCCGGAGCTCGCCGCCCTGGCGCGGCTCTCGACGCTCGGGTGCGAGGGGCGCTTCGAGGCGGTCCGCGAGGAGCTGACGCGGTCGGTGCCGCTGACGTTCGCCAGGCTGCAGACGCCCATCGCGCTGGCCACGCTGGCAGAGGCGGTCGCGCCGCTGGGCCGCACCCAGCACGGGCGCGCGATCCGCTCGCTGCTCGCGGCCCGCGCGTCGGGCAACGCGGTGTGGGGCCTGTTCGGGCTGGTCTGCGGCCCGCCGATCGCGCTGGCGCTGGGACAGCTGGCCGGAGCGGAGGGCGAGCTCTCGCAGGCCCAGGCGCACTTCGCGAGCGCGCTCGCACGCACGCAGGCGATGGGCGCGGAGGCGCACGAGGCGTGGGTGCGGTTTCGCCACGGCGCGCTCCTGCTCTCCTCGGGGAGCGAGGCGGCGCGCGCCCGCGAAGAGCTGGAGCGCGCCGGCGAGCTGGCCGGCAGGCTGGAGATGCCGGGCCTCGCCGCGCGCGCTCGGGCCGCGCTCGAGCACGCTGCGCCCGGCGACCAGGCTGCGCCCACGCCCCGAGCCGGTCCGCCGCCCGCGCCGGCCGCGGCGGCTCCTCCCGAGCCGGACGACCCATCGCCGCCAGCTGGGCGCGCGGGGGCAGAATCGCTACCTCCACAACCGGCGAGAAGGAGCAAC
>JAYWAO010000389.1:0-4243 GCA_043782365.1 Deltaproteobacteria bacterium
AAGCCCGAGAGCAGGATGTTGGGCAGCAGGAAGAAGAAGCTCATCTGCATCGCCTGCTGCTGCGTCTGGGCGATGGTGCTGAAGACGAGGCCCAGCGAGAGGTTGGCGGCGATGAAGACGAACGCCAGCGCATACAGCAGCGGCAGCGAACCGACGAACGGCACGCCGAAGACCAGCCTTCCGAGCAGTAATATGAGTGATATCTGGATATATCCGATGCCGACATAGGGCAATATCTTCCCCGCGATCAGCTCGGCGGGCCGCAGCGGCGAGACGATCAGCTGCTCGAGCGTGCCCCGCTCCCGCTCGCGGGCGATCGCCATCGCCGTCAGCATCACCATGGTCATGGTGAGGATCACGCCGACCAGCCCGGGCACCACGTTGGTCGAGGTCTTGAGGTCGGGGTTGTACCAGCTCACCGGCTCGAGCGTGATCGGCGGCTGCGCGCCTGGCTGCCCGAGCCGGGCGAGCCGCTCGATGAGCAGATCGCTCGCCCGCGCCTGCGCGAGACCCGCCGCGCCGTTGATCGCGCTCGCCACCGTCTGCGGATCGCTGCCGTCCACCACCAGCTGCAGCTGGCCGCGCTTGCCCGAGGTGAGATCGGCGCCCCAGTGCGGGGGCACCACCAGGGCCACCTTCGCGCGGCCCGCCCGCAGCGCACGGCCGATCTCCTGGTAGCTCTGCACCTCGCCGGCCAGGTCGTAGAACCCGGTCGCCGCCATCCGCCGCGCGAAGTCACGCGAGCGGGCGCTCTGGTCCTGGTCGTAGACCACTGTCGGCATGTGCCGCACGTCGGTCTCGATGGCGAACCCGAAGAGGCACAGCTGCACGACGGGCAGCGCGATCATCATCGCCATGGTGAGGCGGTCGCGGCGCAGCTGGAGCAGCTCCTTGACGGCCACCGAGCGCAGCCGCGTGATCGTCCCCGCGATGGTCACGCGGCCACCCGCCTGGCTTGCTCGTCGGCGCGGACCATCGAGACGAACGCGTCCTCCACTGTGGTGCGGGCCGGGCGCGAAGAGAGGACGACCAGCCCGCGCTCCGCCGCGACCCGCTGGCAGAGCGCCTCCGGGTCGGTGGGCGCGTGGCAGGCGAGCCGGAGCACGTGGCCGTAGTGGGCGACCTCATCGACCTCGGGGAGCACCCGCAGCGCCTCGGCGCAGGCGCGCGCGTCGTTTAGCTGGAGCTCGGCCACGCGCAGGCCGCGGCGGGCGATGATCTCCTCGGGCGTCCCGGTGTCGAGCACCGCGCCTCGAAAGATGAAGCAGAGCCGGTGGCAGCGCTCGGCCTCGTCCATGTAGTGGGTCGTCACGAGCACGGTGGTGCCCTCGCCGGCGAGGCGGTGGATCTGCTCCCAGAAGTCGCGGCGGCTCACCGGATCGACGCCGGCGGTGGGCTCGTCGAGGAAGAGCAGCGGCGGCCGGTGGATGGTGGAGCAGGCGAGCGCGACCCGCTGCTTCCAGCCGCCCGAGAGCGTGCCCGCGATCTGCTTGCGCCGATCGCCCAGGCCCGTGGAGGCGAGGACCTCCTCCACCCGCGCGCGGCGCCCGAGCCCGGCGAGGCCGTAGAGGCCCGCGTAGAAGACGAGGTTCTCCTGCACCGAGAGGTCCTCGTAGAGCGAGAACCGCTGCGTCATGTAGCCGATCCGCTCCTTGATGCGCTCGGGGTCCTTGGCGAGGTCGAAGCCGACCACGGTGCCGCGCCCGCCGCTGGGGTCGAGGATGCCGCAGAGCATGCGGATGGTGGTGCTCTTGCCCGCGCCGTTGGGCCCGAGCACGCCGAAGATCTCGCCCCGCTTCACCTGCAGCGAGACGTCGCGGACGGCCACCAGGTCGCCGAAGCTGCGCGAGAGGTGCTCGGTGACGACGATGAACCCACCAGCGGCGAGGCCGCTCACCGCCCGCTCCCGCCGTCGTTGGTCGGCTGTGACTTGATGCCGCGCACCTCGCCGGCGGGCGCGGCGGCTGCGGGCGCCGGAGGAGCGGAGGGCGCTGCGGTCCGGTCCAGGCTCGCCAGCGCCGGGACACCAGCGCGCAGCCGCTCCTCGGGGTCTCGCAGCGCCACCCGCACGCGGACGACCAGGTTCGGCCGCTCCTTGGGACTGAACAGGTAGCGCGGCGTGAACTCGGTGCGGCGGCCGACGTCCTCCACCTCCCCGTCGAAGACGCGGCCCGGCTCGGCGTCCACGCGCACCGTGGCCTTGGTGCCCGGGCGCAGACCGTTCACCCGCGCCTCGGGCACGAAGAGGTCGAGATAGGGCCGCTGCGTCTCGCCTAGCGTGACCACGGGCGCTCCGGCGCCGAGCACCTCGCCGGGCTCGACGTGGGTCTCGAGCACGCTGCCAGCGATCGGCGCGACGAGCTGGTAGCGCTGCAGGCGCGCCTCGCTCAGCGCCAGCGCGGCGCGGGCCGAATCGACGCGGGCCCGGGCTGCGCGCAGGTCTTCCCGCCGCGCCCCGGACTCGAGCGAGGCGAGCCGCTCGGAGGCGGCCTTCCGCTCGGCGGTGGTGCGCGCGAGCAGCGACTCCGCGTCGTCGAGCTGCTGCGGAGTGGCCGTGCCTGCAGCGCGCAGCTCGCGCAGCCGCTGCGCCGTGTGGCCCGCCTGCGACTCGGCGGCCTGGGCCCCTTCGAGCTGCGCGCGCAAGACCCTGAGATCCTCGCGCCGCGCGCCCGCCTCGAGCAGGGAGAGCTGGGCTTCGGCCTGCGCCACGTCGGCGGCACGCGCGTCCCTGGCCGGCCGCTCGAGGCTGTCGTCGAGCACGGCGAGCCCGGCGCCCGCCTCCACCCGCTGCCCCCGTTGGACGAGCAGGCGCGCCACGCGTCCCGGCACCTCGAACGCCAGCGCCCGCTCGTGCAGCTCGACGACGCCCTGCAGGTCGTCCCGCTCGGGCGCTGCGGGCGCGCAGGAGAACGCCAGCGACAGCAAGAGCAGGCCAGGAAGTGGAAGGTGCTGGCAGTAGAGCACCTGGACCGGGTTCTTGATCATGTGTCTTGTTATAGGTCTCCCGGGGGCCCCGAAGCAACCGCGCGGGGTGCGACTGCCGGCCACAGCGGCGACCTGTGCCTACACCGTTGCCAAGTTCCCTCCTTGCGCAGCGGCGCGTCATCGTTATTAGGTAACCCGTGGTGCAAACATCTCTCCCTACTGAACAGGTCTCCGCGAGACCCAACCGTGAACGCCTCCATGCGTTGCTGATGGCGCGCGGCCTGCTCTCTGGCGATGGCCTGCAGCGCCTGCACGTGCTCACCGATCCGGGCGAGCTGCACCTCGTCCGCACGCTGGTCGGCCACGGGCTCTGCCCCAGCCCGGCCCTGGCCAGCGCCCTCGCCGACCACTGGGAGCTCCCCCAGGTAGACCTCTCCCGCAGCGAGGTCGACCTGATGCCGCTGGTGGTCCTCAGCCGCAACGAGGCGGTGGCCAACCTGGTGCTGCCGTTCTCGGCGAGCGGGCTGAAGCTCCACCTCGCGGTGGCCTCGCCCGAGGCAGCGGCGGAGTTCGCGCCCGAGCTCGCCCGGCGCAGCGGCCTCACCGTACAGCTCTACGTGGCCAGCCTCTCGGACCTGCTCCGCACCATCGGGGCCGCCTTCGACGCCGCCCAGGCCGGGCAGCGCGCCTTTCAAGGGCCCGACTTCCCCAAGAACGCGAGCCGCAGCTCGCTGCGGGCCTGCGCGATCACGCCCTGGCGCGGGGTCGAGGAGTCGCACCCGTTGCCCGAGCTGCAGCAGCGGTCGGCGTCGGCGCGCGGCTCCTGGTCTCCCCAGACGGGCAGCTTCCCGACGCCGTCGGGCGGAACGACGCGGACGCCGGCGTCGGTGTCGGCCATCCGGCGGCCGCCTCCCGAGGAGTTGGTCGTGGTGAAGGCGCCGGCCGTGCGCCACGCCGCCCTCGCCAACGACATCGCCAACGCGCTCGCCGAGCTCGCCCCCGACGCGCCCGCGCCGCTGATCGCGACTCCGCTCCCGCCCGCACCGCCGGAGACGGCCGCCGCGCCTGAACCCGAGGAAGAGACGCGCACGGGGCTGCGCCTGCTCGCGCACCGGATCAAGGTGGTCGCCAACACCGAGGTGCCGCTGCCGTTCAAGCGCACCCAGAACGGGCAGCAGAAGGCCGCCACCTCCGCTGGAAAGACCGCTCCGCCCTCAGCGAGGTCGGATGGAGCGCCGGACCAGAAGAAGGCCTCGCCGCAGTCGGGCCGATTCGTGCCGCCCTCGTCGAAGTCCTAGCCGCGCTCGCGGGCCCGCTT
>JAYWAO010000390.1:0-4238 GCA_043782365.1 Deltaproteobacteria bacterium
CATCACGCGCTTGAAGCCCCAGAACTCGATCAGCGCGCCGATGGCGTCGGCCACCTCGTGCAGCAGCTTGCGCTCTTCGGCTTTGGTGGCCATCAGGGAACCAACCGTACCGGGAAACGGGGCGGGATGGGGTCCGTCGATCTCCCGACCCTCCGGACCATGCACGCCCGCCTGCGGGACTAGCGAGGCCACGGGGCGCCCCCCTGCAGCATTGCCGCCGCGCAGAGCACGAAGCCAAAGCCGAGACGCAGCCAGAGGAGGGTCGCCACCACTCGCTCGCCCGGGGCGCGGCGCTGCACGGCGGCCAGCAGCGCGCGGAACGACCGGACCGCCAGCGGCAGCGCGGCCAGGGCGACCAGCGCCAGCGTGGGCAAGAGCCCTCCCCAGACGGCGAGCCCCAGGGACGCGAAGGCGCCGCAGACCAGCGCGAGGAAGTAGCGCAGCGAGCCGCGCACGCCCAGCCAGAGGGCCACGGTGGCGACGCCGCCCTCGAGGTCGCCCTTGCGCTTGCGCAGGTTGTTGGCGTGGAGCGCGGCGGTGGCGAGCAGGCCCAGCGGCACTCCGGCGGCCGCGGGCTCCCAGCCGGCCTGGCCGCTGACGGCGACGAATCCGGCGAGCGCCAGCAGCGGGCCCTCGAGGAGGAAGACGAAGAGGTCGCCGAGGCCGAGGTACTTGAAGCCCGGGCCCGCGGTGTAGCCCCAGGAGCCGAGCAGGAAGGCCGCGCCCAGCGCCATCATCGGGAGGCCGCGGCCGAGCAGGAGCGCCGAGCCGCAGAGCGCCGAGAGGCCGAGCGCGAGCCACGCCGCGCGGGCGACCTGCCGGGGCGCGAGCAGGTGCGCGGGGAGCACGCCGGAGCCGCCGGGCGCGCCGGCGCGGTCGAGGCCGCGCTGATAGTCGCCGAGGTCGTTCATCAAGTGCGCGCCCGTGTGGAGCAGCAGGGCGCAGAGGAGCGCCGGGGCCCAGAGCCACGCGGCGAGCCCGTCGCGAGAGGGGACCGCGAGCGCCATGCCGAGGAGCAGCGGCCAGAGCGCCGCGCAGGCCGAAGGCAGCCGCAGGGCCCGCAGCCAAGCCCGCGCGCTGCCCGGGCCTTCGAGGACCCCGGCGGCGGGAGTGAGCGAGGCGCTGGAGGCGGCGTTCACGGGGGGCTCCGTTGGTGGCTCCTGTCGTGTTGCGTGCAGCTGCGAGGAACTGCCGCCACCAAGTGTTGGATCAACTAGCGCCTGCGGTCGAGGAGGAGCGCGGCCACCTGCGCCAGGAGGTCGCGGGTGCCGCCGGCGGGCAGGTGGGCCAGCGCTGCAAGGCCGAGGTCGCGGGCCCTCGCCGCCTCTGCGCGCGCGGTGACGAGGGCGCCGGTGCGGGTGACGCTGCCGGCGAAGTCGCGGACGCGCGCTTCTTCAGAGGAGGCCCCGGCTGCGGCGCCCGGCGAGGGCGGGAGGTCGAGCAGCAGGCTGCGAAGCTCCAGGCGGAGCTCGGGCTGCGCGTCGAGCGCCAGGGCCACGGGCAGGCTGGCTTTGCCCTCGGCGACATCGGCGAGCACCGCCTTGCCCAGGGTGTCGGCGTCGGCCTCGAAGTCGAGCAGGTCGTCGGTGATCTGGAAGGCGAGCCCGCAGTGGAGGCCGAAGTCGCGCAGCGCCCGGCGGGTGGTCTCGGAGGCGCCCGCCGCCATCGCGCCGGCCTCGCCGCAGAAGCCGAACAGCGAGGCGGTCTTCAGCCGGGAGATGCGGCGCGCGTCCTTGGCGGTGAAGTCGGCGTCGCCGCGCAGCTTGAGCTGGATCGCCTCGCCCTCCACCAGCTCGCGCAGGGTGCGGACCAGCGCCTCGACAGCAAAGGGCACGCGCGAGCGCAGCGCGAGGTCGAGCGAGGTGGTGAGCAGCCAGTCGCCGGCGATCACCGAGACGCCGTTGCCGTAGGCCACGCGGGGGGCGGGCCGGCCGCGGCGGGTGAGGCCGTCGTCGATGACGTCGTCGTGGAGCAGGGTCGCCGAGTGGACGAGCTCGGAGGCGAGCGCGAGGGCCACGCGGCCGCGCGGGTAGCGGCCTTGCTTGGAGGAGGCGCGGCAAGCGAGGAGCAGCAGCAGCGGACGCACCCGCTTGCCTCCCGCGGAGACGAGCTGCACGGCGGCGCCGGTGAGGTCGCGCGGAGCCTGCCGCGCGGCCGCGAGCAGGGCGCGCTCCAGCCGCGGAATCCCCTCGGCCTGCTGGGCGCCGGGCAGGAGCGCTGCAGCGCTGGGGCGTGCAGCCGGCCGGGAGGCGGCGTGGAGCAGCTCTGGGAGGCCGGCGTCGAGCATGGGAACCTGCTCCGGAGAGCCCCGTCTTCGGGGACTCTGAAGTTTCAAAATCCTGTGAAACATGTAGTCGGGGGAGGGTCGCCTGTCAACCGCGGTTGGCGGGGGACTGACGCAGACCCTGCGCCTCCCCCGCCGCGCTGCCCGTGCTAAACAGTGCGCCATGCTCCGCGCCGCCCTCGTCGCCGCCTGTGTCCTCGGCTCCATCGGCTGCATCAAGCGCATCGCGCCCGCCCCGGGCGAGGCCCGCAGCGCCACCTCCGGAGAGCCCGTCACGTTCACCGGCCCGCAGGATGCCCTCCCCGAGGGCAGCCAGGTGCACTGGGAGTTTGGCGACGGCTCCCCCGAGGCCGCCGGCCCCGAGGTCAGCCACGCCTTCCCGCGCGCGGGCCGCTTCACCGTCACCCAGAGCATCGTCGACAAGGACGGCGAGCGGCGCCGCGCCACCACCTCGGTGCTGGTCAAGCGCCGGGGCGTCGCCGCGGCGGTGCCGGCCGATGCGCGCGCCGCGCTGATCCTCGAGCGCCCCTGGGCCCGGGTGGCGGTGCAGCGCGAGGCCGCCCGCCGCGCGGGCTTCGGCGAGTTCTTCGACCAGACCGCGCACGACGTCAGCGCCGCCTTCGGCTTCGACGCGCAGGACCCCGCGCTCGCCGAGCAGAACGGCGTCGACACCGACGAGGGCGTGGCGCTCTACACGGTCCCCCAGGACGCCGAGGCGCTGGTGGTCTGCGCTGGCATCTCCGACTCGATCAAGGCCGAGGCGACGCTGCGCCGCCTGCTCGCCCACCCGCCGCGCGGCGCGCCGTTCACCCTGCGCGACGAGGCGCTCCCGGGCGGCGGCCACGTGGTCCTCGGCGAGCGGTCGGGCGGCGAGCGGGTCGGCTTCCTCGAGCGCCTCGGCTACCTTTACCTGCGCACACCCGGCCCAGCCGACCCCATGCTCGCGCTCGTCTCGGCTTCCAAGCTGGGCCTGACGGGCGGGCTCGAGCAGGACGCGGGCTTCCAAGCCGCGATGGCCAAGGTGGGCACCGGCGACGCGGTCTTCTATTCGCCCCCGCCGCGGCCGGGCAGAGACGGCGAGCCGCGCGGCTCGAAGTTCGCCGGCCAGCTCGGCGCGGCGGCCTTCTCGGTCCAGGTCTCCGAGGGCGAGGTGAAGCTGTCGCTCTACTCACAGCTGACGCAGTCGTCGTCGGCCAAGGCCACGCTGGAGGCGCTGACGCCCCGCAAGGCTCCGCCCCCGCTCGCCGGCAAGCTGCCCGCTGGCGCGGCGGCGTTCTTCAAGCTGTCGGGCGAGCCGAAGGCGATCTGGCGCGAGCTGCTCAAGGCGCTCGGCTCCGACGGGCCTGCGCTCGCCGCCCGTCTCAAGGAGCTGTTCGGGACCGACGTCGAGACCGGCCTGCTCCCCGCGGTCACGGGCAACGGCGCGGTCGCGGTCTACCTCGACGCGCAGTCGCTCATCGAAGCGCTGCTCGGCGAGCAGGTCGCGGCGTTCGACCGGTCGACGTTCTTGGGCGTGGGCGAGCTGGTGGCCGGCGCCGAGGGGCCGCTGCGGGCCGCGCTGGACGTGGCCTCGCGCGAGCTGGGCGGCTCGCGGCAGGTGCGCGGCGCCACCTGGTGGCCGATCACCGAGGGCCTGCAGGCCGCCATCAAGGATGGCTTCCTCTACACCGCCCTCGGCGGCGCGGTGGTCGAGCCGGAGGACGGCCAAGGCGCGGGTCCGGGCGGCCCGGGCGGGGCCAGGTCGGGCGCGCCCCCGCCGGGGTTCGGCGCGAGCGGGCTGCGCTTCTTGCTCGCGTCCGCCTCTGTGAAGTCGGTTTCACCTGCAGTGAAGCCCGTCGCGCCGGCGTCGAAGGCGCAGAAGGCCCCGGTCAAGCCTGGCGGCAAGAGGGCCCCGCCGCCTCCCCCCGAGCCTTCTGCGCAGGAGCTGGGACCGCTGGCGGCGGTGCTGCTGGCG
>JAYWAO010000391.1:0-4237 GCA_043782365.1 Deltaproteobacteria bacterium
GGACCTGCGCAAGAGGCTCGGTGCCGCGGCCCGCGCCTTCGTCGAGCGGGAGGCGGGCCTCGATCTCTTCACCAGCAAGATCACCAGCGCCCTGCGCGCGGCGGCGCAGGCGAAGGCCGCCTAGAATCTCGCCTGTCGGCTTTCCCAACTCCCCAGAGACACCATGCGCGGCACCTACCTCCCGGCTCTCCTCTCCGCTGCCCTGCTGTCCGCCTGCGGCAGCCGGGGCACGTCCCCTGCGCAGGGGCCTGCCTCCCCCGCGAACCTCTCTGCCTCGCCGACCGACGGCGCGGTCACCCTGAGCTGGAGCGCGGTCCCGGGCGCCGCCGGCTACCGCGTCTACTTCGGCAAGGACGCGCTCGGTCTGCCGACGAAGAGCTGGAGCTCCCTCGACGCCGGCGCGGCGCTCACGGTCACCGTCACGGGGCTCGTCAACGGAGTGGCTTACCGGTTCGCGGTCGCCGCCCGGGCCGACGTGGAGGGCGAGCTCTCCGGGGATGTCGTCGCCACGCCGCGAGTGCACCTGCAGCTGGCGGTCAGCTCGGTCACCCCGTCCGACGGCGCGACCGGTGTCTCCCGGGTCGGCGGGCTCTCGCTCACCTTCGACCGGTCCCTCACCGGGGCCAGCGCGACGGCGAACTCCGCGGCGGGGCCCTGCACGGGCTCGCTCCACCTCTCCGCGGACGGGTTCGTCACCTGCGCCGCGCTGGTGATCGCGGTGGCGGGCCCGATCGCCTCGCTGGTCCCGGTGGGACCGCTCGCTGGCCTCGCCACCTACCGCCTCCGGGCCACCACCGCCCTCCTCGACGACGAGGGCCTCGCTCTGCCGGCGCCGTACACCTCCGGCGGCTTCGTCACCGACCCTGGACTCCAGGTGACCTCGGTCTCCCCCGACTCCGTGGCCGACGTCGACTTCCTGCCCGAGCTCAGCGTGGTCTTCTCCCTTCCCGCCAACCCTGCCACCATCGTCGCCAACACCACCGACACCGCCTGCAGCGGCGCCCTCCAGCTCAGCGCCGACGGCTTCGTCACCTGCGCCCGGATGGCCGCACCGCCGGCGGCGAGCGCTGGGAACCGGACCTTCACGCTGCGTCCCGCTGCCAGCCTGCGCTCGGGCGCCACTTATCGCCTCCGCGTCACCCCGGCCGCGCTCGACGCTTTGGGGCAGCCGCTGGAGAGGACCTTCACCTCGGCGGGGTTCACCATCAAGGCGTTCGCGGTGACCTCCCTGACGCCGGCCGACGGGGCAGCGGCCCGGTCGCGGTTGACCCCGGTGGTGGTGACGTTCAACCGCCCCGTCTCGGCGGCCAGCCTCACCGTGAACGCGGCAGCCGGTCCTTGCTCGGGCAGCGTCGCGCTCTCGGCGGACGGCTTCTCCTCCTGCGCGCCGCTGCTGGCCTCGGCCTCGGGCGCGCAGGTCACGCTCACCCCCGCGGCGCCGCTCGGGCCGGTGCTCGTCTATCGCCTCCGCGTCAGCGCCGCCCTCCTCGACGACGGCGGCTCCGGCCTGCCCTCCCCGTTCATTTCGGCGGGGTTCACGACGGGCCCTGGCCTGCAGGTCTCCTCCGTCTCGCCGGAGAGCCAGACGGGCCTCGACTTCCAGCCCACGGTGACGGTGGCGTTCGCCGCGCCCGCGAAGGACGCGAGCGTCACCACCAACACCGCCGACGGCGCCTGCAGCGGCGCGCTCCAGCTCTCGAGGGATGGCTTTGCCTCCTGTGCGCGGATGGCGGCAAGGCCCGTGTCGACGGACGGCGGCGTCACCTTCACGGCGCGGCCTGCGGGGCGCCTCGCGTCTGGAGCGACCTACCGGATCCGCCTCTCGACCGCGGCGCAGAGCCCGGCCGGAGAGCCGCTCGACCGCGAGTTCACCTCGGTGGGCTTCGCGGTGCGCCTGTTCGCCGTCACCGGCGTCACTCCCGCGGGCGGCGCAAGCGCGGTCAGCAGGCTCAGCCCGATCACGCTCAGCTTCAACCGGGATGTGGGCGCGGCGAGCGCGACCGCCAACGCCTCGGCCGGCCCCTGCGTGGGGAGCCTCCAGGTCTCGGCAGACGGCTTCTCCTCGTGCGTGCCCCTCTCCGTCGGCGTCTCCGGCGGGACCGCGACGCTGACCCCGGCGCCGGTGCTCCCGGGCGCTGCAGCGCTCTCCGTCCGCGCCACCACCGCGCTCCTCGACGACGGCGGTGGCCCGCTGCCCGCCGCCTTCACCTCCGCGGCTCCCTTCACCACCCGGCCCGCGCTGGTCGTCTCCGCGGTGCAGCCCGCTGGCGGCGCGCTGCTGGTGCCGGTCACCACCCAGGTGACGGTGGCGTTCAATGTCCCGCTCTCGACGGGCACCGTCACCGCCGCCACCACCGGCGCGGCCTGCAGCGGGTCCGTGCAGCTCTCCAGCGACGGCTTCGCGACCTGCCTCCCGATGACGGGCCCCTCTGTCAGCGGCGACGGCCTCTCGTTCACGTTCACGCCCGCCGCCTCGCTCGCGGCCAACACGCAGCAACGCGTCCGGGTGACTCCGGCGGTGCAGGACCCGGTGGGGACCCCGCTCGACGCCCCCTTCCTTACGGCGCCGTTCACCACCTCGCCGGTGGTGGACGTGAGCTTCCCGGTGGCGTCGGGCAGCCCCGGCGTGCCGCTGCTCCCGGCCCTGAAGAACGTGCAGGCCTCGGTGGACGACGATCGGGTCTCGGTGACGTTCGAGCCGGTGCTCGCGGCGCGCGACTACCGCATCTATCCGCTCCCGAAGGGTCCCGAGGTGCAGGTCTCCGCCGATGGGACGGTGGCGATCCAGGACGCGCTGTACCGCTGCGCCGGCGACCGGTTCGCCGTGCGGGCGGCGAAGGACGGCGACCCGGGCCCGGCCAACGGCTGGACCACCACCTGGGTCAACCGGACGGTCGCAGGGTTCGCCCGCACCGAGGCTGCGGTGACCCTCGGCCACGTCTTCGCCGAGCCCGGCGCGGGCCGTCTCCCGGTCTACGCGATGGGCGATCCGGTCGACGGGGCCGACAACGCCTGCGGCGGCGAGATCTGGGCCGCCAGCCGGAGGAAGCTCTACACCGTCTCGACGACGGAGAGGGCGCAGCTGCTCGCGCAGGGCTGGCGCGATGACGGCGTCGCCTTCTACGCGCCGGCCGCCGGGAGCGTCGCGGTGAAGACCGCCGTCAGCGGCGGTGTGCGCCTCTACTTCTCGGCCACCGCCGAGGTCGCGGCGCGCGCGGGGCTGTCGCCGGCCACCGCCTTCACCGTGCTGTCCGCGGCCACCACCGACACGGTGCCGCTCGACCGCGTCTACTACTCTGGAGGCTGCGGGGGCTCCCACGACGAGCTGGTCACCGCTGGCGGCTACCAGCGCGCGCTCACCCAGACCGCTCAGCCGTTCTACCAGGTGCAGTGGTCGGGCCTCACCCAGGAGACCGTCCTGGTGGTCGAAGCCCTCGACACGGGCTGCCCCTTCCAGGGTCACCTCTCGCCCGCGAGCAGGCCGGCCGCTGGCTTCGCGCAGCCCTTCGTCACCATCGCCGACGTGCGCTCCACCGCGCTCAATGGCGCGGTCTTCGTCAACGGCCAGCATGAGCCCGCCAACACGCCCAAGGCGATCGCCCGGACTTTCGTCAAGGTGAAGCCGGCGCCGCGGCCGGCGATGGAGTGGAGCGCCGGTTTCGGCCCTTCCGAGACCTGGAACTTCACCGTCACCGGCGTCGTCAACAACTCGTACCAGGACCTGACGCTGGCGGGGAATGGCACCGACGCCCAGCTCTACCGGCTCGAGCCGGGCACGTATGCGCTCGGCGTCGTCGGCGGCGAACTCTGGATCGACTACGCCGACGCCGGCGCCGACCTCGCGGCCAAGTTCCGGCTCACCCCGCGCCAGACGGCGACGATGGGCGCGAGCGGCTTCGTGCACGGGACGATGATGGCGGACTTCTGGTCGACCGGCCGCCGCTACGCGCAGCTGATCATCAGCGACGCGGCGGTGCCGCTGCAGACGCCCGGAAACCTTGAGGCCGGCACCACGCTCATCCTACAGACCCGCGGACCCTGGCCGTTCGACGTCGAGTTGCAGAGCTGCGACCACCGCACCTGGGATGTGAACAACCAGTGCCCGCGCTACAAGATCGGGCACCAACCGTTCGGGGGGGCGCGATGGGCGCCGACGCCGCTGCTCGGCGAGCGCGCCGGTCCGGCCCAGTTGGTGCGCTTCGACCTCTACGTGTCACGCACGAAGGCCTACGTGCTG
>JAYWAO010000392.1:0-4232 GCA_043782365.1 Deltaproteobacteria bacterium
GTGATCGCCCACCGGGTGGTCCACCTGCTCGACCAGGGCGTGCACCCGAAGGCGATCCTCGCGGTTACCTTTACCAACAAGGCCGCCGCCGAGATGAAGGAGCGGATCATCCTGCTGGCGGGCGGCGGCGAGGCGGGGGTGCCGCCGCACGAGGCCCACAAAGAGGGCGCGCGCCGCTGCCGGGGGCTCACCGTCTCCACCTTCCACGCCTTCGGCGTGCGCATCCTCCGCAAGGAGCACGCGCGGCTGGGGCTGCCCGACAAGTTCGCCATCTTCGACGCCGGCGACCAGGGCTCGCTGGTCAAGCGCCTGCTGCGCGACCTCAAGGTGGACGACAAGCGCTTCGACGTGCAGCGCGTCTTATCGATCTTATCGAAGCGCCGCTCTGGCGAGCAGCGCGCCGAGCGGGCCGCGGAGGCCGCCACCGACGACGGCGACGCGCTCTCGCACGGCCAAGGCACCGAGTACGAGCTGATCGCCGCCGCGCTGCTGCCGAGGTACGAGGTCGGCCTGCGGGCGATGGGCGCGGTGGACTTCGACGACCTCCTGCTCCTGCCGCTGCGGCTCTTCAGGGAGCACAAGGACATCCTCGAGGCGTGGCAGCGCCGCCTGAAGTACCTGCTGGTGGACGAGTACCAGGACACCAACGGGGCGCAGTTCGACCTGCTGCGCCTGCTCGCGGGCCTGCGCCGCAACCTCTGCGTGGTGGGCGACGACGACCAGAGCATCTACTCGTGGCGCGGCGCGAAGGTGGAGAACATCCTCTCTTTCGACAAACAATTTCCGGGGGCCGTCGAGGTGTTCCTCGAGCAGAACTACCGCTCGACCGACGCCATCCTGACGGCGGCCAACGCGGTGATCGGCAAGAACGGCAGCCGCAAGGGCAAGCGGCTCTGGACCGACCGCGGGCGCGGCTCGAACTTGAAGGTCGTGGTCGCCCCCGACGACGAGCACGAGGCCCGCTGGGTGGCCGACGAGGCGATCCGGCTCGGGTTCGAGGAGAAGATCCCCAACGGCGAGATCGCCATCCTCTACCGGACCAACGGGCAGGCGAAGGCCTTCGAGGAGGCGCTGCGGCTGGCGGGCGTGCCCTACCGGGTGGTGGGCGGGACCTCGCTCTTCGACCGCAAGGAGGTCCGCGACCTGCTCGCGTACCTGCGCGCCTCGCTCAACCCCGCCGATGAGGTGAGCCTCCTGCGCATCATCAACACGCCGGCGCGGGGCATCGGCGACACCACCGTGACGCGGGCGCAGGAGCTGGCGCGCGCGCAGGGCCTGCCCGTGTGGGAAGTGCTGCGGCGCGCGGCCGACTTCCCCGAGCTGGAGCACGCCTGCGAGCGGGTGCAGGCGTTCACGGCGATGCTGCAGAAGTTCCAGCCGCGGCTGCAGGCGCAGGGGTTCGCGCAGGCGGCGCGGGACCTCGTCGAGGAGGTCGGGCTGCACGAGGAGGCGCGCAGGGGGGCGACCTCGGGGGCGGCGCAGGCGCGGCGGGTGGAGGCGGTCGAGGGCTTGCTGCACCAGCTGGTGGGCTTCGAGCAGCGGGCGGAGCAGGAGGCGGCGGAGAAGCGGCTGGCGCGGTTCGGGCTGGGAGAGGGGGCGCCCAAGTCCACGTCGACGTCTACAGCGGAAGCCCCCGCTCCTGGTTTCCTGGTTTCCTCAGACCTCCTGCCAGGTGAGATGAGCGCAGTCTCTCCTGCGACGGCGGCAGCGGTCTCGGCGGTCTTCGGCTCCGCCGACGTGGGCGGCCCAGACGACGACGACGAGCCCTTCGCCGCGGGCCTCCCAGGCTACCTGCGCCGGCTCGCGCTCGACTCGCGCGACTCCGCCGACGACGACGGCGACTCGGTGACGCTCTCCACCCTCCACGCCGCCAAGGGGCTGGAGTGGCGGGCGGTCTTCCTCTGCGGGCTGGAGGAGGGCCTGCTCCCCCACTCGGGGCGCGGGTTCGACGACGGGGGCGAGCTCGCCGTCGACGGCATCGCCAACCTCGACGAGGAGCGCCGCCTCGCCTACGTGGGCATCACCCGCGCCCGCGAGCGGCTGGTGCTGACCCGATGCAAGGAGCGGTTCAAGCGGGGCAAGGGGCAGCTCAAGACGCCGAGCCGCTTCCTCGATGACCTCCCCACCGACCTGGTCGACGTCATCGACCTGAAGGGCCCGCAGACCGCGAGCGCGAAAGAAGTCCAGGTGGCCAAGGCGAAGAACTTCTTCGCGGCGATGGATCAACTGCTTGCCGCCAAGGGACCTCTTGATGGTAAGACCTCGCCGGAACCGGCCCCCAAGCCGGAGCCAAAACCAGCCCCCGGCATTCAGGTTGTTGACACGCCGGGACGGATCCAGTAGATCCCGCCGCCCCTCGCGACCCAAAAGGCCGCTGGGGGACCCCATTTCGTCAAGCTTTGGAGCAGCGATGAAGACCGTTTTCGCCAACCGGGAGACCGCCGACCGCAAGTGGGTGGTCATCGACGTGAAGGATGTGGTTCTGGGCCGTGCTTCCACCCAGATCGCCAGCGTCCTGCGCGGCAAGCACAAGCCCACCTTTACTCCCCACGCCGAGTGCGGCGACTTCGTCGTGGTCGTCAACGCCGAGGCCGTGAAGCTGACCGGAAAGAAGTGGGCCGACAAGCTGTACCGGCACCACACCCAGTTCCCGGGCGGCCTCAAGACCTTCACCGCCCAGCAGGCGGTCGAGCGTCACCCCACGCGCCTCGTCGAGGACGCGGTGCGCCGCATGCTCCCGCGCACCCCGCTCGGCCGCGCGATGATGAAGAACCTCAAGATCTACGCCGGCGAGAAGCACCCCCACGCCGCCCAGAAGCCGGCCCCGATGGCCGTCAACGCTTAAGGCAAGGACAACAAGATGGCCACCAAGGAACTGCTCGTCACCGCCACGGGCCGCCGCAAGCAGTCGATCGCCCGTATCCGCCTCAAGCCGGGCACCGGCGAGTTCTCGGTCAACGACCGGACGCTCGACGGCTACTTCGGCCGCGCCACCAGCAAGATGCTCCTCAAGCAGCCGCTCGAGGTCGTCGAGCAGCTCGGCAAGGTGGACATCCACATCAACGTGTGCGGCGGCGGACTCTCCGGCCAGGCCGGCGCGATCCGCCACGGCATCAGCCGCGCGCTGATCAAGCTGACCCCCGAGCACCGCCCGGCGCTGAAGAAGGCCGGCTTCCTCACCCGCGACAGCCGCTCGGTCGAGCGCAAGAAGTACGGCCAGCCCGGCGCGCGCCGCCGGTTCCAGTTCAGCAAGCGCTAGTCGCTTTCGCAGCATCGTTTTCGTTCCGGAGCCTCGTCCACTTGGGCGGGGCTTCGGCGCTTCGGGCCCTGGCGCGCGCCTGGGCTGGCGACCGCGGGCGCCCGTTTTGGCGGGACAGGCCGCTTCACTGCTGGGGGAGTCGCATGCACGTCCTGATCACCGGTGCGTCGTCTGGAATCGGCGAGGCGCTCGCGCGGGAGTATGCGAGGAGCGGCGCGAAGGTCACGCTGGTGGCCCGCCGCAAGGAGCTGCTCGAGCAGCTGGCCGCGGAGCTGCGCGAGGGCGGGGCGCAGGTGCACGTGATCGCGCACGACCTCTCGGTGCCCGAGAAGGCCGCGGAGATCCTGCCGCTGGCCGAGGCGGCGCTGGGGCCGATCGACGTGCTGGTGAACAACGCCGGCGTGCAGGTGATCGAGCGCTGGGAGAAGACCGACCTCGCGCGCGCCGAGGCGAGCCTGCGCACGAACCTCGTCACGCCGATGCGGCTGACGCACGCGGTGCTGCCCGCCATGCTCGCCCGCAGGAGCGGCGCCATCGTGGACGTCTCCTCGGTGGCGGCGCTCGGGCCCACGCCGTACGCGGCATGGTACAGCGCCTCCAAAGGCGGCCTCGCGGCGGCGAGCGAAGCGCTCCACGGCGAGCTGCGCGGGACGGGCGTCAATGTGCTCACGGTGTACCCGGGCCCGGTGCACACCCCGATGGGCGACGCAGGCGCGGTCTCCTACGGCGGCGGCGCGGCGACGCGCTGGATCCCCTGGGGCACCACCGACGTGCTGGCGGTGCGGATCCGAAAGGGGGTCGAGCGCGGCTCTGCGCGGCTCGTCTACCCGCGCCTCTATTGGACCTCGCGCTGGTTCCCCGGGATCACGCGGTGGCTGCTCGACCGGGTGACGCCGGCGCCGAAGGGCTGAACCGGACGGGCGTGCACGCGGACTTGCCGTGCCGGATGCCGAGGCCCAGCGGAGGATCCTCT
>JAYWAO010000393.1:0-11653 GCA_043782365.1 Deltaproteobacteria bacterium
CGGCTGGTGGTCTCGGCGGGCGCGGTCGAGGCCAGGGCCCTTCCGCCGACCGCGGCCGCGCTGGGCGCGATGGTCGAAGAGGCGCGCACCGCCCGGCCCGGCGCGCAGCAGGTCACAGCAGGCGAGCAGCGGCTGGGTGACGCGCTCTTTGCCGGGCTCCCCGCTGCGTGCGCCGAGGCGAAGCAGGTCGCCCTGTTCGCCGAGGCGCCGCTCGACCGCGTCGATCTCACCGCGCTGCCCCTTTCCCGAGAGCAAGGTGGGCGGCACGGAGAGCAGCGCGGAGAGCGGCTCGGGCTGCGGACGGCAGCGCTCTCGGTCTCGTCGCTCGGCCGCTGGCTTGCGCCCAAGCAGGGCGCGCTGCCGGGCGCGCTGCTGGTGCACGGCGCGGTCACCCCGGAGGGCACCCTCTCGCCCGCGCTCCCCGCCACCGCGCAAGAGAGGCAGACGCTGCGCGCCGCCTTCAGCCCGCTCGAGGAGCTCACCGGCCCTGCGGCGACCCCGGGTGCCCTGCTGGCGCGGCTCCCAGCGCTCGGCCTGCTCCATGCGGCCGTGCACGGCGCTGCCGGCGCGCGCGCTGGCGGCGGTCACCTGCTGCTCTCGGCGGCTATCGGCGAGGAGCCGCGGCTCCCGGTCGAGCAGATCGCCCGCGCGCACCTCTCGCCGGGGACGCGCGTCGTCCTCGCGGCCTGCCACGCCGCCTCCGCCGAGAGCGGGCTCGGGCTCGCCTTCCTCCGCGCGGGGGCCGCGGTGGTGGTGGCCGCGCAGGGCGAGGTCGACGACGCCGCGGCCGCGCGCTGGGCCGCGCTCTTCTACCCGGCGCTCGCCCGCGGGCTCTCCCCGGCAGAGGCCAACCGCGAAGCGCTGCGCGGCCAGACCGGCAGCGGTGCGCGCGCGTGGTTCACGGTGCTCGAGTGAGGACTCCCATGAAGAAGCCAGGCAAGCGCAGGCGCACCCCAGGCTTGGTCTCCAAGTCGCTGGTCGGGGCGGCCACCGGGCGGCGCAGCCCGCTCGACCCTTTGCACCGGTCGTTCCTCTTTCGCGGCTGCTTCGCGCGCGTCCTGGGTGACGTGCTCACCGTCTCGTTTCCCGCGGGCCGGCTCTCGGCCCGCTTCGGCGCCGCGGACGCTCGAGGCGGCGTGCGCTGGTCCGCCCCCCGCGAGGTCCAGCGCGCGATCGACGTGCGCTGCGCCGCTGGCGTGCCGACCCCTTTCGACCGCCGCGCCTACCCGAAGGCCCCTGCGCCGCAGGCGGGCGTGAGCGTCCGGTTCCACGGCGCGGTCCGCTACTGCAGGCTGGTCCTGCCCGACGGCCCCGCGCTCCTCGTGCAAGGCAGCGTCACGTCGATCACTGGCCTCGCCGGCGCCGCCCGCCCCTTCGACACCGCCGAGCTCGTCGGCAGCGCGGTCAGCGACGAGAGGCGCGCGAAGCCCAGGGACAGCGGGGTCGACCCCTCGGGACCGCACCAGCCGTTCCCCTAGCAGTGCCGCGCCACCGACCGCGTGCTAAGGGTCTCGCTCTCGACAGGAGCGCCCGATGAGCCAGACCGCCCGCATGGTGATGTGCAAGAAGCTGCAGAAGGAGCTGCCCGGCCTCGCCTTCAAGCCGTGGCCCAACGCCCTCGGCGCGAAGATCTACGAGAACATCTCCCAGGACGCCTGGAAGCTGTGGACCGAGCACTTCAAGATGATCATGAACGAGTACCGTCTCTCCGGCGGCACCGAGGACGCCAACCGCGTGCTCTTCGAGCAGGCCGAGAAGTACTTCTTCGGCGAAGGGGCCGCGCTGCCGCCCGACTACAAGGCCCCCTCGGCCAAGGGTTAGCCCCGCGCCGTGACGCTGCCCGCGGCCCCCGACCTGCGTGCGCCCGGCGCCGTCCTGCTGGTGAGCTGCTACGACCTCGGCCGACGGCCCGTCGCGGTCGCCTCCGCGTGCGACGCCTTGCTGCGCGCGGGTTTCCAGCCTGCGCTGCGCGACCTTTCGGTGGAGAAGCTCGACGAGCAGGAGCTCTCCTTCGCGCGCGTCGTCTTGATCTCGGTGCCGATGCACACCGCGCTGCGGCTCGGCGTGCGCGTGGCGGAGCGGGCGCGCGCGGCGAGCCCCGGCGTGCACGTGGCGATGTTCGGGCTCTACGCGGCCCTCAACCGGCCCCACCTGCTCGGCCGGCACTGCGACGCGATCGTCGGCGCGGAGTCCGACGCGCCGCTGGTCGCGCTTTCAACAGCGCTGGCAGCGGAGTCGGCGCAGCGCCCGGACGCCCCGCTCGCCGCGCTCCCGCAGGCGCTGGTCGAGGGCGCCTCGACGCACGCCCACCCCGCTGCGCAGGCCTGGAAGAAGGGGCCGCGCAAGACGCTCCAGCCTGCACCGGGCGCGGGTCCGGCGCTGCCGCAGCTGGGCAGGTACGCGCTGCTCGAGATCGCCGGCGAGCAGCGCCTCGTCGCCACGGTGGAGGCGAGCCGGGGCTGCAAGCACCTCTGCCGCCACTGCCCGGTGGTGCCGGTGTACCAAGGCCGCTTCGTGGCGGTGCCGCTGCCCGAGGTGATGGAGCAGCTAGGGCCGCAGATCGACGCGGGCGCGCGCCACGTGACCTTCGCCGACCCCGACTTCCTGAACGGCCCGACCCACGCCCTGCGGCTGGCGGCGGCGCTGCACCAGCGGTGGCCCGAGGTCACCTTCGACGCCACCGTCAAGATCGAGCACCTGCTCGGGCACCGCGCGCTCCTGCCCGCGCTCGCGCAGGCGGGGTGTCTGTTCGTCACCAGCGCGGTGGAGTCGCTCAGCGACCGGGTCCTGGCGGCGCTCGCCAAGGGGCACACCCGCGCCGACGTCGCCCTGGCGCTGGCCGCGGCCCGCGGAGCCGGCATCGACGTGCGGCCCACCCTGCTGCCGTTCACGCCCTGGACCGCGCTGGCTGACCTCCCCGCGCTCTTCGCCTTTGCCGTGGAGCACGGGCTGGTCGAGCAGATCGACCCCGTGCAGTACACCCTGCGCCTGCTCCTGCCGCCGGGCTCGCCGCTGCTCCTGGAGGAAGGCCGCGCGCCTTCGTGGCTCGGCGCTTTCGATAGCGAACGATTTACCTACGGCTGGCGCCACGCCGACCCGCGCGTCGACGGGCTGCAGCGCGCGCTGGCAGCGGTCGCCGAGCAGCACGCCGAGGCCGGCCGGCCGCCGCGGGAGACGTTCGAGGCGCTGCGGGCGCTCGCGCACGAGGCCGCCGGACTCCCTGCGCCCGCGCCCCTCTCCATGCTCGCCGAGCAGCGGAGCGCGCCCCGCCTCAGCGAGCCCTGGTTCTGTTGAGCGGAGCCGACCTCGGGCCAGTTTGGCTCGGTCTGAGCGGCCACCACCGGGCCCCGGGCGGGGCGCGTCACCCGCCCGAAGCGCGCCCCCCGAAGGACCAGCCGAAGATCACCTTGAACACGAGGTTGTTGCTGCCGCGAGTGAGCCCCTCGCCGACGCCGAGGTTCAGCTCCAGCGGCTCGAGGCCGACGATGTCCACCACCTGGAAGAGCGCGTGCTCCTGCTCGCGGAAGGGGTCGAAGCCCGTGATCGCGCCGAGGCTCGTGTAATACTCCAAACCGAGCCCGACGTGGCCGAACTTCACCATCGCCTTCGCCGCAGGCTCGAACTGCAGGCCCGCGCCATCAAACGCCAGACCGACGATGGGGTTCGCCGCGAAGAGGAAGCGGTCGCTCTCCCAGGCCACGATCGGCCGCAGCTCGCCGCCGTTCCGGGCGCGGTCGTACGTGTCGGGCAGCCGCGAGAACTCCAAGTTGAGGCCGAGCCGCCAGTGCTCCGAGAAGCTGTGGGGCGTGACCAGCTTGGCCCGCAGCTTGAAGCCCGCGAAGTCGGCCTCGGTGCCGTCCCGCAGGGCGAACTGGAGGTAGCCGCCGAGCTCGAGCCACTCCGTGACTCCATACGAAGGCTCGAAGGTGAGGTGCGCCTGGTGGTGCTGCGGGTACTCTGGCGCCTCGGCGGTGCGCTGCCCGCTGGCGACGAAGTTGGTGTGCACCTCCAGGCCGAACCTGCCCGGGTCGTTGGCGGTGCCGTCGTAGACCTGGATCTCGAAGGGATCCGCGGCGCGCGCCGGCAGCGCGAGGGCGAGGAGCGCAGCGCAGAGCGCGAGGGATCCGAGGGGGTTCATGGCCACGGAATGTAGCCGCGATCGCGCCGGCAGTGTGGGTAGAGGCTGGGCATGCGGCGCGGCGTACTGCCCTTCCGGGCAGGCCCGCCTGGACGGTTCGCCGCAGCGCGGCCATTTGGCGCGGCCCGAGGCACCGAGCGGCGTGGCCGCGGTCCGGATGTTACCCCCACCAGGCTAGCCGGTCGGCTGGCCCTCCACCAAGGATGCTCCGATGCGCGCTGGCCTCCTCGCCGTCTCCTTCGCCGCCCTGCTCTCCACCGCCTGCGGGCCGGCCTTCTCTGACCGCGTCGCCGACTACCGGGCCTCCGCGACCGCTCTCAACGCGGCGGTCGATGCCCACACCGCGGCGGTCACCAACTCCACACCCTCGACCTGCCCCGGCCTGATGGCCGACTACGCGCAGCAGGGCGGCGCGCTGCTGGAGCGCATGCGGTCGATGAGCGGCGGCATGGACCGCTGCATGTCGTCGATGGGCCGGTCGGCCGACGCGGACCTCAGCTCCGCCTGCGCCGCCGCCCGCGGCGAGCTCGACGCTCACCTGCGGGCCTGCTGCGGCGCGCAGGACATCCCCGCCGAGCTGGCGCGCCACGCGGCCGCGATGAAGGGGCACACCAGCCGCGAGCTCGGCCGGCTGGACGAGATGGGCGGCATGATGAGCGGCGGCGGGATGAGCGGCATGATGGACTGCGAGTAATACAGTTACGTGCGCGGCGCCATCTCCAGCTTGGGCGCCACTACCGCTTCGATCACGCTCCCGGCAGCCCGCAGCGCGGCCTCGACCGCGTCCGGGCTCTGCGCGCGCGCGAAGACGAACCCGAGGTAGCTCGCCCCCTCGGGCAGCGGCACCAGCTCTTCCTTGGGCCGCACCGAGATGACCACGTCGACGATCCCGGGCACCGCGCGCGCGGCCTCGACGCCGCGCACCTCGCGCAGGTGACCGCCCTTGCGGATCGGCAGCATCAGCACGCCTGCTGCGCCCGCCTCCCTCGGAGGGAGCGCGAACGGCGCCCCGCCCGCCCGCGAGACCGCGTGGCGGAGCACCAGCTCTTCCAAGGACAGCCCGAGCCCGAAGCGCAGCGTGCGGCCGCAGAGCCCGCCGATCGAGCGCGCGGCCACTTCGATGGTCCGCGGACCTTGCGGCGTGAGGCGCAGCTCTGCGTGGAGCGGGCCGTCGGTGAGGCCCAGCGCGCGGGCGCTCTGCGCGGCCATCTCCACCGCCGCCGCCTGCAGCCCGGCCTCGTGCCGCGAGGGCGTGACGTAGAGCGTCTCCTCGAAGAACGGCCCCTCGAGCGGGTCGGGTTTGTCGAAGATGGCGAGCAGCCGCAGCGCGCCGTGCTCGAGCAGGCCCTCGACGGCGATCTCCGGGCCGGGGAGGAACTCCTCGACGAGGACGGTGTCGAGCAGCGGCTCCCGTCTGCTGGCCACGGCCGCCGAGCCGAGCAGCCTCGCGAGGCGGGCGAGGGCCTCGCGCAGCCCCCGCGCGTCGTCCGCGCGGATGACGCCGCGGCTCGCCGAGAGCGCCCGCGGCTTGACCACGCACGGGTAGACGGCGCGCGCGCAGAGCGCCTCCAGCGCGGGGCCCGAGAGCGCGCGCGGGACCAGCTCGCACCAGGGCGAAGGCACCCGGGCGGCCCGCAGGCGCGCGCGCATCTCCCACTTGTCCTTGGCGGCGGCCACCGCGTCGGGCGGGCTGTGCGGGAGGCCGAGGAGCGCGCTCGCGCCAGCGGCGATCAGCGCGGTCTGCTCGTCTACCCCGAGCACGGCCACCGGACGCTCGCCCCCCGCCTGCATCGCTGCGCGGACGGCGGCGGCCAGCTCGGCGGCGGCGTCCTGCGGGAGCGTGAAGTCGAGCGGCAGCGAGCCCTCGCGCCAGTCCTCGGCGAGCACGTGGCAGCGGTCGGAGGCCTCGAAGACCTGGAGGCCGACCCGCTGCGCGGCCTCGAGCAGGTCGTCGTTGCGGTAGCCGAGCTTGGGCAGGACGAGGACGCAGATGGGGCGCGGCCGCGTTGGCAGCGGCGCTTGGGCGGGCGGTTGCTCGGGCGCTTGGGCCGGCGCTTGCTCGGGCTGGTGGGCGGGCGACTGGGCGATCGGTTTCACCGGCGGAGCGTAGCACCCGGGCGGCCCTCGCACCGCTCCGCGCCCGGGCGCGCAGATCCATCCGCCACCCGACCGACCCTCGGGCTGAAGGAGTTCTCCGTGCGCCGCCGTCTTTGCGATCGCTGGCCGTGAAACCCAGGCCCCAAGGGGCCCAGCGAGGAGCGCCGTGGAACACCGCGTGGAACAGTCCCCAGACGAGGCCGTGGAGCAGTCCGTGCAGCAGTCCGTGCAGCCGTCGCCGTCGGAGGGCCCGAGCGTTGCAGCGCGGACGGTCGACCGCCCCTCGGTAGACGCGCCTTCCTCGAGGGACGACTCCCACGGCTCCACCGCCGATGGGGGCCTCGCGCCGCTCCCGACCGGAAGCTGGCGCATCACCTGGGGCGCTGGCGCCAAGGCCGCCGCGCTCTCGCTCGAGCCCGGTCTGCTCCCGCTGGGCTCTCACCCGGAGAACACGGTGCTCCTGCGCGACCCGTGCGTCTCGCGCTTCCACTGCCGCCTCCACCTCCGCGACGACGGCCGCCTCTGGCTGCGCGACCTGGGCTCGCGCAACGGCACCTTCGTCGACGGCCTGCGCGTCACCGAGGCGGAGCTGCTCCCGGGCGCGGAGCTGCGGGTCGGCGACACCGCGCTGCGCATCCTCCGTGACGAGGCCCACGCGCCCGCCATCTCGCTCCCGGGCCTCACCTCGCGCGACCCGGCGATGGCGGAGCCGATCGCGCTCCTGCGCCGGGTGGCCCCCTCGCGGCTGCCCGTGCTGCTGCGCGGTGAGACCGGCGCCGGCAAGGAGGTCGCGGCCCACGCGCTCCACGCGAGCTCGGGCCGGGCGCGGGGGCCGTTCGTGCCGCTCAACTGCGGCGCCATCTCGCACGAGCTGGCCGAGGCCGAGCTGTTCGGGCACGAGCGCGGGGCCTTCACGGGCGCGGTCGGCCAGAGTCCAGGCGCGTTCGGCGCCGCCGACGGCGGCACCCTCTTCCTCGACGAGGTGGGCGAGCTGCCGCTCGGGCTGCAAGTGAAGCTGCTGCGCGCGCTCGAGGCCGAGGAGGTGAAGCCCGTGGGCGCGGCGCGGCCCGTGCGGGTGGACGTGCGGATCGTCTGCGCCACCCACCGGGACCTGCGCCAGCTGGTTGCCGAGGGCCGCTTCCGCGAAGATCTGTATTACCGTTTGCGCGGCGCCGAGGTGCTGCTGCCGCCGCTGCGCGCCCGGCCCGCCGACCTCCTCCCGCTCGCCGAGGAGTTCCTCGAGGCCGAGGCCCCCCGCGCCCGCTTCTCGCCCGACGCGCGCGCGGCGCTGCAGAGCCACGCCTGGCCCGGCAACGTGCGCGAGCTGAAGCTGGTGGTGCGGCTGGCGGCGCTCCTGCGCGACGGCAGCGTGGTCCGCGCCAGCGATCTGCGGCTCGACTGCGCCCCGCCTGCCCCGCAGCGTCCGCACGGGTTCGGCAGCTTCCACGGCTATGGGGCGACGCCGGGCGTGAGCGAGGCCGTGTTCGTCGCGCAGCGCCGCTCGGACCAGCCGCAGCAGGCGCACCAGCCGGCCACGACGACGCCACCCGCCGCGCCCGCCGAGCCGGTCCGCGGCCGCACCTTGGAGGAGCTGGAGACGATGGCGATCCGCGCGGCGTTCGAGCGGCACCACGGCGTGCGGCGCGCGATGTCGAAGGACCTCGGCATCGCCAAGTCGAGCCTGCTGCGCAAGCTCTCCAAGCTGGGGCTGCGGGAGGCTTCGGGGGGCGGCGAGCGGAGAGAGGCCTAGGCTCAATGCCGGTCACTCAGCAGCGGGCTTGGGGTCGCACGCACGAGCCCCGGCAAATGCCGGGGCTAGAAAAACGGTCGCCCCTCCGGGGCTTCTTCCTCGAGCGAAAAGCCTGCTGAACCCCGCAGCAGCTCAACTGAAACATCCAGGGCGAGGCCCAGACGCGCCCGGTCGACTCGCAGCCCCCGCGGTACTTCTAGAGCGCCGAACGGTTTGACTCCCGTCGCCAGACCGATCGGCGCTCTAGGGTGGGCGGTGGAGGTCATGGTGCAGGAGTAGTCGCGATCGAACCGGATGAGAAGCGGGCTGGAGCCTGCGCCCGGCGGGCTTCTCAGCACCCTGCTGGCCTGGTTACGGGGGTTGAACCGATCGCCCGCCCGCTGGATCGTAGCTAGCCGTGCAAAAGATCAGCGCCAAGCAGGCCACCTCCTCCAAAGCCGCCAAAAGCGCCGCGACCCGCCTCGCGACCTCCGTCGAAGACGACGCCCGCCTGACCGCGCTCCTGGTCGACCGTGTGCGCGCCCTCAACGACGCCCCCGAGGACCCCTCGAAGGGGTTCGTCCTCCTCTGGATGCAGGGCCAGCGGCGGCTGCGGCAGAACCTCTGCTACAGCCACGCGCAGCGGCGCGCCAACGAGCTGCGCAAGCCGCTGGTGGTCTACGAGGCGCTCCGCTTCGACTACCCGCACGCCAGCGACCGGCTGCACCGCTTCGTGCTCGAAGGGGTGGCCGACAACGCCGCGGACGCCGCCGTGCGCGGGCTCGCCTACGGCTTCTATCTGCAGCGGCCGGGTGGCCCGCGTGGGGTCTTGCACCAGCTCGCCGCGCGCGCCGCAGTGGTCGTCACCGACTGGCTGCCGACCTTCATCCACCCCGCGCAGACGCGCGCGCTCGCGGCCAGGGCCAGGGTGCGGGTCGAGGTGGTCGACGCCGCCGGGGTCGCGCCGCTCGCCGTCTCGACCAAGGCCGAGATCGGCGCCCGCACCCTCCGGCCCAAGCTGCACCGCATGCTGCCCGGCGTGCTGGTGCCGATCCCCGAGCCCGCGGCCAAGGTGGCCGCGCCGGCGCGCTTCGACTGGGGCTTCGAGCCGTTCCTCCCCGCGGCGGGGCCGGAGGGCGAAGAGCAGCTCGACCAAGCCCTCGCTGCGCTGCCGATCGATCACTCGGTGCGGCCGGTGCCGGCCTCGCGGGGCGGAACACAGGCCGCGCGGGCCCGGCTGGAGCGCTTCACGCGGGAGTCGCTGCCGGGCTACGCCGAGGGCCGCAACGAGCCCTCGAGCCCGCGGCCCAGCTGGCTGTCGCCCTACCTGCACTTCGGGCACCTCGGGGCGACCGAGATCGCGCTGGCGGCGCAGGCCTCGGGCGCGCCGCAGGCCGACCTCGACCACTTCCTCGAGGAGCTGATCGTCCGGCGCGAGCTGGCGCTCAACTTCTGCGCGCGCGTCCCGGAGCACACCACGCTTTTGCCGCTGCCGCCTTGGGCGCGGCAGACGCTGGCGGTCCACGCGAGCGACCGGCGGCCGCAGCTCCTCACCGACGCCCAGCTCGAGCGGGCCGAGAGCCCCGACGAGATCTGGAACGCGGCCCAGCGCCAGCTCCTCGGCGAGGGCCGCATCCACGGCTATCTGCGGATGCTCTGGGGCAAGAGCCTGCTGCTCTGGAGCGCGGACGCCGCCGAGGCCCACCGGCGGATGAGGTGGCTCAACGACAAGTACGCGCTCGACGGGCGCGACGCCAACAGCTACGCCGGCTTCCTCTGGTGCCTGGGCCTGCACGACCGGCCCTTCCCGGAGCGGGAGATCTTCGGCGTGGTCCGCTCGATGACCAGCCGGTCCACCCGGGCGAAGTTCGACCTCGGCCCGTACCTCGCGCGCTGGGGCGGCAGCCAGGGGCGGCTCGTCTAGCTAGGAGCGACGACGAGTCAACCCGTTGCAGCCGGCGTGCGCGCGTGTGGGAGGAAAAGTGGACAGCCCGGCATTCCGGCCGCAGTCTCTCTTCCAGGCCAGCGCGGAGTCGGTCGGATGACGGAGGCGGAAAAATTGCTCTCTCAACGCCCCCAAGTAGGCTGCGCGCGAACCAGCAAGGAGACGAGCCCGGTATGGTGAGCCCCAAGAACTCCTCCGGCACGATCACGAGCACCGAGGTGCGGACGTTGCTCCGCGCCGCCGCCACGAGCCTGAGCGCGCGTGAGGAGAAGGCGCTTCGGATGCGAGCCGGTGCCGCGCTCCCGAAGAGCCAGCCCCTGCCCCGCCGCGGGCAGACCAACCCCGAGGCGCGCGCCGAGCTGCTCGCCCTCGAGGCCGAGCTGGTGTCGAAGCTGGCCGCACGCGCTGCTGCTGCGCGGCCCGCTTCGCGCAAGGCCGAGGCGAAGGCTGCCCCGGCCGCGAAGTCGACGACGCGGACCAAGGAGAAGGAGAAGATCATCCGCGCCTTGAAGCGCTTGAAGTAGGCCGTGCGCGCCGCCGCCGCGGTCCTGCTGGCAGGTCTGGCAGCCACGGCGGGCGCGCTCGCTCCAGCAGCCGCCGCGGCGCCGGGTACTCCAACCGCCAAGGCCGTCGAGCCTGCGCCGACCGACGCCTCCGATCCGCTCGTCGAGGCGGCGCCGCTGGTGCCCGGGCTGATCGTCTCGCTCGTCTACGCCACCCCGCAGAACCTCACCGGGCGCGCGCTCTATCCCGCGGGCGCCCGCTGCCTGCTCCGGAGATCGGTGGCCGGGCGGCTCGCGCTCGCTGCGCTGCGGCTGCGCGCGCAGGGGCTGCGGCTCGTCGCCTGGGACTGCACGCGCCCCGCCGCGGCGCAGCGGGCGCTCTTCGCCGCCTATCCTCACCCGGGCTCGGTGGCCGATCCGCAGCGGGGCTCGTTGCACCAGCGCGGGGTGGCCGTCGACCTCGGGCTGGCCGCGCTCGACGGCAGCCCGGTGGCGCTGCCGACCGCGTTCGACGCCTTCGGTCCCGCGGCCCACGCCGACGCCGCCCTGCCCGACGGTCCAGCGAGGCGGAACCGCGACGCGCTGCGGGCCGCGCTCCATGCAGCGGGCTTCAGGGCGAATCCGCGCGAGTGGTGGCACTTCTCGCGGCTCTTCGGCTGGCGCTGGCCGCAGGCGCCCGCCGGGGCCGAGCTGTAGGACCTACTTCCCGAACACCAGCGCCGCCGTCTGCTTCCACGCCGGCCGGGCCCAGATCCTGCCCAGCCAGTCCTGCAGCGCCGGGCACTCCGAGAGGTCGAATCCTCCCTGGGCGATCATCCAGAGGTGCGGCGCGAAGGCGATTTCGGCGAGCGAGAAGGCCTCCTCCAGCCACTCCCGCCCTTGCACGGCGTTGTCGAGCACCGGGAGGAACCGGGCCAGCTCGCGGCGAGCCTGCTCCACCTCGTGCTGGGAGGGGGTGATCTTCCAGAACGCCTTCACCTGCTCGTTGAGCGCGCGGAAGAGCGGCACGCAGGGCGGCGAGACATGCGCGGCCTGGAAGTGGAGCCACCGGTGCATCGAGGCGCGGCCCTGCGCGGTGCCCGGAATGAGGTGGTGCGCGGGGCCCAGCTCGACGAGGTAGAGGCCGATCGCGTTCGACTCCCAGAGGTGGAACGCGCCGTCGGTGAGCGACGGGATCTTGCCCATCGGGTTGATCGCCTTGTACGCAGCCGACTGGTGCTGCCCCGCGGCGGTGTCGACCA
>JAYWAO010000394.1:0-4218 GCA_043782365.1 Deltaproteobacteria bacterium
ACATCCACGGCGGCTCGAGCTTCTAGCCTGGCTCGCCAGGTGCGGTCCGACCCGCCTGCTGCGTCCGGCTGCGGGTGGGTGTCCGTCCCGAAGCAGCGAAGGCGCCCTGGCAGCGATTCCGGGGCGCCTTCGGCGTCTCAGCGAGCCCTACCCGAACGAGATGACCACCTTGCCGAAGTGGGCCCCGCTCTTGAGGTAGCGCAGCGCCTCGGGCGCCTCCCCGAAGTGAAATACTCTATCGATCACCGGCCTCACCGCGTGCTGCTCGAAGAAGCGGTTCATCTGCAGGAACTCGCTCGTGCTGCCGACGTAGATCCCGCGCAGCGTGGCGTTCTTCATCGCGAGGCCGAACGGGTTGCCCGCCGACACTCCGCCCGCCAGCACGCCCACCAGCATCACCCGGCCGCCGTGCGCCAGCGAGCGGATCGACTTCTCCAGCGTGCCCGCGCCGCCCACCTCGCAGACCAGCTCGACGCCCTTCTTGCCGGTGAGGCCCAGCACGGCCTTCTCCCAGTCGGGCTCCTCCTTGTAGTTGACCACCGCCTTCACGCCCATCGCCTGCAGCCGCGAGGCCTTGGCGGCGCTGGAGGTCGTGGCGATCACCTCGGCGCCGAGCGCGCGGGCGATCTGCAGCGCGAAGATGGAGACGCCGCCCGTGCCCTGCACCAGCAGCGTCTCGCCCTTGGTGAGGCCGCCGTGCGTCACCACCGAGTTCCAGGCGGTGAGCGCCGCGCAAGGGAGCGTCGCCCCCTCCTCGAAGGAGTAACCCGCAGGCAGCGGGACCACGCCCTGCTCCTGGAGGACGACCTTTTCCGAGAGCATGCCGTCGATTCCACCGCCCATCGCCGAGGGCACGTACTCGCCCTTCCACGGCCCGCCGTGCCACGCCTGGAAGAAGTTGCCCGCGACCCGGTCGCCGGGCTTCACGCTGGTCACCTCGGCGCCGACCGACTCGACCTCGCCCGCGCCGTCGGAGAGCGGCACGAGGCCAGCCTTGTTGGGCGCGCGGCTGTACTTGCCCTCGGCAGTGAGCACGTCGCGGTAGTTGAGCGAGCAGGCGCGGACCCGCACCAGCACCTCGCGCGGCCCCGGTGCTGGCTCGGCGGCCTCGACCTGCTGCAGCCCCTCGATGCCCTGCGCCTTGATCTCCCAACGCTTCATGGGTGGCTCCTCCGCGGTTTTCGCTACTCTACGCCGCGGGACGAGCTGACGCCGCGTGCGACTTTTCGTCGCTTCAGGCATCCTAGAAAGTTCCCAGGAGCGCTGCGCGATGAAGCTGCGGTTTCCCCACCATCTCTGCCCGAAGTTCATGAAGGCGATGGCGGTGCTCGCGCGCCCTTGGAACGGCCTGATCATCGCCACCCTGGAGCAGGGTCCGGCCCGCTACTCCGAGCTGGGCGCCAAGCTCGAAGACCTGGGCGACCGGATGCTGGCGCTGCGTCTCAGGGAGTTGGAGCAGCTGGGGCTGGTCGTCCGCACGGTGCAGTGCGGGCCGCCCGTGCGGGTGGCGTACGCGCTCACCGACATCGGCCGCGGCTTCCGCGAGGTGGAGGCGGCCATCCAGCGCTGGGGCGAGGGCTTCGGCGAGGAAGTCGTCGCGAGGCCCGCCAAGGCGAAGAAGAAGGTGGCGGGTCCGCGCAAGGCGGGCGCTGGCAAGCCCCGCGTGCAACGAGCGGCGGCGACGGCTGTCTCTTCGTAGCGAGCCTCCAAGCTCCTGCTCGCCTCGGTGCTTGCGTGCGCACGCACGCGGAGAGAGCGCGGCTCTACGCCCGTTTGCATCCACCCCGCCTCCTCTGCACAGTGCGCGCGCGCAATCGCTGCAGAGTCCGCCGCCTCACTGAAAGGTGCGTATGTCGATCCTCCCCTGCATCGCCCTGCTCCTCGCCGCGCCGGCCGCATCGCCGCCGCCAGCCGCGCCTGCTGCCGCGCCGCTCACGCTGACCGCCAACACCAAGGTGCTGCCGAACGGGCTCACGGTGATCACCGCGCCCGACCACTCGGTGCCCGGCGTGGCGGTGGCGCTCTGGTACCGCGTCGGCTCGCGCGACGAGGACCCGGGCCGCACGGGCTTCGCGCACCTCTTCGAGCACCTGATGTTCATGGGCGCGCGCGCGGTGCCGTACCCCAGGTTCGACACGCTGATGGAGGCCGCCGGCGGCGTGAACAACGCGCACACCGGCCACGACGCCACCGTCTACTGGGAGATCGGCCCGAGCAACCTGCTCGAGACGTTCCTCTGGATGGAGGCCGACCGGATGGCTTCCCTCGGCGCCACCATGACCAGCGAGAAGCTGCAGGCGCAGCGGCTGGTCGTGCTCAACGAGCGCCGGCAGAGCTACGAGAACCGGCCCTACGGCATGGCCTCGCTGGCGGCGGTGGAGCAGTTCTACCCGCCGACGCACCCGTACTCCTGGACGCCGATCGGGTCCGCCAAGGATCTCGACGCCGCCACGCTCTCCGACGTGAAGAAGTTCTTCTCCACCTGGTACGTCCCCAACAACGCGACGCTGGCGGTGACCGGCGACTTCGACGAGGCGAAGCTGCACGCGCTCGCCGAGAAGTACTTCGGCTTCATCCCCAGGAAGGCGCTCCCCGAGCGGCACCCGGGCGCCGTCTTCGTGCCCACCGCCGAGAAGCGCATGACCCTCACCGACAAGGTCGAGCTCCCCAAGCTGCTGCTCGTCTACGCGAGCCCGGCGGGCGGCACGGCGGGCGACGCGAACTGCGACCTGCTGGCGTCGATCCTCGCGCGCGGCAAGGCTTCGCGCCTCTACCAGCGGCTGGTGCAGAAGGAGCAGCTCGCGACGCAGGTCTCGGCGAACCAGGAGTCGCTCGACCTCCAGGGCAGCTTCCAGATCGACGCGCTCGCGCGCCCCGGCCACACCACCGGCGAGCTGCAGAAGGTGGTCGACGAGGAGGTCAATCGATTGATCACCGAGGGCCCCACCGCCGCCGAGGTGGAGTCGGCGCGGCTGCGCATCGTCGCCGACTTCGCGCGCGGCATGGAGGGCCTGCAGGCCCGCGCCGAGCTGCTCGCGGGCTTCCAGGTGCGCTACGGCGACGCCAACGCGCTCCCGCGCGATCTCGCCCGCTACTCAGAGGCGACGCCCGCGACGGTGCAGGCGATGGCGAAGCAGGTGCTCGGCGCGCCGCGGCTGGTGATCGAAGTCCAACCCGAAGCCAAGCAGGCTGCAGGGGGCGCGCGATGAACGACAGGGTGATGAGCAGCAGCGTGATGCGCAGCAGCGTGATGCGCTCCCGCGTTCTGGGTGGTTCCGTGCTGGGGGCGCTGCTCGCCTCGGTCCTGACCTTCGCCTGCGCAACGGGCGGCGGTGAGAAGGTCCGGTCGATGTCGGACCTCGCCAAGGAGCAGGAGACCGCGAAGGCGGCGAAGGTCACCGAGGCCGAGCAGGCCGCCGCTGCCGCCAAGGCCGCCGCGATCCCGCCGATCGACCCGATGCTCGCCGGCGAGGCGCTGATCCAAGCGCAGCCCCAGCTCGCGCCGCTGGCCGACTTCGCCGCGCCCGTGCCGCATAGTGTTACACTTCCTTCCGGCCTCACCATCCTGGTGGTCGAGAAGGCCGGCGCTCCGGTGGAGGCCCTGTCTTACGTGGTAAGGCGCGGCTCCACCGCCGATCCCGAGGGCCTCGCGGGCCTCGCTTCCCTCTCGGCCGCGATGCTCGAGGCCGGCAGCGCAGGCCAGTCGCAGGCGCAGATGGCGGCCCGGGCCGACGCGCTCGGGGCCACGCTGCGCACGGGCGCGGGCACCGACTCTACCCAGGTGGCGATCACCGCGGTGCCGTCGAAGTTCGCGCAGCTCGTGCCGCTGCTCGCCGACGTGGTCTTGAAGCCCAACCTCGAAGAGGCCGAGTGGACGCGGCTCCAGGGCCAGCGCGTGGCGGAGCTGCAGGCGAACCTCGCGGAGCCGCGCGTGCAGGCGGCGTTGGGGTTCATGAGCGCGCTCTACGGGGCCGGCCCGCTCGGGCAGCCCGCGCTGGGCACGCCCGAATCGGTGCAGAAGGCCCGGCTCGCCGACGTGAGGAAGTTCCTCGCCGGGTTCGATCCGCGCGAGGCGGCCATCCTCGCGGTGGGTCCGATCTCCGCGGCCGAGGTGGCCGCGCTGGTGGGCAAGGCGTTCGCCTCGCTCGACCCGAAGCCCGGCAAGCAGGGTGTGAAGGCGGGCGCGAAGGCCGCGCCCAAGCCTGCGCCCGCTCCGAC
>JAYWAO010000395.1:0-29987 GCA_043782365.1 Deltaproteobacteria bacterium
CGCGCCCGGCACCAGCAACATCATCTCCAGCGCGCAGGCGAGCAGCAGCTCGGCCGTCTCCACTCGTTGGGGCGAGCCCGGCATGGCGCCCGGCGGCAAGGCGTCCTCGATCTCGCTCTACCAGCTGGGCGGCGGCGCAGCGGCCTCTGCCGGCGGGATGGGCTCCTGGGACTTCAGCGGCATCGGCCGCGGCAGCTCCGGGATGACCGGCGGCAGCTCCGACATGGGCAGCCTGCGCCGCGAGGCGCTCCCCTCGCTGCCGACGGCGCTGCGCTTCCGCTACGCTGGCGCGCCGCTCTGGTGGTCCTCGGGCGGTTCTGGCTCGGCCTCGGGCGGCGGAGCCGACGACGCCGGCGACGACGACGACTCCAGCGAGGGCGAGAGCCGCTTCGGGCGCCCCCTGCGCTCGGCGCTGCGCGCGGCCAACTCCGCTGCCACGCTCTGGCGCTCCATCCTCGTGCACCCCTCGGGCGGCGGGCACGGCGCGCAGCAGCGGGGCGGCTCGGGCTCGGGCTCGGACGCGGGCGGCATGGACCGCTCCTGGGATGAGAACGCCTCCTCGATGTCCTCGCTCGACGGCAAGCTCGCCATCCTCGCGCTCGGCACGGGCGGCGGGGCGGCAGCGGGCGCGGCCTCTGGCAAGGGCGCCGAGTCGGTCTACATCGCGATGGACAACGCGGGCCGCGCAGGCACGGTCACCGGGAATCAAGCCGGGAATCAAGCCGGCAGGCAGACGGGCTCCTCCAAGCTCGACTCGCTCTCGATGTCGATCGTCGCGGCGGTTCCGCCTGCCCCTCCTCCGCTCGAATCTATGGGCGGCGGGTCGGGCTTCGGCGGCACCTCCGCGCAGGCCCACTACGAGCCGCGCGCCAAGAAGCACGGCGCAGGGCACGGCCACGAAGGCGGCGGCAAGAGCGCCGACGAGGGCACGTCCCACTCGAAGATCGAAGGCTCGGTCGACGCCATCGCGCAGCGCATCTACCACCGCATCCGCCGCCGCATCGCGTCCGACCGCGAGCGGTTCGGCGGCTAACCCTTTCAGCACCCCAAGCGTCAGGCCAGGAGATCGTCATGGCACTCGAGAAGGCCAAGATCATCAACGTGGACAAGAACGAGACGATCGACGTCTTGTTCAATCCCAAGGAATACTCCATCCAGAAGAGCGTCCAGTGGGAGCCTCACAAGGCCCCTGGCCTCGATCTGCCCGAGCAGCAGTTCACGTCCGGCAATCCGGCGGTGCTCACGGTCGAGCTCTTCTTCGATACCTACGAGACCAAGGACGACGTGAAGGGCAAGTACACCGACAAGCTGCTCAAGCTTGCCACGGTGGACGAGACCATCCACCGCCCCCCGATCGTGATGTTCACCTGGGGTAGCCAGAAGTTCAAGGGCGTCATCGAGAGCCTGTCGCTGCGGTACACGATGTTCCTGCCGTCGGGCAAGCCGTGCCGCGCGGTCGCCAACCTGTCGATCAAGGAAGCGAAGACGGCGAAGGAGCAGGTCGAGGAGAAGCCGCGTGAGTCGCCCGACCACACCAAGCGCCGCACGCTGAAGCAGGGCGAGACGCTCGCGCTGCTGGCGCACGAGGAGTACGATGATCCGGCCGAGTGGCGCCGGATCGCGGACGCCAATGGCATCAACGACCCGAAGGACGTCAAGCCGGGCACCGTGCTGACGCTCCCGCCCATCCTGTAGCCCGCACCGCGACAGCTGACGGCAAACCGGCCGCCGAGGGACAAAGCACATGGGCAGCGAATCCAATATCTTCTCGATGCTCCAGAAGGCGCATGAGAGCGCCGCGACCGGCGACGCCAAGATGTTCGGCGTCGAGGTGGCGATCGTCACCAACGTCAAGGACGACAAGAAGTCGGGCCGGGTGAAGGTCTGCTTCCCGCGCCTCCCGGGCAAGCCCGAGAGCGACTGGGTCCGCGTGGTGCAGCCCGCTGCTGGTGCGGGCCGCGGCTTCTACTGGATCCCGGAAGTGAACGACGAGGTCCTGGTCGCGTTCGAGCGCGGCGAGGCCCACAAGCCGTACGTGGTCGGCGCGCTCTGGAACGGCAAGGACATGCCGATGAAGGACGCCTACAACGACGACAACTCCACGCGCATGCTGATGACCAAGTCGGGTCACAAGATCGTGCTCGAGGACAAGAAGGACGCCGAGAAGATCATCATCGCCGACAAGTCCGGCAAGCGGACGATGACCTTCGACGTGAAGGAGAAGAAGTTCATCATCGAGGCGAAGGAGGGCGACATCGAGCTCCACGCCGAGAAGAAGATCATCCTCAACTGCGAGGATCTCGAGATCAAGACCAAGAAGACCACCAAGATCGACGTCGGCAGCACCTTCGACCTCACCATCAAGCAGAAGGGCTCGATCAAGGCCGGCCCGCAGCTGAACGTGAAGGCCGACCGGGTCAACATCAACTAGCGCATGCAACGGCCAGCGCTTCCTTGACCCCTCTCGGAGGCGCTGGTAGCAACGAAGGCGTGCGCAAGCCGTCTTTCGCAGTGACACTGGGCCTCGCGGCGCTCCTCTTCGCAGGCGGCGCGCGGGCCGGGGACAACGATCTGCAGCTGTGGCGGCTCGGGCACCCGGACACCATCGTCGTCTGCACGCTCTGCGACGGCTCGGCGGGCGACAAGAAAACCGAGAGTGCGGAACCTGATTTTGCGGCGCAGCGGCGGTTCGCGCGGCTCTCGGCGTCGCTCGGGCTCTCGCTCGTGCCCGGGTTCGTCGAGCCCGCGGGCAGCACCGGCCAGAGCGGGTTCGAGCTGGGCTTCTCGCAGACGGGCGCGCTGCTCAAGCTCGACGCCGACGAGTGGGCCACCGCCGGGACGCAGGCCACCTCGACGCCGCCGGCGCTGCTCTCGGTCTCGACGCTGACGCTGCGCAAGGGCTTCGGCGGCTCGCTGGAGATCGGGATGCAGGCGAGCTACCTCGCGGGCTCGCAGATCCTCGCGCTCGGCGCGCAGGTGCGGTTCGGCCTCATCGACGGCATCGACTACGCGCCCGACCTCGGCGCGCGGGCCTGGGGCGCGCGGCTGGTGGGCACCGGCGACCTCGACCTGAGCATGGTGGGGGCCGATGCGCTGCTCTCCAAGAGCATCGGCGTGGCGGGGATGGTGAAGCTGCAGCCGTTCTTCTCGTACGGCGTGGTGATGATCCACGCGACCAGCGGGGTGATCGACTTCAAGCCCGCCCTCGAGGACCCGAAGGACCCCACCGCCGACGACGGGGTGTTCCACACCGTGAAGCTGCAGGACAACCTCTACCAGCGGTTCTCCGGCGGGCTGCGGTTGGTGGCGGGCGCGGCGACGATCGGCTTCGAGGGCGGCGTGGCGTTCGGGACCAACGTCATCCAGAGCGACAAGCTGGCCGGCGGGGTGGCGCCGCCGACGCAGTTCACCCGGCTGGTCTCGGGCAGCCTGCGGCTCGGCGTCGGGTTCTAGTCTAGAGCCAATGCCGATCAGTTAGCACCGGGGTTGGGGTCGCACTCAGAAGCCCCGGCAAATGCCGGGGCTAGAAGGACAGCCGCCCTTCCGGGCTGCGAGCCGTGCGCCGGGTGCGTCCAGGGTCGACCTTGGCCGCGGGTTCCTTGAGTGATGACCCGAGGTTCTTGTCCCGGTTCGCCAGATCTGTCGCTCAAGGAGGCAGCCCCGTAGGGGCGACCGTTTTTCTAGCCCCGGCATTTGCCGGGGCTCCTGAGTGCGACCTCAAGCCCGCTGCTAAGTGACCGGCATTGGGCTTGGAGGCGCGGCAAACGCGCAGCAGGGCGCCGCGGCGATCCCCGCTCCCGCGTGCTACTGCTCACCGCATGCTCCCTCTCCTCTGCGCCCTGCTCCTGCGCGTCGAGGTGCTCGCGCTGCTCCACCCGCGAGAGGCGTCCATCACCGCGGCCGAGGGCATGCTCCACGCAGTCGCCGAAGAAGACACGGTCCGCCTCGAAGGCGCGCGCATGGCTGGCCCGGCGCCGCTGCTGCGCCTCGGCGCGGCGTCCAGCCCGCTCTTCGTGCGCGTGCAGGGTCTGCCCCGGCCGCGCCGCTTCCCCGGCGCCCTCGAAGTGTCGGCCCGCGGCGGCGTATTACACTTCATCAACGAGGTCCCGCTCGAGGAGTACGTCGCAGGCGTGGTCGAGGCCGAGCTGGGCCCGGGCGCGCCCCCGGCCGCGCTGGAGGCGCTCGCGGTGGTGGTCCGTTCGTTCGCGGTGAGCCGGGCCGAGCAGGCGGCCGCTGGGACCGGACCGGCGCCGAGCCGCCGCCACCCCACCGGCGCCCCGCTCTGCGACCAGACCCACTGCCAGGTCTACCAAGGCCAGTCGGGGCTCCCGGCCGCGGTGGAGGCAGCCCGCAGCACCAGGGGCGAGGTGCTGGTGCTGGCCTCGGGAGCGGTCGCCGCCGCCCTGCACCACGCGGCCTGCGGTGGGCACACGGCTGCGGCCCGCGAGATCTGGCCCGCTGCCTCCCCGGACGACGAAGAGGCCGGCGTCGCGATCGACGACGCGCTCGAACCCGCCAGCCCCGGGCAAGGCGAGCAGGCCCCCGCCGCCTGCCAGGAGCGCGCAGGAGAGCTTCCCCTGGCCTGGAGCCTCACCGTGGACGAGCCTCGCCTGGCGCAGGCGCTCGGGGTCCGGCGGCCGATCTCGCTGACGCCCGAACCCGGCCCGGACGGCCTGCTGCGCCGCCTGCACGTGGCCGGCCTGGGCGTCTTCACCGCAGAGGAGGTGCACCTGCGCCTCGGCCGCGCGCTGGGCTGGGGCCGGGTGCGCAGCTCGCGGTTCTCCTTCACCGCCTCCGAGCCGTCCCTTGGCGGCGTGCCCGCTTACACGCTGCGCGGCCGGGGCCACGGCCACGGGGTAGGCCTCTGTCAGCGGGGGGCCATCGCCAGAGCAACCCGAGGGGCCGACCGGCATCAGCTGCTCGCCCGATTCTTTCCACTACTGCGGGCGCGGCCCTTGCCAAGAGGACCTGGATCGCAGTAAGGGGGGCCTCTTTTTTCGGGCGGCATTTCCAAACAGAAGGGCAGATCCAAGTGGCGACCGCGAACATCGACCTCATCCGCAACATCGGCATCTCGGCTCACATCGACTCGGGCAAGACCACCCTCTCCGAGCGCATCCTCTTCTACACGGGGAAGGTGCACGCCATTCACGAGGTGAAGGGCAAGGACGGCGTCGGCGCCAAGATGGACTCGATGGACCTCGAGCGCGAGAAGGGCATCACCATCCAGTCCGCCGCCACCTACTGCGAGTGGACCCCGCAGGCGGGCCCGCTCGGCGAAGGCGTCGAGCACAAGATCAACCTGATCGACACCCCCGGACACGTCGACTTCACCATCGAGGTAGAGCGCGCGCTGCGCGTCCTCGACGGCGCCATCCTCGTGCTCTGCTCGGTCTCCGGCGTGCAGTCGCAGTCGATCACCGTCGACCGCCAGATGCGCCGCTACAAGGTCCCCCGGCTGGCGTTCATCAACAAGATGGACCGCGCCGGCGCCAACGCGTTCCGCGTCACCCAGCAGCTCCGGGAGAAGCTCTCGCACAACGCGGTGATGATGCAGATCCCCATCGGCTCCGAGGAGAAGTTCGTCGGCGTCATCGACCTCGTCAAGATGCAGGCCTACTACTTCGACGGCGAGAACGGCGAGAAGGTCCGCATCGCGCCGATCCCCGACGAGCTGCTCGAAGAGGCGAAGGCCAAGCGCGCCGAGATGGTCGCGGCCGCCGGTGACTTCGACGACGAAGTGGCGACCCTCTTCCTCGAGGACAAGCCGGTCCCGGCGGTGCCGCTGATGCGCGGCATCCGCAAGGGCTGCATCGCGCTGAAGATCACCCCGGTCTTCATGGGCTCGGCCTACAAGAACAAGGGCGTGCAGTCGCTGCTCGACGGCGTCTGCTACTACCTGCCGTCGCCCAAGGAAGTGGTCAACGAAGGCCACGACCAGAAGCACAACGAGGAGAAGATCATCCTCCAGTCGCGCGCCGACGCGCCCTTCGTCGGCCTGGCGTTCAAGCTGGAGGACGGCCGGTACGGGCAGCTGACGTACATGCGCATCTACCAGGGCAAGGTCTCCAAGGGAGACTTCATCACCAACAACGTCAACGGCAAGTCGGTGAAGGTCCCGCGCCTCGTCCGCATGCATTCGGACGACAAGCACGACATCGACTACGCCGAGGCCGGCGACATCGTCGCGCTCTTCGGCGTCGACTGCGCCTCGGGCGACACCTTCACCGACGACACCGTCAAGATCACCATGACCTCGATGCACGTGCCGGACGCGGTGATCTCGCTCGCCATCGCCCCCAAGGAGAAGGCCGGCGCGGCCAACTTCTCGAAGGCGCTCAACCGCTTCACGCGCGAAGACCCCACCTTCCGGGTCCACCGCGACGAAGAGTCCGCGCAGACCATCGCCTCGGGCATGGGAGAGCTGCACCTCGAGATCTACATGGAGCGCATCAAGCGCGAGTACGGCTGCGAGGTGGTCACCGGCCAGCCGCAGGTCGCGTACCGCGAGACCATCACCCAGCGCGGCGAGTTCTACTACACGCACAAGAAGCAGACCGGCGGCTCGGGCCAGTTCGCCCGCGTCTGCGGCTACGTCGAGCCGCTGCCAGCCGACGCCGTCGAGACCTACGAGTTCGTCGACGACGTCACCGGCGGCTCGATCCCGCGCGAGTTCATCCCGGCCTGCGACAAGGGCTTCAAGGAGGCCGTCAAGAAGGGCTCCCTGATCGGCTTCCCCGTCACTGGGATCCGCTGCCTGATCAACGACGGCCTGCACCACGCCGTCGACTCCAGCGAGCAGGCGTTCAAGACGGCGGCCCTGATGGGCTTCCGCGAGGGCTACGAGGCGGCCAAGCCGGTCATCCTCGAGCCGATCATGAACGTCGAGGTCTCTGCCCCCGAGGAGTTCCAGGGGCAGGTGGTCGGCCAGCTCAACCAGCGCCGCGGCGTCATCCAGTCCACCGAGACGGTCGAGGGCTACATGGTCGCGACCGCCCACATCCCGCTCGCCGAGATGTTCGGCTACTCGACCAACCTCCGCTCGGCGACCCAGGGCAAGGGCGAGTTCTCGATGGAGTTCCAGAAGTACCAGGCGGTGCCCCGCTCGACGCAGGAGCAGATGATCAAGGAGTTCCGCGAGAAGGCCGAGAAGGCGAAGAAGTAATACTCTTCACCTGGGGCTGCGCGAAGCGGGCCGCTCCCTCACCGGGGGTGGCCCGTTTTGCATTTGGGGTTCGGGGCCCGGCGGCGGCCGGGCGCGGCCCCGGTGACGACGGGCGCCTCGCCCCCACCCTCGCGCGACCAGGTGCTTTACCGCAGTGCGGCGATTGGTTCTGCTGTTACGCCACTGCGCTCCTGTTACTGTATCGGGCCGCATGGCTGACATGATCGACGCAAGGAAGTCCGCGCGGCACGGGTTCGCTCCGCCCGCCTCGCTCGAAGAGCCCGTCGCGGGCTGGCCGCTCCCCGCGTGGGAGCCGCACAGCGTGGCCGCGCTGGTGCGCACGCAGGCGGCGAAGCTCGGCGACAAGCCCGCAGTGCGCTTCCGGAGCGCTGCTGGCGGCGCGTGGCAGGACCTCTCCTGGAGCGAGCTCGACCGGCGACGCCGCTCGGTGGCGGCCGGCTTTCACGCGCTCGGCGTCTCGCGCGGCGACCGGGTGCTCGTGATCGCGTCGAACTCCATCGAGATGCTGCTGGTCGAGCTGGGCCTCCTCTCGCTGGGGGCCATCTCGACGCCGATCTACTCCGACTACCCGCCCGACCTCGTGCTGCACTGCCTGCGCGACAGCGGCGCGCGGGTGGCGGTCTGCGGCTCGGCGCTGCACCAGAAGAAGCTCGCCGGAGTGGCCGGCGGACAGGTCGAGCGCCTCGTCGTCCTCGACGACCACCCGCTGGTGGGCGACTCGCGCGCGCTCGGGCTCGCCGCGCTCGAGGAGCTCCCCGGGACGCGCGGGCCGGCCGCGGAGCACCGGGCGCTGGAGGCGGTCGACGCGGCCACCAGCGCGGTGCGGGCCGAGGAGGTCGCCTTCTTGCTCTACACCTCGGGCACCACGGGCCGTCCCAAGGGCGTGCCGCTCAGCCACAAGAACGTGCTCTCGCAGCAGGCGGCGATGGCGCAGGTGTGGAGCGTGGGGCCGTCCGACGTGCTGCTCGCCTACCTGCCGTGGCACCACTGCTTCGGCTCGCTCTTCGAGCGGCTGCTGGCGCTCTGGAGCGGGGCGCTCTTGGTGCTCGACGACTCGCGCGGCCGCGACCTCGACCGGCTGCTGGCGAACCTCGCCGAGGTGAAGCCGACCCTCTACCTGAGCGTTCCGCGCGTCTACCAGGCCCTGGTGGCGCGGGCGCAGGCCGACGCGAAGGCGCGCGCGGCCTTGCTGCACGAGGGCCTCCGCTTCGTCTTCACCGCCGCCGCGCCGCTGCCCGAAGGCTGTTATCGATTCTTTGAAGACGCGGGCGTGCCCGTGCAGGAAGGCTGGGGCCTCACCGAGTCGAGCCCCTGCTGCACGCTCACCGGTCCGCACGCGCCGCGCACCTCGGGGGTGACCGGCTGGCCGCTGCCAGGCACCGAGGTCCGCCTCGCCCCCAGCGAGCAGGCGGGCCCGGGCGCAGGAGAGGTGCAGGTCCGCGGGCCCCAGGTCATGGAGGCCTACTGGAACAACCCGGCCGCCACGGGCGCCGTCTTCACGCCAGATGGGTGGCTCAAGACGGGCGACCTCGGCGCGTGGACCCCCGCGGGCCTGCGCGTGCGAGGGCGCATCGACGGAGTCTTCAAGCTGCTCAACGGCGAGAAGGTGCCGAGCGGCGAGGTCGAGGCGCGGCTGCTGGCGGCCACGCCGCTGCTCGAGCAGGCGGTGGTGCTGGGCGTGGGCCAGACCTACGCGACCGCGCTCTGCTGGCTCTCCGTGGGCGCGGCGCGGCGGTTCGTCGAGCAGCTGGGTCTGTGGCCCGAGGCGCTGCTGGAGGGCGGAGCGCAGTCCGAAGGGCCCGCGCCGCTCTCCTGGCTGGTGCGGGTGCCCGAGCTGCGCCGCGCCATCACCGAGGCGCTGCAGGCGGCCAACACGCTCGCCGCCGTGCCCTCGGAGCGGGTGCGCCGGGTGGCGCTGGTCGATGCGCCGCTGCAGATCGAGGCTGGGGAGCTGACGCCCACGCTCAAGGCGGTGCGGCGGGTGGTGCAGGAGCGCCACAAGGCGCTGGCGGCGGCGCTGACGGACGACGCGCCGCACCCGCAGGTCCTCGAGCTGAGCCGCGAGAAAGATGGCTTCACGCTCGCGGGCTGATCGGCGCCGCCAGAGGCGTCGGGGACGCTGCCTTCCGCATCCGCGCCCCGGTCGGGCAAGCAATTGACACCGCGCGCTGCTACGCTGTGGAGTGCGCCGCCTTCACAGCGCCTGAAGGAGCCCCTTGGGACCTGCGATCAACTTCCTGGTGTTGATGACCCTCTTCTTCACGGGGATGGCCCAGACGGGGTCGCTCTCCAAGCAGGTCGGCTACGGCCTCGCCATCGCTTGCGGGGTGGTGGCGATGGTGCTCGCGATCGTGCGCTACAAGCAGCGCAAGGACCGCGGCGAGTAGCGAACTAGCCTTCGACGGACCCTGCGGCTGCTGCGTCGGCTGCTGCGTCCGGCGCTGCGTCGGGTACGTCCTCGAATCCGATCGGCTTCTGCGGCCCGTTCCAGAAGAAGACGCTGCGCGGATCGAGCCGGTAGGCCTCCTTGGCGGCCTCGGCCGGGAGCACCACCGGATCAGGCTGGCCCGGGTTCTCGACCACCGCGGCGGCGCCCTGCTCGAGCAGCTGCTGGGTCTCGCTGGTGACCAGCAGACGGCCGACCTTTCCGCTGCGGCGCACGAAGTGGAACTGCGCTTCACCGACGGGCGGCTGGGTGAGCTGGTGCTTCTGGACCAGCGCACGCAGCGCGCGGGCCCGCTCCGACTGCGCCTTCGCCTCGGCAGCCTTGGCGGCCTCCTTGCGGCGCGCCTCCGAGACCTCGACGTCGCGAGCGCGGAACGCCTGCTCCGCCTGCAGCTCGGTCTCCGAGAGCGGACGCAGCTGCTGCGCGGGCCGCTGCTGCTGCGGGCGGGCGTGCTGCGGCCGCGCCGGCTTGGGCGGAGGCCGGGGAGCGGCCTTGGGAGCTTCGAGGGCCTTCTTCACCTGGGTCTCGGTGACGAGGCCGGCCTTGAGGAGCTTGTCGCGCAGGTTCTGCATGGGCCTGGGATTGTACCTTGACCCGGCGGCTGCTGGCGTGGCTTGTCGCAGCGATGCGCGTTCTCTTCGTCGAGCAGGCTGCGGCGCTCCCCCCGGCGCCCGAGGGGCGGGTGGCGGTGGTGGACATCGCCTTCGCCGCCGCCGAGAACTATCAGCGCAGCACGGTGCCGTTCCTCGACCAGCTGGGCGATCGGCTGGCGATCTGGATCGATCACCATGAACACCCGCTCGGCTGGAGTTCGGTGCGCGGCGACGACCGCTTCCTGCTGGTGCCCAACCGCGACGCCCACGCCTGCCCCGAGCTGGTCACGCCCGAGGTGGTCGCGCGCGCGGGCCACGTCGACGTGGTGGTGGCCCACGCCGACCTCGACGGACTGCTCTCGGCGGTGAAGTACCTGCGCGCCGGCGTGCAGCCCTGGCCCGAGGCCGACGAGGACGCGCGTGCCGCCGACTCACCGGGCCGCGGCCACGCCATCACCGCGCGGGGCAAGCTGCTGCTCGACGCGCTCAGCGAGGCGCAGAGCGCGCTGCGGAGCAAGCCGCGCGAGGAGCTTCGCCAAGCGATCTGCGCCGCGCTGGTGGCGATGCCCGCGCCCTGGCCCCCAGCGCTCGAGCCCAGGCTGCGCGCCCTGCAGGAGCAGCACGCGGAGACGGTGGCCCCCGCGCGCGCGCTCGCCGAGACCGCCGTGGAGGAGGCGCCGGGCGTGCTGGTCGCCCGCAGCGACGGCGCCCTACCCCGCAGCCTGAAGAAAGAGCTGCTCTCGCTGCTCGAGGAGCGGGCGGCGATCGGCGTGGTGGTCGAGGGCCGCGCGGTGACGGTGGCGACCTTCCGCGAGGAGCTCGATCTGGCCCGCGTGGAGCTGTTGACGGCCGGGCGCTCGGACTATCGATTTACCCAATCGGACGACGGCGCGCGGGCGATCGTCGCGGCGCTGGCGCGGCTGGTGCGCGAGGCGAATCCACACGTGCCGGCTTAGTCGCGGCGGTCAGCACCCGTTGCAGGGCGCGCAAGATTTCAGGGGCCCGGCTTGCGTGTCTTGCGGAGAAATGCCGCAGCGCTGCAAACAATACCGCAACCGGCAGCGGGGAGCGGGCCCGGGCGCGGCCTGGGTGACCGATGACTCCGGCCCGGACCGTGGTGTAGAGAGAGCGCAAGGGGTGCTCCGTGCCGCCCGTGGACCAGCGCCACATCCAGACCGCACAACTCAAGGTCGGCGACAGGCCAGCCGGGGCGCGCGCGCAGTCCAGCCCCGACGACGAGACCGACCCCAGCGCCGCCAGGCTGGAGGCCGCGGTCCTCACGGGCGGCTCCAGCTGGAGGCTGAACGCGCTCGGCGCGGTGCTGGGCACGGCGCTCGTCTGCGCCCTGCTCCTCTCGGTGGGCCTGTGGGTGAAGCTGCAGCGGACCCGCGCGGAGCTCTCCGAAGCAGAGCTGGCGGCCGAGATGGCCGAGGCCGCGCTCGCCCGCGACCCGGAGCCGGACGAGCGGCCCAAGTCCGCTTCCAAGACCGCCCAAGCAGACGCCGCCGAGCCAGAAGCCGAGGCGGTCGATCTCACGGGGGGCCGCGCCCCGCCTGCCCCGCGGGCCGCCGCGTCTTCGCCGGACGACCGGCTCGTGCTGCTGCTCACGGTCGGCACGCAGCACTACGCCGAGAAGCAGCTTCGCAGCCTGCGCAAGCGGTGCCGCGCGCCGTTGGCCGTGTACCAGCAGCGGCGCGGACGCTGCGGCTGGTCGGAGTGCTGGGCGGTCGCGGTGCCGGCGTCGGCCCGCGAGCAGGCGAGGGGCTGCGGCGCCGTCAAAGGCCAGGCGCTGCGCGACCGGAAGGATTTCCTGCAGCTGCCGTGAAGCGTGGACAGCGTGCGCGGAGTCGGCGACCTCGGCGCGCGCGCCGCGCAGCAGCCGCTGCTACACTCCGGGGATGCTTCCCATCGCCCAGCCCGCTCCCGGCCGCGCCTCGCTCGAAGGGGTCCCTCAAGGCCACGCGCTGCTCTCCGGGATCTCCCGCCTGCGCAAGGAGGCCGACGCGGTGATCCTCGCGCACTACTACCAGGACGGCGAGATCCAGGACCTGGCGGACTTCGTCGGCGACTCGCTGCAGCTCTCGCAGGCCGCGGCCAGGACGCAGGCCAAGGTGATCGTCTTCTGCGGCGTGCACTTCATGGCCGAGACGGCGAAGATCTTGAACCCCACCAAGCAGGTGCTGATCCCCGACCTCGACGCGGGCTGCTCGCTGGCCGACCGCTGCCCCGCGTCCGAGTTCAGCAAGTGGTTGGGACAGTACCCGGACCACAAGGTGATCTCGTACATCAACTGCTCGGCGGGGGTGAAGGCGCTCAGCGACGTCATCTGCACCTCGAGCAACGCCGAGAAGATCGTCGCCAGCTTCCCCAAGGAGCAGAAGCTGGTCTTCGCGCCCGACCGCCACCTCGGCGCCTGGGTGCAGAAGCGCACGGGCCGCGAGCTTCAGCTCTGGCCGGGCTTCTGCGTGGTGCACGAGCAGTTCACCGCGCGGCAGCTGCTCAGGCTGAAGGCGCAGCACCCCGCCGCCAAGATCATCGCCCACCCGGAGTGCGAGGCGAGCGTGCTCGACCTGGCCGACCACGTCGGCTCGACGCGCGGCCTGCTCGACTACGTGGCGCAGAGCCCGGCGAAGAGCTTCATCGTCGCCACCGAGGTGGGCATCCTGCACTTGATGCAGAAGGCGCGGCCCGACGCGGAGCTGATCCCGGCGCCGCCCGCCTCGGGCTGCAACTGCGCCATCTGCCCCTATATGCGGCTCAACAGCCTGGAGAAGATCTATCTGGCGCTGCGCGACCGCGCGCCGGAGATCACGCTCGACGAGGGCCTGCGGCGGCGCGCGCTCGTGCCGGTGGAGCGGATGCTGGCGCTGTCGTAAGTGTAATCCAAGTGTAAGCTACCGGCGCACCTTGGCCCGCTTGAGCCAGCGCTGGTAGGAGCTCTTCTCGGGCAGCGGCTGGCGCACGAAGACGAGGAGCACCAGCGCGGCCACGGGCAAGAGGTGCACGGTCGGCCCGTACGACTCCGCGCCAGCCACCGCGAGCAGCCACGCCACGACGCAGAAGGCGGCGAGCGCCTCGGCGACGTGGCGGCCGATCACTTGGACGCCCGCGCCGCGCGGAGCATGCGGCCGAAGGTGTCGACCGGCTTCTTGGGCGCCGCGGCCTTGCGCGCGGGCCTTTCGACCTCGGCCTCGGCCGTGCCCCGGCGTGCGTGCAGCTCGCCGAGGGTCTCGAGCGGGAGCCGCTCCACCGCGCAGAGGTGGAAGCGGTTGCTCCCCGGGGTGGCGCCGCCTTCTTCTTCGACGAGGCACTCCTCGCCGCGGGTCCGCCAGGAGAGCGGCCGCACGAAGGCGGGGCGCACCACGGGCTTGCCGTAGGTGGAGTAGTGCAGGTGCGAGGAGAGGTCGAGCTGGGCCGAGGTCGTCGTCCGGTCGAAGTCGGCCGGCACGTCGAGGGTGGGAGTGTTGCTGGCCCGGTCGGAGACGGTGCCGGAGGCGAGGTCGAGCGTGGCGATGGTGCGGCGCATGGGAGCCCCTGCTTGCTGCTCCTGGGAGGTCGCACAGGTCCGGTGTCCGCAGGAGGAGCGGACCGGATCGCCATCGACAATCGGGAGCAAGTCGGGGCCCGCTCGGGGAGAGAGTTCCCCGCGGCAGCCTGGGATGATAGCACCGCGGTGTCGAAAAGCTCTCCGATCAGCGGCCGCGGCCGAAGCGCGCGGGGCACGGGCTTTCGCTGGTGATCGACCGCGCAGCCCAGGATCGTGACAAGAGTCGTGACAAGATGAGGCGTTCGGGCTGGTGACCGCGCTCACGAAGTGAACCTTCGGCGGGCTGGCGGGTCCTCACCTCGAAGCGAACGCCTGCGAGTTCGACGCTGGCACCTAGACCACTGGAGGACACCGTGAAGCTGATCCCCGCCGCCCTGCTCCGCACGACCGCGCTCGCCGCCCTCGCCGCCTTTACCATCTGTGCCGCGCCCTCCGCAGCCCGCGCCGACTGGGGCCTGCGCGTCGGCGGAGAGGTCCCGCTCGCCACCCACATCAACGACGGCGGCTCGTACACCATCTCCGACGGCATCCAGCCCGCCATCGACGTGCTGGTGCTCAAGGGGCCGAGCGACTTCATCGGCTTCGGCCTCGAGGGCAACATCGGCTTTGCCTCGACGGGCTCGCTCCAGCGGACGGGCTCGTTCGTCGGCCCCGCGATGATCCTCAACGTCCCCGTGCTGCCCTTCTTCGCGCGCGCCTCCTTGCCGATCCACCTCGAGCCGCACGACGTCTCGGTGGGGCTCCGGCTGGGCGCGGGCTTCAAGTTCAACCTGCCGTTCGTCGGCATCTACCTCGAGGCGACGGCCGATATGCCCTTCGCCGGGACCGGCCAGAAGTTCCTCGGCTCGCAGGTGATCGGGCTCGGGGCTGGCGCCGAGCTCCGCTTCTAGCTCGCTGGCGAACGGAGGCAGGCGCGGCGGGAGCCGTAGCTGCTGCCCCAGCTTCGTCTGGCTGAGATCGCCCGACGGTCGCGACCGCCCGCGGCTCCCCTAGAGCACCGATCAGCTTTGGGAGGCGGCCCCGGCGGCGGCTGACCCCCGGCCGGGCGGCTCCGGGGGTTGGGGTCTAAGCCCAATGCCGGTCACTTGGCAGCGGGCCGGGGCTCCGGATTCGGGTGCCTCGACCCCGTTCAGTGAGCGGCATTCGAAGTGGGGCCGGGCCGCCTCGACGTCGGCGGGCAAGTCGAGGTCGCGCAGCGCGGCGGCGGGCTGCTCGACGGCGGCTGTCTCGCTTCGATACATTTCGATAACCGACTTCCCCGGCGCGTCGTCGGGCAGCGCGCGCAGGGCGTCGAACGCGCCGGCGCCGTAGAGGATGGGCGGCGCGGTGACGCCGCCAAAGCGGGAGAGCACGATCTTCGCGGACCCTGCGCGAAAGGCCTCGCACAGGCGCGCGACGTGCTCGCGCTCGATGAACGGCATGTCGCCGAGCAGCACCACCGCGCCAGCGCAGGCGTCGGGCACGGCGCGGAAGCCCGCGCGCAGCGAGGTGTTCATCCCGCGCGCGTAGTCGGGGTTGAAGACCGGGGTGCAGGCGAGGCCCGCGAGCGCCGCCTCGATCCCTTCGCGCTGGTGGCCCGTGACCACGAGCACTGGCCCCAGACCCGCACCCAGCGCGGTCCGCACCGCGCGTCGCACGAGCGGCTCACCGCCCAGTTCGAGCAGGAGCTTGTTGCGCCCCATGCGGCTCGAGAGGCCGGCGGCGAGCACGACTGCGGCGAGCGGTGGAAGGCCGGAGGGCAGGCGAGGACCTCTGCGAAAGCTGCGTGGCGTGGAGACTCTTTGCCTCCGAGGGGCAGCGAGTCAACGGCCAGGCGCGTCGAGCGCGCTGGTGGGCTTGCCAGGCGCACTACGCCGGTGGCATCCCCAACGCGGAGAGCAGCGCACGCTCGAGTTCCTGCAGCCGCCTGGCCGAGAGCATCCCGAGCGGCGCCGGATCGATCCACTCTTTCGAGAGCGTCGTCACCTGCTCGCACTTCGCAAAGCAGGTGGAGGCGAGCCCTGCCTCGCCCCGCTCCAGCCGGACGTGCCACACCATGGGCCGGCTCGAGGTCGAGCACGGGATCACCACCACGTCTGACGCGTGCCGGTTGCGGATCTCCGGCGAGACGATGACAGCCGGCCTGCGCTTGTCGATGGTGACCCAATGCAGGGCACCACGCTTCACCGGCGGCTCCGGCGCTTTTCGGGTGGGGACCCGCTGCCGGTAAACACTCTTCGCGCCGCCCGGGCGAGCTCTTTGGAGAGCGCGCCATCGTCCTCGGTGGGCTCGCTCGCATAGTACGCAGCGACGCTCGCCTCGAGAGCGGTCCGCTCGCTCTCGGATTCTGCGTCAGAGAGGAGCCGCTCGACCAGGCCGCTGCGGGTGACTCCCTCGCGCGCGCTGCGCGCATCGAGCCTTTGGACGAGGCCCGCGGAGAGCGAGACGGTGACCCTTGCGCGCGCGGCGGTCTTCACACCTTGGATCATACGGGTCTTCATACGGTAGCGCAACGCCCGGGGTGGGTTGTCCCCGCGGCAGGGAACGCGTCGCCGTGCGCCTTCGGCGGCCGCTAGCGCAGCTTCGCGAGACGCGCGAGCAGGTCGGCCGGCAGCGGCGCCGCGCAGGTCACCAGCGCGCCGTCGTCGGGCGAGGGCAAGGAGAGCTTCGCCGCGTGCAGGGCGGGCCGTGGGAGAGCCTCGGGGTGTAGGTCAAAGGGCTCGAGGTCGCCGTAGGTGGGGTCGCCCAGCACCGGAAAGCCTGCCTCGCCGAACTGCACGCGGATCTGGTGGGTGCGCCCGGTCTCCAACTGCACGCGCACCAAGGCGGCCGGGAGCGAGAAGCGCTCGACGACGGTGAACGAGAGCCGCGCCCGCCGTGGGGTCTGCAGCTTGGTGGTGAACCGCCGCCGGTCGCGCGGGTCGGGCCCATAGGGGGTATCGAACGAGCCGATATCGGGCGGATTCCCCCGCACGAGGGCGAGGTATTCCTTGTCTATCTTGCCGTCCTCGAAGCCCTTCTCGAGCGCGGCGCGCGCCCTCTCGTTGAGCGCGATGGCGAGGCAGCCGCTGGTGCCCGAGTCGAGCCGGTGGACCACGCGCGGAAAGGCGCGCCCGCCGGGCGGACCGAGCTGGCGCGACAGCCTGCGCACCACGCAGTCGCCGTCCCCCTCGACGGCGATGCCTGCGGGCTTGTCGACCACCGCGAACCCCTGCCCGCGGTGCAGCACGGGCATCGGCGGCGCGTCTGGCAGCGGCTTGGGCGCGGGCTTGCCCTCGCGGCCTTCCTTCTGCAGCGGCCGATCCTTCTTGCTCACGCGTGCTTCCGCAGCCACACCTCCAGCTCGGGCACCAGGCGCTCGCGCAGGGCGACGTCGAGCCGCATCCGCTCCAGCGTCTGCGCCACCGCCTGCCGCGCGCCCTCGATCGGGTGCGCCGCGAGGAACGCCTCAACGGCGAGGAGGTCTTTGCGCTCGGGCAGGGCACCCAGGCCCTCGACCAGCCGGCGCAGCAGCATCGGCGAGTCGGCCTTCTGGTGGACCTCGGCCCAGCGGTCCCGCACCAGCGCGAACGCCTGCGCGCGGGTGGCGCGGTTGCCCATCAGGACGCCGAGGTAGGACGAGACGTCCTGCATCTGCACGGCGTCGGTGAGCACCAGCTCGACCGACTGCTGCACCAGCGCGGGCGACTCGACCATTGCGAGCGCGTGGAGGAAGCGGCGGCGCGCGGCGGGATCGAGCTCTGCCGCGGCGCGGGCCTTGAGGAGGTCGAAGCGGGTCTGGTCGGCCGTGCGCGCGGCCGCGGGAACGATGACGTCGAGCAGGTTCGGGTCGACCGCCGCGGGGTGGTGGCCGGAGAGCACCTCGAACTGCTCCTGCGCTGCCATCACCGCGGCGGGCTCGCGGGACACCAGCGTCAGCGCACGCAGCACCGCGGCGCGCCGCAGCCGCGCCTCGTCGCCCTCGCCGTCCTTCTTGTGCCAGCCGAGGTCGGCGCCCTGCGCGGCGAACAGCTTCGCCACCACGGCGTGGAAGAGCGGCCGGTCCATCTCGGAGACGCCGCGCGCGTCGAGCCACGCGAGCCGCGCCACCACCTCGTCGAGCACGGTGTGGTCGGTCTCGCCGCCGAAGCCGAGGAGGAGGTCGAGGAAGCCCTCCACCGCGCCCTGGCCAGAGCGCACCAGCGCCCACTGGTCGCTGACGAGGCTCATCCGCTCGTCGGGGGCGAGCTCGGGGAGCGCGGTGACGAGGCGGCGCAGCCACTCGGGTGAGTAGGCGCAGCGGTAGAAGCCGCGCGCGCCGACGTTGGCGAGCACCCACTGGAGCTCGTGCCCGTCGGGCCCGCGCAGATCGACCTCGAGCTCGTCGTTCTCCAGCAGGACGCGCTTCTCGTGCGTGCCCGACTGGTCGCGGTAGCGCAGGACCACGGGGACGAGCCAGCGGGTGCCCGCGCCGGTCTCGCGCGCGTCGGGGTCGGAGAAGAAGCGGCGCTGGCGCAGCTTGACGCGGCCGGCCTTCTCGGTGAGGTCGACCACGGGGTAGCCGACCTGGCGGATCCAGCCGTTGGCGAGAGCGAGGATGGGCTGGCGGGAGGACTCGGCGAGGGCGCCCCAGAGGTCGTCTGCGGTGGCATTACCCTCCTTATGGCGCTTCATATAGAGGCGGATACCGTCGCGGAAGGCGTCCTCGCCGAGCCAGGCCTCGATCATGCGGAGGATGGCGCCGCCCTTTTCGTAGGTGATGGCGTCGAAGGCCTCGCCGGCCTCCTCGGCGTTCTTGATCTCGGCGCGGATGGGGTGGCTGGATTGGAGGGCGTCGAGGTGGAGGGCGGCGCCCGTGCCGACCTGGAAGTCCATCCAGACGCGCCAGCCGGGCTTCCACCAGTTGACGACTTTGTAGGCCATCCAGGTGGCGAAGGCCTCGTTGAGCCAGAGGTCGTCCCACCAGACCATGGTGACGAGGTTGCCGAACCACTGGTGCGAGAGCTCGTGGGTGATGACTTCGGCGACGCGCTTCTGGACGGTGAGCGGGGCGGTCGCGGGGTCGAGGAGGAGGGCGACCTCGCGATAAGTAATACACCCGGCGTTCTCCATCGCGCCGGCCTCGAAGTCGGGGACGCCGATCTGGTCGAGCTTGCCGTAGGCGTAGGGCTGGCCGAAGTAGTCCTCGAGGAGGGGGAGGACGGCGGCGGCGCAGTCTTGGGCGAAGGCGGTGAGGTGGGACTTGGAGGGGACGCTCCAGGTGCGGATGGGGATGTTGGCGGCGGTGGCGGTGGCGGTGTCGCTCCCGGCGAGGTCGCCGACGCAGAGGGCGATGAGGTAGCTGGAGAGGAGGGGGGTCTCGGAGAAGGCGACCTGGCGGGCGCCGGTGGTGTCGCCGGCCAGGGGCTCGTCCTTGGTGATGCGGCCGTTCGAGATCGCCGCCGCGTCCTTGGGCACGCCGAGGAGGGTGAGGGCCCAGCGGGCCTTGAAGGCGGGCTCGTCGAAGCAGGGGAAGACGCGGCGGGCGTCGGCGGCTTCGAACTGGGTCACGGCGGTGGGGCCGGCGCGGTAGAGGCCGCGGAGGCCGGGGGAGAAGGCGCCGCTCCAGGCGATGTCGAGGATGCAGGCGCCCGCGGGGAGGGGGTCGGGGAAGGTGAAGGTGACCGTCTCGGACTCGGCGTCGGTGGTCACCGTGGCGCGCAGGGCGGCGCCGCCCGGGAGGCGGACGCGGGCGCGGGCGATGGGGAGCTCGATCGCGTGGAGGGTGAGCGAGAGGCGGGGGGCGCCCAGCGACAGCTCGATCTCGCCGCGGCCTTCGAAGGTGCGGGCGGTGAGGTCGGGGGCGAGGTGGAAGTTGTAGCGGGTGGGGCGGGCGTCTAGGGGGAGACGGAAGTTCTTGCCGAGGGACACGGTGACTCCTGTGCCGGGATCTGAGGGCGGGGAAGGTATCACTGGGGGGAGGTGGAGAGTGGGGAGATCGCTGCCCGGTGCCGCTGCCCGGCTGCTGGTCTGTCGTGTGCCTACTGAACTGTTCGATGATGGGCGTGGATTCTGCGCGTAAGGAGGACGCGCGAGCATGTCAGTCGCTCGTCGCGGAGCGGCCGAAAGCAGCTTTGGCCGGCCTTCTCAGCCTCCGTTGAGCCCTTGGTGCCCGGGGACGGTGAGGCGGTGCATTGGGGCAGTCGGCCAATCAGGACTTCGTCAGCATCCGCTTGCATTGACGATCAAAGTGATCGGGGGACCTACCGGGGCGCTCTGGCGCCTGCGTTGGCTGATGCTGATGAACGCCTTCCTGCTCGCGCCGCTCTACTACGAGCTGCGGGTCGGACAGGGAGGCCCGGACCGGTCGCTGCTCGTCATCCTCCCGGCCTCGCTCCTCGGGCTCGCGTTGGTGCAGACACTGCACCGCCCGGCCGTGCTCACCCACCTCGCGCTCTGCCGGTGGCGATGTTCTTCTGGCGCTCGCCGGAGTACGACCGGCCTTTCCTGCCAAGGTCGCCGCGGCCCGGGCGGCGCAGCGGCAGCCGCTCAGCACCCGGGTGGTGTTCCACAGCCTGGTCGCTGCGCGCGGGTAGCCCCGGCCCCACCCCAAAGTCGCGGAGGCGTCTCCGGCTGTGGTCCCGTTCCCACGGGCCGCGGCCGGGCGCGCGGTAGCTTGTCACTGCACTGCAAGCCCGCCACCTTCTGGAGATCCACCCATCCGCCCTGGTCTACCTGGGCAAGGGGCGCACTGCCGAGGCGCACGGCGGCGACCTCGCCAAGGCCCGGGCCGACCACCCGCTCGCTCGACGAGCACGACGGGTACCTCTTCCACCTCTTCCAAGGCGGGCCTGGGGCGCAACGGGGCGGACAGGCGCTGCAGCAGGGGAGGAACGCCCCTCTTGGGGGCGAGGCTCTGCGGCCCGGACGTGCAACCGTCCGGCAACAGGTGGATACCGCTTGGGCACGACTGTTGCTCAAACGCCGAGCACACGCGGGGAGCCGTAGCCCCCGCCCCTACACTCGGAGCACCCCATGAAGAACCTGGTCCTCGGCAGCCTCCTCTCGGCGTCCCTCCTCATCCCCGGCGTCGCCCGCGCTGACGACAAGGCCGCCGCGAAGGCGGAGCACGTCGAGAAGAAGGGCGAGCACGAGAAGAAGCACGGCGAGAAGCTGGAGAAGAAGGGCGAGCACGACAAGAAGAAGGGCGAGCACGAGGAGAAGAAGGCCGACGAGCTCCGCAAGGAAGGCCACGAGAAGGCCGCCGAGCACATGGAGAAGAAGGGCGAGCACGACATGAAGAAGGGCGAGCACGAGATGAAGAAGGGCGAGAAGATGGAGAAGCACGGCGAGAAGACGGAGACGAAGGCCGAGAAGATGGAGGAGAAGGCCGCCGCCGCTCCGGCTCCTGCCGCCGCTCCCGCTGCGGCCCCGGCTCCCGCCGCCGCCCCGGCTCCGGCCGCCGCTCCCGCGAAGTAAGCGGACCGCTCCCCAGGCAGGGAGCACTCAGCAAGAGAGGGAGCCTGCCAAAGCGGCGGGCTCCCTCTTCGCTTTTCAGCGCTTGGGCTCAATGCCGGTCAGATAGGGCGACCGTCATTCTAGCCCCGGCACCCTGCTACGCGAGCGCCTGGTCGCAGAGCAGCGTCTGCTCGTACTTGTGGCTCGAGTGGCTGCCCGTCGCGGGGCTGGCGCTCTCGGGCCGGGCCACGCAGTCGGAGAGCTTGCGCAGCGCCGCGGGCCAGCGGGCGCGCAGGAAGTACCAGGCGCCCATGTTGAACGGCTCCTCCTGCACCCAGACCAGCGGCGTCCCTTCGCGGTAGAGCGCCAGCTGGTGCTGCAGCTCGGTCTCGGGCAGCGGGTAGAGCTGCTCCACCCGGATGATGGCGACGTTGTCGAGCTTGCGCGCCTCGCGGGCCGCGAGCAGGTCGAAGTAGACCTTGCCCGAGCAGAGCAGCACCTTGCGGGCCTTCTGCGTGTCGATGGTGGGGTCGCCGATCACCCGCTGGAAGTGGCCGTCCGAGAGGTCGGTCAGCGTGGAGACCGCACCCTTGTGCCGCAGCAGCGACTTCGGGGTCATGATCACCAGCGGCTTGCGCAGCGGCCGCAGGATCTGCCGGCGCAGCGCGTGGAAGTACTGGGCCGGCGTGCTCAGGTTGCAGACCTGGATGTTGTCCTCGGCGCAGAGCTGGAGGAACCGCTCCAGGCGCGCCGACGAGTGCTCCGGCCCCTGCCCCTCGAACCCGTGCGGCAGGAGCATGGTGAGGCCCGAGAGCCGGCCCCACTTGTCCTCGGCCGAGCAGATGAACTGGTCGATCAGCACCTGCGCGCCGTTGACGAAGTCGCCGAACTGCGCCTCCCAGCAGACCAGCCAGTCGGGCGCGTCGAGCGAGAAGCCGTAGTCGAAGCCGACCACGCCGGCCTCGGAGAGCGGGCTGTCGTAGATCTCGAAGCGCGCCTTGCCCTTGGCCACCTGCGCGGCGGGCGACAGCCGGGCGCCAGTCTTCACGTCGACGAGGCCCGCGTGCCGGTGGGAGAAGGTCCCGCGGCGTACGTCCTGGCCCGAGAAGCGCACCGAGGTGCCCTCGTCGAGCAGCGCGGCGATGGCGAGGTGCTCGCCCGTGCCCCAGTCGAACGGCACCGCCTCGCCGCCTGCCTCGGCCAGCTTGCGCCGGGTCTGCAAGAGCGCGGCGACCTTCTCGTGGGCGGTGAAGTTGGCCGGCAGCGCCGTCGAGCGCAAGAGGAGGTCGCGCAGCTTCTCCAGCGGGACGGCGGTCTTCGCGTCGGGCACGGAGGCGTCGGGGCCGCCCTTGTAGTGGCTCCAGAGGTCGGTCATCACCGAGAAGCTCCGCTTGGCGCCGGTCGAGCGCATGCGGTCGAGCTCGGCCTCCAGCCGCTCCTGGTACTGCTGCACCAGCTGCTCGGCCTCGGCCTCGGTGATCGCGCCTTCGAGCACCAGCTGCCTCGCGTAGATGGCCCGCGGCGGCTGCTTCTTGCGGATCACCTCGTACATCAGCGGCTGGGTGAACCCGGGCTCGTCGCCCTCGTTGTGCCCGTACTTGCGGTAACACACCAAATCGATGACCACGTCCTTGCCGAACTTCTGCCGGTACTCGACCGCCAGCTGCACGCACCAGATGGCCGCTTCGGGGTCGTCGCCGTTGACGTGGAACACCGGCGCCCGGAGCATGCGGGCGATGTCGGTGCAGTAGGTGGTCGAGCGGCTGTCGGACGGGTTGGTGGTGAACCCGACCTGGTTGTTGATCACGAGGTGGATGGTGCCGCCCGTGGTGTAGCCCTCGAGCGCCTGCATGTTGAGCGTCTCGGCCACCACGCCCTGCCCCATGAAGGCGGCGTCGCCGTGGATGACCACGGGCAGGACCTTCTTGCGCTCCGGGTCGCGCCCCTCGCGGTCCTGCTTGGCGCGGACGCGGCCGGCCACCACCGGGTTGACGATCTCGAGGTGGCTGGGGTTGAAGGCGAGGTTGACGTGGACCCGCTTGCCCGAGAGCGTGGTCCGCTCGCTGGAGAAGCCGAGGTGGTACTTGACGTCGCCGCGGCCGACCAGCTCGGCGGCGTCGCGGTCCTCGAACTCGGCGAAGATGTCGCCGGTGCGCTTGCCGAGCACGTTGGCCAGCACGTTGAGCCGCCCGCGGTGGGCCATGCCCAGCACTACCTCCGATACGCCGCGGTCGCCCGCCTCCTCGATCACCCAGTCGAGCATCGGGATGAGCGTCTCGCCGCCCTCGACGGAGAACCGCTTGGCGGCGTTGAACCGCTTGTGGAGGAAGCCCTCGAGCGTCTCGCCGTCGGTGAGCCGCTGGAGGATGCGCAGCTTCTCGGCGCGCGACAGCCTCACCACGTTGGCGCTCTCCTCCATGCGCTTCTGGAGGAAGTCGCGGCCCGCGCCGCCCTCGTGGTTGACGTACTCGACGCCGATGGTGTGGCAGTAGGTCTGCTCCAGCCGCTCGATGATCTGCCGCAGCGTGGGGTTGACGAGGCCCGGGATGCCCGAGACCGAGAAGACCTGGTCGAGGTCGGACTCCTCGAGCCCGAAGTTGCGCGGGGCCAGCTGGTCGCCCGGGGTCTTGCGGAAGCCGAGCGGGTCGATCTGCGCCCAGAGGTGCCCGCGCAGCCGGTACGCCTGCACCAGCGTTGCTACGCCATGGAACGCCTTGGCGGCCTGGTCGCTGACGCGCTCGGCGGCGGAGCGTCCGGCGGCGGCGGGAGCGGCGACCGGATGCGCCAGCACCTGCTGCTGCAGGGCGACGGGCTGCGGCGGCGGAGCCACCGAGAAGCCGCGCAGATCGGCTGGCTGGCCGAAGGCCTGCTGCGCCGGGCCGGGCCAATAGCCGCCGCGCGCGGCCGGGATGCCGGCGAGGGCGGAGAAGTAGCTGTTCCAGGTCTCGTCGACCGAGGCGGGGTTCTCTCTCCACGCCTGGTAGAGGTCCTCGACGAACACCTGGTTCACACCGAAGTCGCGATCGAAGTCCATGGCACCATCCGTGTGATGCAGGGGGCACGCTTGCGCCCTCTTCCCGCCCCCAGAGAGGAAACGGGGCGCGGAAGATAGCCGAACGTGCCCGGCCCCGCTACCGATGGATCATCGGGAAGGCCGCGCCGGACGGGCCTCCCCGAGATGGCCTCCGGCCTGCCCCGGCGGCCTGCCCGCGCTCGCACAGCCTGCGCGCCCGCGGTTGCGGTAGAACGCCTCCACGGGGCTGTGGCGGAACTGGCAGACGCAGAGGACTTAAAATCCTTCGGTGCGCAAGCACCGTCCGGGTTCGATTCCCGGCAGCCCCACCAGCTTCTCTCGGCTCGCGAAAGCGGTGCTGACCAGACCATCCTGGTCGTGCCGCGGTCGGCTACAGGCCCACCAGCACCGGCAGGCGCTGCTCACCCAAGACGAGCACGGCGGGCTGCCCCAACCGGAGCGGCCCGCCGTTCTGCTTCCAGACCCCAACCGCCCCGCCTACGGCGAGAGCGTGACCTGCTCGAGCAGCGTCGGGTAGGTCGCGTTGGCCACGCCCCCCGAGGTCGCCGCGGTGCCGCCGACGATCAGCGCCGTGTTCGCCGCCGCGCTACCGACCACCACCGAGACCTCCTGCCGCTTCATCGCCAGCGCCGGCCCGGCGACAAAGGCGTTGGTGCCCGGGTCGAACAGCTCAGTGGTCGCCAGCGGGCTCGCGCCGTCGAAGCCGCCCGCGACCAGGATGAGGCCGCTCGCCACCGGCGCCGCGCCCGTGGGGTCGAGCCGGACGGCGCCGTGGGTGAAGCGGACGGCCGACATCGCGCCCGCGGCTACCAGCGCGCCGATGTTGCCCGGGAAGGCGATGGCGCCGACCGGCTCGGTGTAGACGTCCGCGGTGGCCGTGCCCGCGCCGCCCGCGAAGAGCACCTTGCAGGTGTTGGTCGCGGTGCAGTTGGGCGGGTAGCGCGTCGCCGTGTGGCCATAGCGCGCAACCGACAAGCCCGTGCCGCCCGAGGGGCCGATCAGCCCGAAGGTGGTGCTGGTCTCGACGGTGGGGTTGTACTGCACCAGCTCCATCGAGTTCGTGCCGACCAGCGCGTCGCGGCCGCCAGCGAGGACGACCACGTCACCGGTCAGCTTGGTGGCCGTGTGCCAGCTGCGCGCGAGCGCCAGCGGCGCCGTGCCGGAGAAGCCGTTGCCGCCGCTGGTCACCGAAGGCGCGCCGCTCAGCGGGTTGATGGTCTTCCAGATGTTCACCGCCGTGTCGTTGGTGCAGTCGGTGCCGCCGGTGAGGAGGTAGCGGCCGTTCGACATCGGGCCGACCAGGGGCGCGAGGCAGCGGCTGGTGGTGTCGCCGCCGATCGCCGCCGAGGTGGGGACGGCGAGGGTGGTGTCGACGAGCTCGAACAGCGAGCTGGCCGCCGTCATGTTGCCGCCCGCCACCAGCACCTTGCCGCTGGTGAGCAGCACAGCGCCCGGCATCACGCGCGGGGTGGTGAGCACCGAGGCGCCCACCAGGGTCAGCGAGTTGGTGGCGGGGTCGAACAGCCAGGCGCTCGAGAGCGCCGTCCCGGCGGGCACCGCGCCCGCTGCGTAGGGGGCGACGTCGCTGAAGCCGCCGAGGATCAGCACCTTCCCGTTCAGCGCCGCGTGCGCCGTCGCGTCGAGCAGCACCGAGGCGGCGCCGTAGACCGCCTTGGGCAGCGTGTCCTGGGTGGCCGAGGCCGCCGAGAGGACGATGACGCTCGCGCCCAGCTGCGCGCTCGCGTTGACCGGGTTCGACGCCCAGAGCGTGTAGGTGGTCTTCACCGCCGGCATCGGCGTCTGCACCGAGGCCGCGCCCAACAGGTTGCCCACCGGCAGCGCGGTGCCGTTGGCCTTCACCACCACCGTGTTGGCGTTGGTGATGGCCGGGATGGCGAGCGTGATGGTCGAGCCCGAGACCGCGACCACCGGACCGCTCAGGTTGCCCGCGGTGGCCGGCGCCGGGACGGCGGTGACCACCAGCGTCTGCGTGTACGTCGTGCCCACGCTGTTGGCGTAGGTGAGCGTGTAGGTGCTCACGCACGGCGCGGCCGCGCTGCAGGCCGGGGTCAGCGAGGCGCTGGTCGTGTGGCCGCCGCCCACCGTGCAGTCGCCGTTGAGGGCCGGCAGCGAGCCCGCCGTGCCGCCGTTGGTGGTGACCGCCGTGAGCGCGCAGCTGACCGACGAGGCGGAAGCCTGCGGCAAAGTCAGGGTGAACGGCACGCCCGCCGGCACCGTCGCCGCGGCCACCGAGAGCGAGCCCGTCAGCGTCACCGCCGGGACCACCGTCACCGTCTGGTTCGCCCCGCCCGCCACCGCCACGCAGCCCGTGGTGCTGTCGCAGGTGGTGGTGGTCGCGCCGTTGAAGAGCGCGTTGGCGTACTGGAGCGAATAGACGGTGGTCACCGAGGGCTTGGAGATGGCGAAGGTCGCCGCGCCCGTCACCTGGTTCCAGCCCGAGTCGAAGGCCGTGCCAGCGCCGGTGATGCGGAACTGCGACGCGGCGGCAGCGAAGACCGGGAGGGTGGCGTTGAAGGTGCCCGTGTCGCCCGCGGTGATGGCGAGGCCCGTGGCGTTCACGTTGAAGGCGCCGCTCGTCAGCGTGGGCTGCGGGTAGACCTCGACGCTCACCGTCGAGGTGATCGCCGCCGCGACGCCGTTCGAGAACGTCAGCGTGTAGACGTTCGCGCACGAGGGCGTGGTCGCGCAGGTGGGGATGGTGGTGATCGGCGGCGTCGGGATGCAGGGGCCGCTGATCGAGCCGATGATCGCCCCGCCCGCGCCCGAGGTCTGCGTCAGGGTGCAGGTGGTGGCGCCCGTCACGGTGGGCAGCGTGAAGGTGAGCTGGTTGCCCGCGCTGATCGTCCTTGCCGAGGCGTTGAGCAGACCCCCGGTGATCGCCGCCGGAGCCAGCACGGTGACGGTCGCCGAGGCGCTGCTGCAGCTATTGGCCGCGTTGCAGTAGGTCACCGTGTACGTGCAGACGCCGGCGCCGCACGAGGTCTTCGGGACGGTGGCGTTCGAGAGCGTGCTCGAGGGGGCCGCCAACGTGACGTTGACCGAGCCGCCCACCAGCCTGGCGGTGACGCCCGTGGGCACCGCGGTGTAGGCGAACGAGAGGTTGCCCGTGTCGCCCGCGGTCATGTTGAAGTTTGCGCCCCCGCCGATGCTGAGCGTGGGGCCGGCCGGCGGCACCGCCACCGAGTTGACCGTGACGGTAGAGGTGAGCGTGCCCGGCCCGTCGGTGGCGCCGTTGGTGGCGGTGAGCGTGAAGACGGTGCCCGCGGGCTTGTTCGTCGAGGAGAAGCCCGCGTTGACCGGGACGGCGAAGGTGGACGAGCCCGCCGCTGCGCCGCTGGCGCCGAGGCCGACTGCGCCCGCCGTGCCGTTGACCACCGGGAGCGCGACGCCCGCGTTGTCGGCGAGCTTGCACTTGCCGCTGGGAGCCGCCGCGGAGCCGCAGGCGACGTTGGCAAGCGTGAAGGCGAGCGAGAAGGTGCCGGTGGCGTCGTCCGAGATGGTGCCCGGACCCGTCAGCGACTGGATGACGGGCGCGGCCAGCACGGTGAGCGTGGCCGAGGTCTGCGCGCTGGCGCCGTTCGCGTCCCACGCGGTGACCGTGTAGGTGACCGGCCCGAGCGAGGGCGCCGCGGGGGTCGCCGTGTACGAGACGGTGCAGAGGTTGCCGGCGAAGCCCCCCGTGCAGGTGAGGGCCTGCGGCGTGGCGCCCGGCTCGGACGAGAGGATCGAGCAGCCCGTCGCCGCCGCCGAGCCCAGCCCGTTGCCGCAGTTGGCGCCGTTGATCGCGGTGGTCAGCACCGAAGCGTTGCCGGCCGACTGAGTGATCGGTGTGATCGACAGCCCCGGCGCCGTGAGTGTGGGCAGGATGAAGAGCGTCGCCGTCTGCGAGGCCGAGGTGCCGTTGTAGGCGTTGGCGACCAGCGTGTAGGTGGTGGACCTGACCGGGTTGCCGAGCGGCGCGCTGCCGGTGGTGACGACCCCGCCCGCGGCCATCGAGGTGATGGGCGCCGCGAAGGCCGGGTCGGCCGATGAATAAATGTAACACGGGGTGTTGGCGCTGCAGAACGCGCCGCCGCCGAGCGCGCCCCAGCAGAGGCGCAGCGTCGAGGTCGCGCCGCTCACCAGCGTCAGCGAGGCGGTCTGGCCAGCCGCGCAGCTCGGGCCCGTGCCCAGCGTGAACGAGGCGATGGTGGCGGCGCTGTTGTTGACCACCACCGCGCCCGTGGCGGTGGTGCTGTTGCCGACCAGGTCGGTGAGCAGGATGGAGGCGTTGAAGTTGGCGGTGGCCGCGTTGGCGAGCCGCGCCGTGCAAGTGAAGGTGCCCGGGCTGCCCACGCTGGTGCCCGGCGTGGTCACGCACGAGCCGCTCTGGATCGACGCGCTCGCCTGCAGCGCCGCCGAGGCGAGCGGCGCGAAGCTGCGCGGCGTCGAGGCGAACTTGTTGACCGCGCCCGTGATGGTCACGCTCTGGCCCGCGCCGACGATGGCGGGGCTGACGGCGGGCGTGCCCGCGACGGTGAGCGCGCTGTTGTCCACCACGTAGGAGTTCGCCACCGTGGTGGTGCCGGTGCCGGGGTTGCCCGAGGTGTCGACCACATTGACCGTGACCGCCACCGTGGTGGGCCCCGCCACTCCGAGCGCCGTGTTGAAGGTGCAGGAGACGAGCGAGCTGCCGGCAGCGGTGTTGTCGATGCTGCAGCCGCCAGACTCACCGCCGGCGCTGGTGGTGAAGGTCGCCGAGGCGATCTTCTTGAACCCGGGGCTGACCGCGCCCGTCACCGTGACCGCCGGGACGAGCGTGGAGACGTAGGCCGGGGCCGCGGCGAGCGCGGTGAAGACCGGGGCGACCTGGTCGGAGGTGAAGGTCGGGCCCGCCAGCACGACGGTGGCGTGGGCCACCAGATCGTTGAGCTTGACCACCGGCGCAAACGTCGTCGCCGCCGCCGCGGTGAGGCCGGAGACGGTGAACTTGCACTCGAGGTTCGCCGCGCAGGTGGTGCCCGCGGTGGTGGTGATGCTGACGGTGCCGCTGCCCGAGGGCGAGGCCGACCCGTGGAAGTAGCTGGTGGCGCCCGAGGTGAAGTAGATCGTATCGGTGGTGGCGCCCGCGAGCGCGATCTTGACGCGCTTGGCAGGCACGAAGGCGAAGGTGAAGGTGCCCTGGTTGCTGGTGAGGTTGCCCGCGGTGTCGATCACGCCTTGGGTGTTGCTGGCCGCCGGGTAGTAGGCGCTCCCGACATACGCGGGGACGGTGTTGTCGATCTGGTAAGACCTGGTGGCCGAGGCGCTGTTGCCCGACTGGTCGGTGACCAGCGCGGTGACCACCGTGACTCCAGTGCTCTCACCGGACAGGCTGTGGGTATAGGTGTTGACGCCCGGCGCGTTGCCGTGGAGCGCGACCGAGAGGCTGCCGGTGAGCGCGAAGTTCGACAGCGTGCTCCCGGAGCCCGCGTTGACCGCGGTCAGCGAGACCGCCACGGGCTGGGTGGGGGCGGCCGCGGTGGTGTCGAGGTTGTCGTTGAGCGAGAGCAGCACGGAGGGGGACTGGTTGCCAACCACCGTGCTGACGCCCGAGAAGAGCGGCAGGCCCGAGTCGGGGTCGACCACGCCGCCAGTGAAGGCGAGCGCGACGTCCGGCGGGGTGCCGTCCACCACGTAGGTGGGCGCCGCGAGCGGGGCCGGGGCGGCGTTCCCGTTGGCGTCGACGAGGCGCACCGTCGAGGCGCGGTAGCCCTCGGTGCTGGAGAGGGTGACCACGCAGGTGG
>JAYWAO010000396.1:0-11626 GCA_043782365.1 Deltaproteobacteria bacterium
GCTCCTCCTCAGAGACGCCCGGTCTTCTTCGTCGTCGCTCCTTGCGCTGCTCGGGCCTCGTTCGTCTGGCTCGGTCCGTCAAACCGATCGGCGCTCTAGCCGGTTGCCCGGACCCCGACAGGCCGAGCGGGGCGACCGTCGCAGGGAGATCGTCCGCCAGTCGGCGGAGCCACGGGGGACGGGCTTTCGCGGTATTGGCTTGGGCATGACCAGCGCCCGCCAGCTCCTCGTCTGCTCGCTCGCTTCCCTCCTCGTCGCCGCCTGCAGCTCGGGCGCCACTACCGGGCCCAAGGGCGACACCGGGGCGCAGGGCCTCAAAGGCGACACGGGCGCGCAGGGACTCAAAGGCGACACGGGCGCGCAGGGACTCAAGGGCGACACGGGCGCGCAGGGCCTCAAAGGCGACACCGGCGCGCAGGGACTCAAGGGCGACACCGGCGCGCAGGGCCTCAAGGGCGACATCGGCGCGCAGGGCCTGAAGGGCAACACCGGCGCGCAGGGCCCCGCGGGCGCCTCGCTGGTGGTCGCCGACAAGGCCGGCAAGGTGGTGGGCTACCTCGCGGGCGCCTCGGCCTCGTCGCTGACGGTCTACAGCACCGCCTCGGCCGCGCTCTGGCAGGTGGACCCGGGCACGGGACAGTTCACGGGGACCTCGCTCACCCTCAACTACGAGGACGCCGCCTGCTCGCTGCCGATCCTCTCTGACAACGCGGGCGGCCCGATGTTCGGCCTCGGGACCTTCGCGCGCGACGCCATCCGCGGCGGTCCGGGCCTCAAGCCGTTCGTCGCCGACGGGTCGACCGTCGGGCTGGCCACGTACTACGTCTTCAGCGACACGGGCTGCATGAAGATCGTCTCGGACGTCTCGGTGCAGTTCATCCGCGTCCACGCCTTGCCGTCCGCCAGCGCGCCGCCGTGGTCGCCGCCGCTGAACCTCGGCCTGCAGACGGGGCCGTAGGCACCAAGCACGTGCGCAAGGGCCGGGGCGGGCCTGCGCATATCGGGGTCTGTCCGGCGCTGCGGCCGAGCGCCCCCGGGGGAGTCAATTGAACCGCACCCTCCAGGTCTCGTTGTCCATTCTCTCGACCGCGCGAACATCGAAGCTTGTCCCGCCCAGGTCGAACTGGAGGTATTTGTGCGGTCCCACCAAGAAGGACTGATTGAACCGTGGGTCTTGAACTACGCGGCATTCGTTCTTCGATGCGGGATCCATCAGCAGTGCGTCCGCGTCCAGGCTGTGAGCCAGAACGTATGCGTCGCCAGCGGACGTGTAGAGGTGTGGATGGCCACCCTCCCAAGTGCTTCTGCGTGTGCGAAGAACTGACTCTTCTGTAAATACGGCGGACTGGTCAGGGTAGAGTCCCAAGCTCAGCACCACTACCCGATCTTCGGGTTTGCTGATCGTCAGGTTTTCCTTCCAGACCCGGTCGAGAAGCCGTGGCGCTGCATCCGGGTCGGCTGCACGCTCCCTGAATGCAGGGTCGACGACGCCGACCACAAATCCACCAGCCGCAGCTTCGATTTCGGGACGGGCAGTGGGATACAGCTCGCGAAGAACTCGCTCGAGCGCGTTTCGAGCGACCAGAGAAGAGCTAGCTGTCATGGCGACCCTCTCGCATTTCCACAAGAATGCTCCGCACCAACTTCACCGTGGACTCCGTGTGAGCGAAACGGTTTTGGTTGGTCTCGGCTGGTCTGTAACGGTCTTCGTTCCACTTGTCGCCTGCCGCTGGCAGCACCAGCATCAGCTCTTCCAGGAGGCGATACCCCTGAAGCTCTGGATTTCTTAGAAGGAACGCTCCCAGTTTCTTCACGTCATGCTTGAATACCTTGCTCGCCAGCCGGACCTCACCGAACTCTTCGTCCGAACGCGAGTTCGCCCTCCATCCCGCCGAGAATCGCACCATCGAGAACAAGTGCTTCAAGAGGCATTCGGCCGCCATCACGGCGTGGAACTGCGCATCCGCCACCAGCGCCGGATCCGACTGGAGCAGGACCTCGGACACCTGGAGGTGTCGCAAGGCCGCCGCAGAGTAGTGACGCTCATCCCCGATAAACACATGCTCGCGAGCAACCTGCTGAACAGCACGAAGCATCTCTTCCATGACTCTCCCGCCCACCTGCCTTCAGCGCTGGATGACTCGCTCGGTCTGGTTCTGATTCTTCCGACCCGACAACTGCACACGGTGTTCGCACTCGACGCAAGCGCGGCATCGCTGGCTGCCCACCGAATCGACTTCCATGGTACTCCGACAACCTCACTTTCAAGAAGGAACTACCGTGGCTGAATTCATCAAGGAGCTGAAGCGGACGCACTCCTGCGGCGCGCTCACCGCGCAGGAGATCGGCGCCGAGGTCGTGCTGTTCGGCTGGGTCAACAACCGCCGCGACCACGGCGGCGCCGTCTTCATCGACCTGCGCGACCGCGAGGGCCTCACCCAGGTGGTCTTCGAGCAGGACACCTCCGCCGAGGTGCAGGCGCTCGCCCACGACCTCCGCCTCGAGTACTGCATCGGCATCCGCGGCAAGGTGGTCTCGCGCGGCGGCAACCTGAACCCGAAGATGAAGACGGGCGCCATCGAGATCCAGGCGGCGCAGCTCAGCATCTTCAACAAGAGCGAGCCGGTCCCGTTCCCCATCGAGGACAAGAGCGAGACGGCTGAAGAGAAGCGCCTCACCCACCGCTACCTCGACCTGCGCCGCGCGCCGCTGCAGAAGTCGCTCATGACCCGCAGCAAGATGAACCTCGTCACCCGCCGCGTGATGGGCGAGGCCGGGTTCCTCGAGCTGGAGACCCCGTATTTAGTGAAATACACCCCGGGCGGCGCGCGCAACTTCCTCGTGCCCTCGCGGCTCTCGGCCGGGAAGTTCTACGCGCTCGCGGAGAGCCCGCAGCTCTTCAAGCAGCTCTTCATGGTGGCCGGCTTCGATAAGTATTTCCAGATCGTCAAGTGCTTCCGCGACGAGGACCTGCGCCTCGACCGGCAGCCCGAGTTCACCCAGATCGACGTCGAGATGTCGTTCGTCACCCAGGACGACATCTTCGCCCGCATCGAGCTGCTGGTGACTACACTTTGGCGCGAGGTGCTCGGCGTCGAGATCCCGTCGCCGTTCCCGCGCATGCGCTTCGAAGACTCGATGCGCGACTACGGCAACGACAAGCCCGACCTGCGCTTCGGGATGAAGCACGTCGACCTCACCGGCCTGCTCGCGCAGCACGCAGGCGGCGGCGTGCCAATGTGGGCCTCGTTCGGCACCAAGACCCCGGGCCAGATCGTCAAGGCGCTGCTCGTCCCGGCCTCGGCGGCGCTCTCCCGCGCCGACACCGACAAGCTGGAGGAGTTCGCCAAGGGCATGGGGGCCAAGGGCCTCGCGCGCGCCAAGGTGGACGAGGCCGGCAACTGGACGCAGAGCCCGCTCGCCAAGAGTATTACTCCCGAGGCCCGCGCCGCCATCAACGGGGCGGTGGGCGCCAAGGCCGGCGACGTCATCCTCTTCCAGTTCGGCAAGGAGGCGATGGTCCACACGGTGATGGCGAACCTCCGCCTGCACCTGGGCAAGAAGCTGGGCCTCATCCCCGAGGTCGGCCCGAAGGACCCCACCGATCCGGGCTCGTGGAACTTCCTCTGGGTGGTCGATCCCCCGCTCTTCGAGTACGACGAGGACTCGAAGACCTGGGCGGCCGCGCACCACGCCTTCACCCGGCCCCACGACGAGTGCGTGCAGTACCTCGAGACCGACCCGGGCAAGGTGCTCTGTTATCGCTATGACGTCGTGCTCAACGGCGTCGAGATCGGCGGCGGCTCGATCCGCCTGCACGATCCGCTGGTGCAGGCCCGCGTCTTCAAGGCGATGGGCATCAGCGAGGAGGACGCGGAGTCGAAGTTCGGCTTCCTCCTGCAGGCGCTCCGCTACGGCGCGCCCCCGCACGGCGGCATCGCGCTGGGCATGGACCGGCTCGTCATGCTGCTCACGGGCGCCGAGTCGCTGCGCGACGTGGTCGCCTTCCCCAAGACGCAGAAGGGGACCGATCTGATGACCGACGCGCCCAACGAGGTGTCGCCGGCGCAGCTGGCCGAGCTCCACGTGCAGGTCGTCGCGAAGAAAGTGTAGTCAGCTTTGTCCGGGCCTCTCCCCAAGGCCACGCAGCGCGGGCAGGCGCTCACCCGCGACCTCGCTGGGCTGCTCGGCGGGGGCGCCGCGTCGTGCGACCCGATCGATCTCTGGGCGGCCTCGCGCGACTGCTGGCCGCGCGCGCGGCTCTGGCTGGGCGACGCCGCCCGCTTCGCTCCGGAGGCGGTCTGCTGGCCGCGCGAAGCGAGGCAGGTGGTGCAGGTGCTGGAGTTCGCGGCGCAGCGGGCGGTGCCCGTGGTGACGATGGGCGGCGGCAGCTCCGGCCTGGGCGCGTCGCTCCCCGTGCGCGGCGGCATCGTGCTCGACACCAAGCGGCTCTCGGCGGCGCCGCGCATCGACCTCCCGGGGCGCACGGTGGACGTGCGCGCGGGCATGCTCGGCGCGCGGCTCGAGGAGCAGCTGGCGGCCGTGGGGGCGACGCTCGGCCACTTCCCCGAGGATCGCGCCGCCGCCACGGTGGGCGGCTGGATGGCCACCCGCTCGGGCGGCGTCTCGGCCGGGCGGTATGGGAAGATCGAGGACCTCGTGCTCTCGCTCGAGGCGGTGAGCGGCGCCGGCGAGCAGCTCCGCACCATCGACGGGCCCACCGCCGGCCCCGACCTCGCGCAGCTCCTGCTCGGCTCGGAGGGCACCCTCTGCGTCTTCACCGCGGCGCGGCTGCGCGTCTACCCCAAGCCGCGGGTCCGCTACCGGCGGGCGATCCGCTGCGCGTCGTTCGGCGGCGGGCTGCGCGCGGCGCAGGCGCTGGTGCGCGCGGGGCTGCGGCCGTCGCGCCTGGAGGTGCTCGACGCGCTCTCCGCGGTGCTGGCTGGATTCGGTAACTTCGGTAGCGGCCAGCTCCCGCCCATGCTCCGGGGCCTCGGGCGCGAGGGGACGCAGCGGTCGCTCCGGCTGCTCCTCGGCAGCCCGCGTATCGTGGCCGCGCTGGCCGAGACGCTGCCGTCGGCGCTGCTGGTCTTCGAGTTCGAGGCCGACGGACCCGACGCCGACGCCGACGTCGAGGAGGACGGGGCGGAGGCGCTGCGGCTCTGCGCGGGCCCCGGCGAGGAGGGGACCGACCTCGGCGCCCGCCCCGCCGATGGCCCGCTCGGGTCGCGGTCGGGCGCCATGCTGCCGCTCTTTGCCGCGGCGGGAGCGTTCGTCGAGCGGCTCGATCTCGCGGCGGGCTGGGAGCGCCTGCCAGCGGTGCTCGCGGCCGTGCGCAAGGCGGTCTCGGGGAGGGCGCTGGTGCGCTGCAAGCTCTCCCACGCCTACGAGGGCGGCGGCGCGCTGGAGCTGGACCTGCTCGGCCCGCCCGGCCCCTCGCTCACCGACCTGCTCGACGACGTCGCGCCGGCCGCCGCGGCCTCCGCCAGCGCAGAGGACGAGCCCGACGAGGACCACCGCTCGCCGGAGCGGGCCGCCGAAGACGCCCTGGCCGCCGCGCTCACCGCCGCCGCCGACGCGGGCGCGACGCTCTCGCACCACCGCGGCGTGGGGCTGGCGCGCGCGCTCCACCTCCCGCGCGAGCAAGGCGAAGGGATGCGGGCGCTCCGGGCGCTCAAGCAGGCCTTCGACCCGCGCGGGATCTTGAACCCCGGGAAGCTGCTGCTGTGAGGGCCTCATGAGCGCCTTATGAGTGTTACCGAGCCACAGGGTCCGGCAGCGCAGGGGCGGCTCGCGGGGCTGCGCGACGAGCTGTCGGCGTCGGGCTGCTCGGTGGTGCTGGAGGCGGCGAGCGCGCCCGATGCCACCGGCGGCGGCCTGACCCTCCACGTGACCCCCAAGAGCGTGGTCTCGCTCGGTCGCGCGGTGGCGATGCTGAGGGCCGCGCACCTGCCGCTGCAGATTCGCGGCGCGGGCGACGCTCCGCTCCCAGCCAGGCCCGGCGTGGCTGCGCTCGATCTCTCCGCGCTCGACCGCATCGGCCCCATCGATCTGGGCGCGCGCGGTGACCAGGTCTGGGTGGAGGCCGGCTGCACGGTGGCCGCGCTCGAGGTGGCGGCGCGCAGGGCGGGTTGCACGCTGGGCGCGCTGCTCCCCTCGGCGCGGAGCTCTTCGGTGGGCGCGTGGCTCTCGGGGCCGACCCGCGGCCAGCGCGGTGTCCCCGGTGCGCGGCGCGAGTCGGCCGCGCTGGCGCTCTCGTGGGCGCTGCCGGACGGGCGCCTGATCGAGAGCCGGCCGGCGCCCCGGTCGGCGATGGGGCCCGACCTCGCGCACCTCGCGCTGGGCGGCGGCGGGAGGCTGGCGGTGGTGGCCTCGGCCTGGGTGCGGCTGCTCCCGGCCTCCGAGGTGGTCGCCTGCTCCGTGCAGTGTAATACACTGGTCGACGCGGTCCGCGCCGTCGAGCGGCTCTGCCTCGCGCGGCTCGCCCCGGCGCGGGCGCGGGCCTGCGTGCTCCCGGGCGGCGCGGTGCGCCTCGCCGCCGCGTGGGAGGGGCTGGTGGGCGCTCGTCTGGAGCGGGCCCGAGCCCGCCGCGAGCTGGAGCCGCTCTGCGGCGAGGTGGAGCTGGGCGGCGACGCCGGCCACTGGGTCCGCGGCACCTCGGGCCCGCAGGCGGTGGAGGTGGACGCGCGCTTCGGCAGCCTCGCCGCCTGGGCCCAGCGCGAGAGCGGCCTGCCCGGCGCGGAGCTGCGGCTGCTCGGCCTGCACGCGGGCGGCGCGTTCGCGGTGCTGCAGAGCGCCGGAGCCGGCGACGCCGACGCGTGCGCGGCCGCAGCCCGGGCCTGCGGTGCGCGCGTGCTCGCTCCCAGGAGGCTGCGCGACCCCAAGCCCGAATGGGAGGCACAGGGCGCCGGCGGCGCCTTCAACAGGCTTTTGACGGCGCTCGGCGCCGAGGAGCGCGCGCGGTGACCCAGACTTCGCAGCAGGACGCCGCGCCCTGTCTCTCGTGCCCGAAGCTGTGCACGGCGTACTGCCCGGCCCACGAGGCCTCGGCGCGCGAGGCGTACTCGCCGTGGGCCAAGATCTCCCTGATGACGCTCGCCACCAGCCTGGGCGCGAAGCCCGGCGCCTCCGAGGCGCAGTCGTTCGCCGCCTGCACGGGCTGCCTGCGCTGCCTGCACCACTGCCCGCACGGGTTCGACGTGCCCAAGGCGCTAGAGTCGGCCAGGGGCGCTGCCGCGCGCGCAGGCACCGCGCCAGCCGCGCTCGGTCCGCTGCCGCTGCGGTTCGCGCAGGCAGGCCACGGAGAGGAGCGCGATCTGCGCGCGGTGCACCAGTCGCTCGTCCCGCAGGTCGCGGCGGCCCAGGCCCGCGGTGAGGCGCGCCGCGCCGAGGAGCAGGGCGCCGCGGTGCCGTCGATCACCCCGCGGCTCACCTCGTCGCGTGCGGCGCAGGCGCTCGGTCCGCCGCTCTTGCTCGCGGGCTGCGACGCGCTCGCGCAAGGCGGAGGGCTGGCGCTGCAGGCGCTGGCGGTGGCCGCAGCGCTCGGCGAGCCGCTCGCGCTCGGACCCGAGGGGGCGCTCTGCTGCGGCGAGAAGCTCGCCCAGGCGGGGCACCACGAGCTGCTCGCGGCCCACGCTGCCCGCACGCGGTCGGCGCTGTTCGAGGGGAAGCGCCCGCGTCCGCTGCACCTCGTCTTGCTCGCGCCGGGCTGCACGCTCGCGCTGCAGGAGCGCTGGCCCTCGGTGAAGGCGGGGCTGCCCGAGGGGAGCGTGGTCGAGCACTTGACGACGTTCCTCTCCCGCGCGCTCGCCCGCGCGGGCGGCTCTTCGCGGCCGCGGCTCCCCGGCGCGGTCACCTGGCACGACCCCTGCCAGCTCGCCCGCGGCCTGCGCGAGGTGACCGCGCCGCGCGCGCTGCTCGCTGCGGCCGTCGAGGAGCTCCGCGAGCCCGTGCGCTGCGCCGAGGAGACGAGCTGCTGCGGCTTCGGCGGCCTGGTCTCGCGCGCGCTGCCCGACCTCTCGCGCGAGATGGCCCGCCAGCGGTCGTCGGAGCTGCGCGACTGCGGCGCGCCGGCGGTGACGTCCTCTCCGGGCTGCTCGCGGCAGCTGGGCGCCGAAGAGCTGGTCTCGCTGCTCGCGCGCTGGCTCGGCGTCGACTAGCGTTGCCGCGATCCGCCTTGTCGGCGGGCATTGAACGTGTGACCACTGCGGGTCCCCCGGTAGAGCAGGAGGCCGCACGTGCCCAGGCCGTTCCTCGTGGTCAACCCGCGCAGCGCAGCCGGCGCCACCGGCCGCCACTTCGACGACATCGCCGCCGCCATCCGCGGCTCGCTCGGCGACCACGACCACGCCTTCACTGCCCGACCGCTCCACGCCGCCGAGCTGACGCGCGCGGCGCTGCGGGCCGGCGCCGACCTGATCATCGCCGCCGGCGGCGACGGCACCATCAACGAGGTGGTCAACGGCTTCTTCGAGGAGCCCGTGCCCGGGCAGCCCGACCAGCCGATCCGCCCCGGCGCCGCGCTGGCGGTGGTCCCGCGCGGCACCGGCGGCGACCTGCGGCGCACCATCGGCCTCGACGGCGATCTGCTCAAGAGCGCCGCCCGCCTCAAGGGCACCCGCCGGCCCATCGACGTGGGCCGCTGCGACTTCACCGCCGACGACGGCCAGACCCGCTCGCGCTACTTCATCAACGTGGCTGACGCGGGCGTTGGCGCGGAGGTTGTCCGCATCGCCAACCAGAGCAGCAAGGTCCTCGGCGGCCAGCTCACCTTCACCCTCGCCTCGCTGCGGGCCCTCTTCGGCTGGAGCGATCTCCCGATGAAGGCGTCGATCGACGGCGGACCTGCGGACGAGCGCCACGTGACGACGTTTTCGATCGCCAACGGCCGCTACTTCGGCGGCGGCATGATGGTCGCGCCCGAGGCGAAGCTCGACGACGGCCTCTTCCACGTCACCGTCTGGACCGGCTTCGGGGTGCTCGACTTCGCCCGCTACGGCGGCCAGCTCCGCGACGGCACGCACGTCAAGCTCAAGGGCACCCGCACCTCCAGCGGCAAGACGGTGCGGCTCGAGCCGGGTGCGGGAAAGGCCGCGGGCGTGGAGCTCGACGGCGAGCTGGTGGGCAGGCTCCCGGCCACCTTCACGGTGCTGCCGGGCGCGATCGACCTGCTCTCCTAGAGCCTTGGCTACCGGTGGCAGGTCCCGAGCTCGGCGCTGCCGTCGGCCCCTCCGTCGCCGCTGTTCACGCCGCCGTCGGCGAGCTGGCAGTAGCTCGAGTTGAAGCAGTCCTCGCCGCTGTAGCAGGGGTCGCCGGCCGCGCCCACCTTGCACTGGCCGAGCAGGCTCGTCTGCAGGTAGTGGAAGCAGGCGGAGCCGCGCGGGCAGTTGCTGGAGTCGACGCAGAAGTCGTAGAGGCAGATCCGCTCCTTGCCGGGGAAGATGAACCCGCCGTCGGGGAGCTGGTTGCAGGCGGTGCCCTTGAAGCCGATCGGGCAGCTGCCGTCCTGGCCGCAGTGGGGCAGGCCGAGGCAGCGGTTGAGCAGTTGGCCCGAGGAGGTGTCCTGGTAGCAGAGCGAGTCGGGCGCGCAGTGGTCGTTGGCGCCGCTGGAGACGGAGCAACCAGTCGCGCCGCCGTCCTCGCGCAGCTCGTACGAGAGGCAGATGCCGTTGACGCAGATCTGCGGCGAGGGGCAGTCGTAGAGGTTGCGGCAGGCGCTCGGGGTGATGGGTGAGCAGACGGCCACGGGAGCTTGCGGCGCCTCGCAGTAGTAGGCCGCGGGGCAGGGGCCGCCGTCGTCGCAGGTGGGCACGCAGTTGCGGCTGGTGCACTTGGTGCCGGCCGCGCAGCTCTGGTCGCCCTGGTTGCAGACGGTGCCGCCGTCGGGCTGGACTGCGCCGGTGCCGCCGCAGCCCGGGCTGCCCGCGAGCAAGACCACGGCGAGCGCCACGCCCGCCGCCATCACGCCCTGCAGGAAACCGCTCCGCTGCTCGCGTCTGTCGCCCATCAGTGCGCCGCTGCCCATGTCGCTCCCTCTCGTGCGTCGACCACCAGCGGCACCAGCAGCGCCGCCGCCTGCTCCATCTCACGCCGCACCAACGGCAGGGCCGCTTCTACCTCTGAAGCCGGGGCCTCGAGCAAGAGCTCGTCATGGATCTGCAACAACATCGACGTGCGCAGCCCCAGCTTCTTCAAGGCTTCATCCACCCGCAACATCGCCACCTTCACCAGATCGGCGGCGGTGCCCTGGATCGGCGTGTTGACGGCGGTGCGCTCCGCGGCCATGCGCAGCGCGGGGTTGCGGCTGGCGATGTCGGGGATGAAGCGGCGCCGGCCATACAGCGTGCCCACCACGCCGTCTTTCTTGGTCTGGGCGACCACCTGGTCGAGCCAGGCCGAGACGCCCTGGTAGCGGGCGAAGTAGCGGGCGATGATCGCGTTCGCCTCGTCGGTGGGCAGGCCCAGCCGCTGCCCGAGCCCGAAGCCCGAGAGGCCGTAGGCGATGCCGTAGTTGATCATCTTGGCGATGTTGCGCTGCTCCTTGCTCACCTCGGCGGGGAGCACCCCGAAGGTCTCGGCGGCGGTGCGCGCGTGCAGGTCCTCGCCGGTGCGGAACGACTCGATCAGCACGGGGTCCTCGCTCATGTGCGCGAGGATGCGCAGCTCGATCTGCGAGTAGTCGGCGGAGATGAGACGCATCCCGGGGGCCGCGATGAACGCTTCGCGGATGCGCGCGCCCACCTTCGTGCGGATGGGGATGTTCTGCAGGTTCGGGTTGACCGACGAGAGCCGCCCCGTCGCGGCGACCGCCTGATCGAAGGTGGTGTGCAGCCGCCCGTCCGCGCCCACGGCGGCCGGGAGCGCGTCCAGATAGGTATTACGCAGCTTGGTGAGCTGCCGGTGCTCGAGCAGCTTCGCGGGCAGCGGGTGCTGCTCGGCGAGCTTCTCCAGCACCTCCTGGTCGGTGCTGGGCCCGGTCTTGCCGCGCTTGAGCACGGGCAGGCCGAGCTTCTCGTAGAGCACCTCGGCGAGCTGCTGGTTGGAGGCCGGCGAGAAGTCGACGCCGGCGAGCGCGATGATCTCGCGCAGCAGCGAGTCGATCTGCGTGCCCAGCTCGCGGGAGATCTCCTCGAGCTTCTTCACGTCGAGGAGGATGCCCCGCAGCTCAAGGTCGGCGAGCAGCGGCAGCAGCGGCTTCTCGATGGTGTCATACAAGTGCTGCAGGCCCGGCTCGGCGGCGAGGTCCTCGGCGTGTGCGAGCGAGAGCAGGCGGGCGCCTTCGGCGAGAGTGCCCAGCAGAGGCCCGAGGTCGGCTGCCGGAAGCTGCGCGACAGGGGTAGACTTCTTGCCCTTGCCGGAGCGCTCGACGAGCGTCTGCACGTCGGGCAGGAGCAGCGCGCACCGCTCGAGCGCCGCGGGGATGAGCGCGTGGTCACGCTCGGTGGGGTCGAGGAGGTAGCTCACGAGGCGTGCGTCGGTACCGAGCCCGCGAAGCTCCACGCCGGCGCGGCGCCAGGCGATCAGCTGTCCCTTCAGGTCGTGGCCGTCCTTGGCGATCGAGGCGTCTTCGAGCAGCGGGCGGAGCAGGGCGATCGCTTCGGCGGCGGGGACGGCCGGTGCGCCTGCC
>JAYWAO010000397.1:0-11624 GCA_043782365.1 Deltaproteobacteria bacterium
GCTTTGAGCCTGCTGCGAGGTCTACAGCTTGTTGTCCTTGATCATCTTCTCTGCCGCCGCCTTGTCGAGGCAGTCCTTCCCGTCCTTGCTCGCGAACGCCGCGAGGGTGGACGTGGCCTTGGCCAGCTTGCGGTAGCCGGCGAACGCCTTGTCCTTCGCCGAGAACTCGTAGGCGCCCTCGACCGCCTTGCAGCCGGGGCCGTAGAAGACGAGGAGGTGGTGGTTGTTCGCCTCGTCCTCGGCCTTCTTCAGCACCGAGGCGACCTTCGCCTTGGCCGGGTGCTTGGCGGCCACGGGCATCAGCGTCGAGTAGAGGCCGATGTCGTAGTCGATCAGCTTGTTCTGCGAGAGCGGCAGCGCCACCTCGATGGTGGAGTGGTGCGCGCCGGCGACGATGGTCGCGAGCGGCAGCATCTCGAAGATCTTGTCGTGCGTGCCACCGCCGAAGTTCGAGAGGAAGAAGATGTTGTCGGCGGTGGTGCCCGAGATGTCGGCCGCCGGCACCAGGCCGAACGCCTTGTCGATGCGGCCCAGCGTGCTCGAGTTCTTCAGCGCGAACACCGACTGGCCGCCCTTCATGCTGACGAGGAAGCTCTGGGTGGCGCCCCGCGAGGACTTCTCGTAGGTGGCGGCAGCCTCGGCGAGGAACCGCACCCGCGCAGCCTCGATCAGGTTCTCCTTCACGCCCATCTTCTTCATCGTCTCGAGGCGAGTCTTGACGTCGTCGCCGAGGATCGCCTTCCGGTGGCGGCCGAAGGCCTCCTTCGCGTCGCCCTTGTTCCACACCTGGCTGGCGTCGTCCTTGTCGGGCGAGAGGCCGGTCCCCTTGCGGTACTCGTCCTTGAGCCGGTTGAGCTCGACCCACTTCTTCTGGGTGTCGGTGGGCTTCTCGCCCTTCTTGACGTTCATCTTCTCGACGAAGGCGCCGTAGAGGCGGACCACGTCGGAGACGTACGACGCGTCCATCGCGTCGACCTCCTTGAGCAGGAGCTTGAGCTCGGAGGCGCTCTCGATCCCCTTCTTCACGGTCTGGCCCTTGTCGTTCACCTTGACGAGGCCGCGGTCCTTGAGCAGGAGGGCCATGGCGGCCTTCTCGTCGTTGATCGCCTCCTGCACCGCCTCCTTGTCCGCGGGGGAGCCCTGGTCGGCGAACCCGACCATCTCGAGCAGGGCGAGGCTGGCGAACTCGCGCAGCGGGTCGATCAGGCCGTTCGACTTGTCGTTGAACACCTCGAGCAGCTCCCAGGCGAGGCTCACCTCGAGCTGCTGCTTCTCCTGGATCGCCTTCTCGGCCGCGGCCTTGTCGAGCAGCTTTCCGCTGGTCACCGGGGCGCTCGACACCGGCGCGGTCCCGCCCTTGGCGGTGGGCGCCGGGGCCTTGGAGGGCACGGTCTTGGCGGGGGGCTTCTCTGCGAAGGCAGGGCCGGCGGCGAGCACGGCGCACAGCGCGGAATGGAAGAGAATGGACGAAGGTCGCATTGATTGTCCTCGGGGTGGATTCAAGCTGAAACCAGAATCGATTGCTGCCGATATCGAAGTCGCGTGAGGTTGGCAAGGGTCGACTTACTTACAAGGCGCACCCTGTGACCCGCTTCACAGGTCTCGCCACCACCGCCGCACCACCGCTGCACCACCGCTGCGGCCGCGCCGCTGCTACAAAGCCTCGCGTGCCGATCCCGCTTCCCATCGACTCCGTGCTGCCCGCGGTGCTCGCCGCCCTGCGCGCAGGCCCGTGCGTGGTGCTCGAAGCGCCCCCCGGCGCGGGCAAGACCACGCGCGTGCCGCCCGCGATGCTCGACGCGGGCTACGCGGGCAAGGGCGAGATCGTCGTCCTCGAGCCGCGCCGGCTCGCGGCCCGGCTCTCCGCGCGCCGCGTGGCGGAGGAGCGCGGCGAGAAGCTCGGCGAGACGATCGGCTACACGGTGCGGTTCGACGACGTCTCCAGCGCCCGCACCAGGCTGCGCTACGTCACCGAGGGTGTGCTCGCCCGCAGGCTTCTCGACGACCCCCTGCTGCGCGGCGTGGGCGCGGTGGTGCTCGACGAGTTCCACGAGCGGCATCTGCAGACCGACCTCGCGCTCGCCTGCCTGCTGCGGCTGGTGCGCTCGGGGGAGCGGCCCGATCTGAAGCTCGTCGTCATGTCGGCCACGCTCGACGCCGCGCCGCTCGCGGAGCACCTCGATGCTCCGGTCATACGCTCCGAGGGCCGCCGCTTCCCGGTCGAGGTCACCCACCTCGAGCAGCCCGACGACCGCCGGCTCGACGAGCAGGTGGCCGCCGCCGTCCGCCGGCTGACCGCGCCCGATTCGGCCACCAAGGGCGACCTGCTCGTCTTCCTCCCCGGCGCCGCCGAGATCCGCTGGGCGCAGGAGAAGTGCGCGGAGCTGGCGCAGCACCGGAACCTCGCCCTGCTCCCGCTGCACGGCGACCTCGCGCCCGACGAGCAGGACCGCGTGCTGGCCCGCTGGCAGCAGCGCAAGGTGATCCTCGCCACCAACGTCGCCGAGACCTCGGTGACCATCGACGGCGTCACCGCCGTGATCGACTCGGGGCTGGCGCGCATCGCTGGCCACTCGCCCTGGACGGGGTTGCCGACGCTCTCGGTTGGAAAGGTCGCGCAGTCCTCGGCGGAGCAGCGGGCGGGCCGCGCGGGCCGGACCGCGCCAGGCCTGGCGCTGCGGCTCTACACCAAGCACGACCTCGCCTCCCGGCCCGCGCACCTCGCGCCCGAGGTGCAGCGGCTCGACCTCGCCGAGACGGCGCTGGCGCTGCTCGCGCAAGGGCTGCAGCCGCGCGCGCTGCCCTGGCTCGACGAGCCCGATGAAGCGGCGCTGCAGGCGGCGGAGGCGCTGCTGGCGAGGCTGGGCTTCGTGACTTCACCGAGCGGCCGGCTTGCGATCACGGCGGCCGGCAAGCAGGCAGTGCGCTTCCCGCTCCACCCGCGGCTCTCCCGGCTGGTGCTGGAGGCCCACCAGCGCGGCGCCTCTGAAGAAGGGTGCGGCGTGGCGGCCATCTTGGGCGAGCGCGACCTGCGCAGCCGCGAGGGGCGGGACACCGCGGGGCCGACCGGCAACAGCGATCTGCTGGAGCTTTGGGACCTCTTGCGCGAGGCGCGCAACGCGCAGTTCGACCCGCGCCGGCTGCGCGGGCTGGGGCTCGACGCGGGCGCCGCGCGCAGGGTCGACCAGGGCCGTCAGCAGCTGACGCGACTGCTGCCGCGCGGAGGCCCGCAGCGGTCGCTCGGGCTGCGCGAGCGTGAAGAGGCGCTGCGGATCTCGCTGCTCTGCGCGTTTCCGGATCGGGTCGCCAAGCGGCGCAGCAAGGGGGGCAGCGAGCTGCTCCTCTGCGCCGGTGGCGCGGTGCAGCTCGGGCCCTCCTCGGTGGTCCGCGACGCGGAGCTGCTGGTAGCGGTCGATGTCGAAGAGCGCCGCGAGCTGCGTCCCTTCTCCGGCGGGGGCGCGCAGAAGCGCAGCGGCGCCATCGTGCGGCTCGCCTCGGCGATTCAGCCCGAGTGGCTGCTCGACCTCTTCGCGGACGACCTCACCGAGAGCGTGGAGTTCGAGTGGCACGAGGCCCGCGCGCGGGTGGAGGCGCTCTCGCGGCTGCGCTACCAGGAGCTGGTGCTCGAGGAGACTCGCCGGTTACCGAATCTCGCCGACGAGAAGGAGGCGGCGCAGGCGGCGAAGCTGCTCGTGCAGGCGGCCCGCGCGGCGCAGGGTGCGGGCACGGCGGAGTTCGTCTCCAAGGAGGCGCTCGCGGGGCTGCAGGCGCGGCTGCAGCTGATCGCCGCGAACGTCCCTGACGCGGGCCTGTCCGCGCCAGACACGGCGGCGGTCGACGCAGCGCTCGAAGAGCTGTGCCAGGGGAGCCTCGCGCTCGCCGACCTGCGCAGCGGCGACCTGCTCTCGGTGCTGGTGCGCCGCGCAGGCCAGGGCGAGCAGACCGAGGCGCTGCTCGCGAAGCTGTCTCCCGAGAGCGTGCTCTTGCCGGGCGGCCGGCGCCTGACGATCAACTACGTCGCCGGACAGCCGCCCTGGATCGAGTCGCGCCTGCAGGACTTCTTCGGCATGGCCCGCGGGCCCGCGGTCTGCAATGGAAGAGTATTACTCGTCTGCCACCTCCTCGCCCCGAACGGCCGCGCCCAGCAGGTGACGCAGGACCTCGCGGGCTTCTGGGTGCGGCACTATCCGGCCGTGCGCAAGGAGCTGATGCGGAAGTATCCGCGGCACCCCTGGCCCGAGGACGGCGCGAGCGCGGTGCCGCCGCCGCCCAAGGTGGGTCGGCGGTAGCGGCGACGATGGGCGGATCGACGGCCGCCCACCCTCCCAGCGCGCCAGCTTGTGTAGAGTGGGCTGATGCTCCTCTCGCTGCTGCTTGCGGCCGCCCCCCTGCTCTCCCACTTCGCGGTCGACCGCTCGCCCTACCTCCACCTCGAGGCGAACAGCGACCAGCGCCAGCCGCTCTACCTCGGACCGACTCCCCGGGAGCTCGAGCGCGGCGCCGCCGTCCCACCGACGCCGCGCTTGTACCAGTCGCTCAGAGCGCGCGGCGAGAGGCAGTTCCTCGAGCTGGCCCGCCGCGCGGCTCCCAACGCCGCCTCGCTCGAGTTCGAGGCGTGGCCCGTGCAGGACGACGGCGGGCAGCTCACCTGGGCGGTCGCGCGCCTGCGCACGGGCCCGAAGGACCCGTGGAAGTGGCTCTCCGATGCGCTGCTCGACAAGTGGCCCGCCCTGGGTACGGAGCCGCAGCCGATCCTCCCCACCCACTTGAGCCCGGCGAAGCCCGCGGAGGCGATCCGGCTCTTCACCGACGTCCTCGAGCGCGAGTCGCTCTACTCGAAGCCCGTCTTCGGCGACTGTGTCTGGGTGGAGCCGAAGAGCGGCGAGCCGCAGTCGGCGTGGCTCCCGACCTCGGAGCGGCTGGCCTCGAAGAAGTACTTCACCCGCGGCGAGCACCGCGCCGACTGCCGGGCCATCCCGCAGCCGCCGCGGCTGGGGCACTCGCCGCTGACGTTCCTCGTCTCGGTCGAGACCGAGAAGGGCAAGGCCGAGGTCGAGTGGCCCGACAAGCTGGAGTGGCAGCCCGAGCCCGCCGCGCTGCCCGCGCTCGCGCCGCAGCCCGCGCTGATCGCGCAGTTCCCGGAGACCTTCCAGAAGAGCTTCCTCGCGGACCTCAAGATCCTCACCGGCGAGGAGGAGGTGCGCTTCCGCGATGGCTTCGGCGCTGAGCAGCGGCTGCGCTTCGAGAAGAAGTCGAGCGCGCAGGAGGGCCACCAGCTCGAGCTGCTCGCCGACTACCTCGAGTCGCGCTACCGCGCGCTCGGCCTGCAGACGCACCGCCGGCGCTTCTGGTGGCACGGGCTGCCGCAATCGAACGTCTGGGCCGTGCTCCCGGCCACCGCGGAGCCGTACGATCCGCGCCCGGTGCTGCTCACCGACCACTACGACACCGCGTTCTGCGAGGACGAGTTCGCCCACACGGGCCGCCGCGTCAGCGCCCCGGGCGCCGACGACGACTCTAGCGGCACCGCCACCCTCTTGCGCGCGGCCGCGCTGCTCTCCTCGAAGGACGCGCCGCCGCGTCACCACGAGATCTGGCTGCTCCACCTCACCGGCGAGGAGTTCCCGGCCGACGACCTCGGCGCGCGCGTCTTCGTCTCCGAGTCGCTCGCGGAGCGGCGCGACTTCGCGGGCATGGTGCTGCTCGACATGATCGGCTCCAACCGGCCCGCCGACGGGCTCTTCCAGTTGAACCCGGGGCCGTCGGCGGAGTCGCTGCAGCTGGCCGCGCTCGCGCTCGACGCTGCGCGGCTCCACGCGCCGGCGCTCAAGGCCGTGCTGCGGCCGCGCTTCGACGACAGGAGCTACCTCTACAACACCGACGGCCTCATCTTCGGCGACGCGGGCTGGCCGGTGATCTTGATCAACGAGCACATCAACCGGCTGGAGAACCGCGACCGGCCCAACTACCACCAGACCACCGACTCGCTGGCCAACTTCGACGGAAGCTATGGTGCGACGCTGGCGAAGGTGGCCATCGAGACGGCCGCGCGGCTTGCAGCAGAGACGCCGCCGGCCGCTGCCGCCAAGTAGCCGCGACCGCGGCGTCGTGGCTCCTTGCCGGATTTCGCTTCAATGGATCGCTGCACGAATCGGCAGCGCTGCCAACAGGCGCGCCTCGGCGGCCGCCAGCTCGGCGAGCCGGGTGACCGACTCCTCGGGCGCGACCTGCTTCGCCAGCCGCACGAAGAGGTTGCCGTGGCCCTTTTCAGAGGCAGCGAGGCGGCCGTAGAAGGTCTTCAGCTCGGGCTCTTCCAGGTGCTCCGCGAGCAGCTCGAGCCGCTCGCGCGAGCGGTCTTCGATCAGCGCCGAGACGAGCAGCTGGTCGAGGAGCCGGGGCGCGCGTGGGTTGCGGAGCAGCTTGATCAGGCCCTGCGCGTAGGGGTCACCGAGGTCGCGGCCGAGCTGGAGTCCGCGCTTCTCGCAGAGCGCGATCACCTGGGCCAGGTGGCCGGCCTCCTCCCGCGCGAGCCGCGCCATCGCCCGCGGCAGGCCGGGCACTTCGGGCCAGGTGGAGAGCAGCGAGAGCGCGTGGGCGGCGGCCTTCTTCTCACAGTGGGCGTGGTCGACCAGCACCTCGTCGAACCGCGCCACGGCGAGCTTCACCCAGGCGTGGTCAGTCTTGGACTGCAGCATGGCCGCGGGGTAGAGCACGCCGCGCCCGCACCGGGCAAGCGCAGGCGCGCCCGGCGGCGGCGCTGGTTGAAGGGAAAGCGCGGTTCGCTTGACGAGCCCCGCCGCCGCGTGGACAAGTCTGCCGCGTGTCCGCGCCAGACCTAGCGCCCCTCCGCTTGGGCGCTTGCCGCACCCAGCCCCGGGTCTCGTACGCGCTCCCGCGGCTCGCAACGGCGCTCTCGTCACTGCTCGGCGTGCCGGTCAGCGCGGCGCAGAGCGACGGCTACGAGGACCTCCTCGACAGCTTCCTCGCCGGCAAGCTCGAGGTGGCCTGGCTGCCGCCGCTGCTCCACGCGCGGGCCGCGGCGCGGGGCGGACAGGCGCTGGCGGTGCCGACCCGCGCCGGCTCGCTCACCTACCGCTCGGCGCTGCTGGTCGCGTCCGGCTCGGCCTTTCACGACCTCCAGGAGCTCCGCGGCGTGCGCGCTGCCTGGGTCGACCGCTTCAGCGCCTCGGGCTATCACTTCCCGCGGCTGGAGCTGGAGCGGTGCGGGATGCCCTTGGCGCAGGCGCTGCGCGCCGAGGTGTTCCACGGCTCCACCGTGCGCGCGGCCTCGGCGGTGGCGGCGGGCGAGGCCGACCTCTGCGCCTGCTTCGTCACCGACAGCGCGGGCCGCGACGTCTTTCACGCGCAGGCCGACCTGGGCCGCGCGCTCGGGCCGCTCGCCGAGCGGCTGCGCATCCTGCACGTGACCGGGCCGATCCCGCCCGACGGGCTGCTCGCGGGCGCCCACGTCGAGCCCGCGCTGGCGCAGCGGGTGGCGGAGGCGCTGCTGCGGCTCCACGAGACCGCCGAGGGGGCCGAGGTGCTGCGGGGCCTCATCCAGGCCGATCGGCTGGTCAGGCCCGGCGAGGCCGTGATGCGGTCGCTCGAGGTCTGGAGCGGCCTGCCCGGCGCTGGCTAGAGCACCGATCAGCTTACCGGACAAAAGCCCGGGTGGTGAGGGGCAAGCAGCTCTAGGAGCGACGACGAGTCAACCCGTTGCGGTTTCCGAGGAGGAGCAACGACGAGATGCGCTGCCCATCGCCGCCCTGGCGACGGGAGGTTCGCTGTTCGGTGCTCTAGACTGGCGGGGACAGGCTGGGCTACTTCGCCGGCGGCGCGAGCGCGCGATACAGCGCCGTATTATAGGCTGCGATACCCGGGTAGCTCTGCAGCTCGCCCCGCAGCAGTCCGGTCCGCTCCTGCAGAGGCCACGCCCCGCTGCGCTCGAGGATGAGCGTCAATAGAGCGGTATAGGCTTGGCGCGCGGGCAGCTGCGGAAAGTGGCGTGAGAGCCCGTGCTCCACGCCAGCGATCCGCAGCACCGAGGGCGGCTCTTCGGGGGTGGCCTTGGCCAGCACGAAGTCAGTCACCAGGAGCTGGCGCCCCTCGGCGATCTCGAGCAGGCCCGCGCCGAGGGCGACGATCTCGCTCCAGAGCAGGTCGCGGGTCTTTCCGTTGCCGGAGACGAGCTCGATCGCCTCGTCGTGGAGGCCCTCGATGCGGCAGGCGAGCACGCGCACCGCGCCCGAGGACGAAGCGGTGGTCGCGGGCTTCGCGGGCGGAGGCGCGGAGGCGTCGAGCGCCGCGGCTGCCGCGGGGGGCGGCCTCGAGAACCCACCGCTCGGCGGAGGCCCAGCAGGGGCCGGCGCGGGCTCGGTGAAGGCGCCGCTCTGCGGGACCGCGCGCGACGCCGCCGGAGCCGGCGCGGAGATGGCCGGCACGGCCTGGGGCGTCGGCGGTCGCACGGTCGCTGCCGCGGGCGCCGCAGGCTCCGGGGGCACCGGCAGCACGAACCCGGCCGGCGGCTCGCGCTCCTCGGGCCGCTGGTAGGGCATCCAGTTGTCGGTCGCAGGGCGGAACGACGAGACGAGATCGAGCTCGGGCGACGCCTCGGGGAGCTCGAGGTTGACCGCCGGCAGCGACGGGCGCGAGCGCGGCCTCGCGGCCTGCGCGGGCACCGGCAGCGCGCCCCGGCCGGGCGCCTCGGGGTCTTCGAGCTTGGGCCGGGACCTTCGCTTGCTGGGGCCGGAGGTGCGCGCCGGCCCGGTCACGCTGGCAGGCAGGGACTCGAGGAACTCGTCGATCCGCTCGCGCAGCTCGGGCGGGAGGTCGACGCGCGAGCGGGTCCCTTCGATCAGCGCCCGCACCCGGGCGACGTCTCCCCGCGCGAGCAGCCGTTCAGCCTGGCGCAGCAGCGCGCGGCCCCCGATGGCCCCCTTCTGCGCCGAGAGCGCGACGTCGAGCGACTCGGCGAGGTGGTCGAACGCGGACCCCAGCCGCGAGATCGACGCGCGCAGCGGGCGCAAGGTGCGGATCGGCAGGATGGCGTAGTCGGCGAGGGGCCCCGCGTCGATGAGCAGCTGCGCGGCGGGCTCGTCCTTGCGGTCGCGCACCAGCCGCGCGAGGTGCGGCTCGAGCCGGCCCATCGCCTCCGGCACCTGGCCGGCCTCCAGCTGCAGCCAGATGCTGCCGCCGAGCGCTTCGAGATCCTCGGGCCGCTCGGCGAGCACGCGCTCGTAGGCGGCGCGGGCGGTGACGCGGTCGTTGCGGGCGAGCGCGGCGCGCGCCTCGTCGATGCCCTGGTGCTGCGAATAGATGGTGAGCCGCGCGATCTCCGGCGCGAGGTGGCGCGCTTCGTAGCCCGACTTCTCCAGCCACACCGCCACCGCGAACCCGACGACGAACCCGCCGAGGTGCGCCGCCACCGCCACCGCGCCGACGTCACCGCGGAAGTAGGTCCACGCCTGGCCGCCGAACCACAAGAGGCCCCAGAGCCAGGCGGGCACGGTGAAGGTCCCGCGCACCAAGCGGACGATCACGAAGAGCGCGTACCCCATCAGGATGTCGCGGCCGGCCATCCGCCGGCTGAACGCGCCCATGCAGCCCGCGATCGCGCCCGAGGCGCCGACCATCATTCCCATCGAGCCTTGGGTCGCCGCCACCTGCGCCAGCGCCGCGGCGAGCCCGCACGCGAGATAGAAGCCGAGGAACCAGCGCCGCCCCCAGACGTCCTCGAGCAGCGGCGCGGTCAGGTAGAAGAAGAGGAGGTTTCCCAGGAGGTGCAGCCAGCCGAGGTGCAGGAACAGGTGCAGCAGCCAGCCGGGCTGCAGCAGCCCGCGCGCCGGCACCAGCGCCCAGCGCCAGAGCAGGCTCGCCTCCTGCGCGCGCACCGCGCGGTCGGCGAGGTCGTCGAGCATCTTCTGGTCTTCGGCCAGCTGCTGGGCCGAAGGCGCCTCGAGGCGCCGGTTGAACCGCGCCTCGCGCTCCACTTCGAACTGCGCCCTCGCCTGCTTGTCGAGGAACCGGTCGGCGAAGCCGTCGGGCAGCGTCAGCGAGGGGTGTCGGTCCCAGAAGTCGACCACCTCGTGGATCTCCTGCTGGGTGGCCCCCAGCGGAGAGTCGGGCGCGACCCAGGTGATGGCGAACAGCGCGAGGCAGATCCCCGCGAGCGAGAGGGAGACCCAGGGGACGCGCGCGACCTCGGCGCCTTCGACGCGCAAGGGGAGCAGGAGCAGCATCTCCTAGCCTCGCCTTGGAGTGAAACGGGGAGGGACCGGGTCCACGACGCGGCGCCCGCCGCAGGGGGCGACGGACGATGCGGCGAAGAAGGTTGACCGGCCGCGCGCCGGGGTGCCTGACATTGCCGCTTCAGTACACCGCGTCGGGGGGCGGGACGCAATTGTTTCAGCTGCCGCATTTGAGGGGCGCTGGACCGTTGCGCTGGGAGGCCCCGCGGGTGAAGGTCTCCAGATGGATCTCGTGCACCAGCTCGAGCAGTCGCTCTACGTAAAGTCCCGTGTCGGCCGCGCGGCTGCCCTCCGCGTCGCCTATCTGGCCTATGCCGTGACGCTCTCGCGCGGCGGCGCGGGCAAGCCGCGCAAGCAGGCCGTCGAGGCGCTGCGGCGCCGGATGGAGGCGCTCTTCGCGCTCGACTACCAGGACGCCGAACGCGGACTCTACCCGCGCGCGCTGATCGATTCGCTACCCTGGCGCGGATATCTCAAGGTGCTCCCCGACCTGCTCGCCGACCTGCCGCGCACCCGGCTGCGTATCCAGCAAGACCGGTTCGACGAAGTGCCCGAGGGCGCGCAGGAGCGCTACCCGCGCTACTACGCGCGCAACTTCCACTTCCAGACCGACGGCTACCTCGGCCACACCTCGGCCCGGCTCTACGACCTGCAGGTCGAGATGCTCTTCGGCGGCACCGCCGATGTGATGCGACGCCGGCTGATCCCGCCCGTGGTGGAGGCAGCGCGGGCTTCCTCGACCCGGTCGGCGAATCGCCCGCCGCGCATCCTGGATGTAGCCTGCGGCACGGGCCGCCTGCTCTCGATGCTCGGCGCGGCGCTGCCGCGGGCGGCGTATACCGGCGTCGACCTCTCGCCCCACTACATCTCCCACGCCCGCCGTGCGCTGCCGGGGTCGCTCGACGTCAGCCTGCTGGTGGAGAACGGCGAGCACCTGCCCTTCGAGGACGGCCGCTTCGACGTGGCGACCTGCCTCTACCTGTTCCACGAGCTGCCGCGCGACGTCGGGCAGCGCGTGCTCGCGGAGCTCGTCCGCGTGGTCCGGCCGGGCGGGCGCGTGGTGCTGGGCGACAGCGTGCAGCTGCGCGACACGCCGGAGCTGGAGCCGGAGCTGCGCGCGTTCCCGGTGCGGTTTCATGAGCCGTATTATCTCGGGTATATCCAGGACGACCTGGCCAAGCGGGCGCGCGAGGCGGGGCTCGTGGTGGAGAGCGAGAAGGCGCACTTCCTCACCAAGGTGGTGGTGGGGCGCAAGGAGGAGGCGGCGCGGGCCTAGCTTAGCTACAGGCTGTCCGGTTATTCCTACTCCCGGAACTTGGAGGGCCATTCAGCTTCGCGCACCAGCAGGAGCGCCGGGCATGCCCTGATGATTGGTCA
>JAYWAO010000398.1:0-4216 GCA_043782365.1 Deltaproteobacteria bacterium
GCCTTCACGCGCGCCGATGTGCGGGAGCACCCGCAGCAGCTCGCAGAGCGGCCGGCCGGCCTCCGAGGTGAGGAAGCTCTCGCGGAAGCCGTCTACCGCCTCGCGCAAGACGAGCGCCGCCTCGTCATACCGGCGCAGGCGCGCCAACCCGCGGCCGAGCGCGCCGTGCAGTCCGAGCGCGTGGAGACAGCGCTCTTCCCTCGGGGGGGAGAGCCGCTTCGCCTCCTCGATGAGCTCCGGCAGGGCGCGGTTGCCTCCGTCGGTAGCCTGCTGGAGCACCTGCCCGAGCAGCGTGAAGCGCAGCGGGCGCGGCAGCGCGGCAGCGCCGGGGATCCACTCGAGCGCCGGAATCGGCTGCCCGCGGGGCTCGTGGCGGATGGCGACCGCCCGGGCGCAGCGGGCCAGCTCCTGCTCCGCGGGCGAGTCGTCGAGCTGGGCGTCGAGCTGCTCCGCTGCGTTTGCCACGCACCGCCAGCCGATCATCGGACGGCGACCGAACACCGCAAGCCCGTAGAGATTGCGGACGAAGGCGTGGCGGGACGCTGCGTCGGGCCACTGGGGGAGTTCGAAGGTCTTGAACGTGGCGACCAGCAACTCCGACACGTTGGCGCAGCCGACGATCTCGAGCTGGGAGCCCTCCCCCAGGCAGCTCTTCGCCTCCGCGACCTGGTCGTCGCTGACGCAGAACCGGGTGACCGCCGTCGCCTCGCGCGCGAGGACGAGCAGCTTCTCGCGCAGACCGCCGACGCGCGTGAGCGCACCGTCGCTCGTGCGGACGCTGGCCGAGGCAGCCACCTCGACGGGCACCGGGCGCTGCATGAAGAGCGACGCCCACGCGAGCAGGATCGAGGCGGAGTAGGAGTCGCCGGTCAGCTCGGTGTCGCCCGTCTCGACCAAGGAGGAGGCACACCAGCCGCCCGGGGCCGGTGCGGAGACACGGTTGAGCAGCGGGAGGTCGCGCATCACCGAGAGCTTCAGCGCCTCGAGGGCCTCGCCGACGTCGGCCGCGATCGCGACCGGGCAGGCAGGGCGGGCCGCGCCGCCCGGCACGAACTCCAGGCGCCAGAGCGCGCCCTTGCCGTCCGCCCGGGACACCGAGACGAGGAGCCCCTGCCCCGGCAATGGCAGGCAGACGGCAAAGCGCTCGCGGGCGAGCGCCACCTCGTCGGGAGACGAGGGCCAGAGCCACGGCTGGCGCATCCTGCGCCGCAGTTCGTTCAGGGCGAGCGCCGAGCGGTCGCTTGCGGCCAGCCGCTCGGCGAACCTCACGCCGCCCCCCCGAGCGACCACCAGCACTCCGGCGCTTCGGTCGCCAGCGAGAGGAGCCGCTCGTCGCCTTCGACCGAGACCTCCGGCCAGAGCGAGTTCCAGCGCGCCGCGCGCAGGTCGAGCGCGGAGAGCGCAGCACGCAGCGCCTTGCCCTCCTGCTCCGGGCCCGCGAGCGCAGCCACGCACTCGAGGTCGTCGCGCCGCACGGCGAGCAGGCGCGCATAGGCCGCGCCACCGTCGCTGAAGTCGAGCGCGTCCGACAGCCCTTCGAGCATCGTGGCCAGCTCGTCTATCTCCACGTGCGCGGCCTCGAGCACGGTCCCCTTCGCGGCGGAGTCGAGCGCGTGGAACCAGGCGAGCGCGCGGTGGAGCGGGCTGTCACCAGCCATCGCGGCCAGCAGGTGCAGCTCGCCCCGCGCCGGCTTCCAGTAGCGGACCACGAGGCCGGCCGCGGCAGCGCGGGAGTAGACCTGCCCCGACGCGCCATACTGCTGCGCGCGGCTGCGGAGCCACTCCTCCACGGGCGCCGCGTGCAGCAGCGCCGCGAGGTCGAAGGCTGGCGCAACCTCGGCAGCAGGGCTCCACGCCTTGAGCTTGCGCGCCACCTCCGACTCGAGCGAGTAGCTCAGGACCGCGCTGCCCTCGACGACGACGCCGGCCTCCTGGTCGAAGACGAGCCCCGCAGGCGCGGTGCGTGTGTCCACCGAATAGAAGCCGTCGGGCTGGCGCACCACCGCGCCGTGCGAGCGGGTCAGCGTGCCGCTCGACTCGACCAGCAAGACGCGCGGATCGCGCTGGAGCGCCCGGACCTTGATGTGGTCGCCGAACGAGGCTGCGAGCGCGACCGCGAACGAGGGCGAGCTCGCGAACAGATCCTGCACGCTGGGCGCCAAGGGCGAGACCGCCAACCCTTCGGCGGCGTTGATCTGCGGGAGAGTTTCTACGTGCAACGGCTCGGTGTGCGAATCGAGCCCGAGAGCGCTGAGAAGCGCCGCACTGGGACGCGTGTTCATTGGGTCCCTCCTTTCTTCAGAGGACGCTTCTTGCGCGCCGCGCTGACAGGGCCGCTGTTTCGCTTGAAGGTACGGATGAGCTCCTTGGCGCGCAGGCAGGTCGCGTCGTCCCAGGTCCCGTCAGCGAGGAGGCCTTCGGCCTCTGCGATGAGCCGGTCGCGCAGGTATTGGTGCGCTTTGTGGATGTTGTTGCGCTGGGTCTTCAGGTCGGGCGCGGAGATCGGGATGATCCCCCTCGATTGGAGGATGTCATCGACGGTGGCCTCCTCCTTGAACAACGAGAGGACCTCCGCCCAGGTGCTCCGCCACTCGACCTCGCGCTCGGCCGCTCGTCCCCGCTCCCACACGCGCTCGAGGACCGGGTCGAGGATGACGGCGAACGTGGACTCGGCCTCGCGCCGATCGGTCTGGTCGTCCGGCCCCGGCCCGCCCGAGGCCTGCCTCTCGACCAAGGACTCGGTCTCTTCCTCCTGCGGCGCGGTGTTGACCACGGCTCGCAGCGGGTCCTTCCTCCGGAGCATGCTGCTGGCCGCGTTCCAGACCGCTCGCTTCAAGTAGCTGACCGCCACGCCATCCAAGAGCGTGTCGATCACCGGTTGGCCCAGCGCCTTCTTGTAGACCCGCCAGCACACCTCCTGCGCGACCTCGGCCTGCTCATCCTCATCGGTCAGCCGGGCCTTGGCGAGCTTGCCGAGCAGCTCGAGCAGCGCGCGCTGGGCTGCCGCCCCCCTCGGACCGGGCAGCGCCACGTCCGTCAGGATCTGCGCCGGGTTCATCGAGTGCTCCCCGTGAGCGTCGCTGCAGCCGCGAGCCAGCGCGCGGCCTGGTCCTGCTCCCAGCCTCCGCTGCCGAGCGGACGCGCCTGCGCCTCCCCCTGGAGAGCGTGGACGAGCGCGGCGCGCGTCTCTCCCGCCGCAGCCACCGCCGGGAGCCGCTGGTCGACCGCGCCGCAGCGGGCGTCTGCGGGCAGCGTGAAGGAGCGGGTCACCCCGGCCTCGAGCTCGGCCCAGGATCTGGCGCTCGAGAGCGCAAAGAACTTGTTGCTGACGAAGTCCGCCAGGACGACGCCCGGATGCACACCGCCATCGAACTCCTCCGGCCGCAGGGCCTCAAAGGTGACCGATGCGCGCTCTTTCTGCAGCCACGGGAACTGCAGCGCGGCGTCGATGCACTTCTGCACATGGTCGATGCGGATCGACAGGAAGCCGGCGGCAGGCTGCAGTGCCTTGTCGAGCCCCCGGGCCGCGACGCGCACGCGCACCTGGTGCAGCGCGCCCTCGCCGCGCAGGAGGCACACCACGCGCTCGAGCAGCACGCCGAGCAGCTTCAAGTAGCGGTCCGCGTGCACCTGGGGCGCGCCCTCGCCATCGAGCAGGCCTCCTCTGCTGGCGGCGGCGACGAGCACCATCTTGTCTCGTCCGAACGCCTTCCCGAGCGCGCCGAACAGGTTGCGGAACTCCTGGTCGCAGGTGCGCTTGAAGTCCATCAGGCCGGTCCATTCGGCGGGGGCGACGCGGCGGAGGAAGTCGTCCACTGCCACCAGCAGCTCGCGCTGGTTGCCCGTGGCCGCTGCGCCGGCGGCGCAAGCAGCGAGGAAAGCCTTGCAGGCCGGCTCCTCGGACGCGCGCACGGCGGTCGCGGCTCGCTCGAACAGCGGGTGCACGAACCGATCTACGCCGACTGGATTTCCGTTGACGAGCCACCCTGCGAGCTGCGCGGAGGCCCACTGCAGCTCGGTGGCGTGCGGAGGAAAAGCGACGAGGGGCTGCGCCTTGCGAAAGGCCTTCCGGAGCGGATCGATGGGAACCGGGTTGGGGACCTCATCCACCAGCAGGCCGCAGACGGCGACAGCGCGGTCTGGGTCGTCGAAGTTGCCGGTCTCGTCCAGAAAGAGCTGCCAGCGTCGGGGATCCAGGGGCTGCCTCCGGGGAAAT
>JAYWAO010000399.1:0-4196 GCA_043782365.1 Deltaproteobacteria bacterium
CTCCTCGGAAACCGCGACGGGTTGACTCGTCGTCGCTCCTAGATCTGCTTGCCCCTCACCACCCGGGCTCGGTCCGGTAAGCTGATCGGTGCTCTAGCCTCGGGCTCGCGCAGCGAGACGACTTGATCGTGCGCACCCGGCAGGCCATCCTCGCGCTCCACCGCGAGGCCGGCGCGCCGCCCAGCCCGGAGTCGCCGGTGATCGCGCCCCCGGGGAAGCGGTCGGGTGAAAGGGAAGCTTGACGCTCTCGTTCGACACACGTTCCTCAGCACCGGCCCCAACGCAGGGGCCCCGCGGTCTCGCAGGGTGGCGCCCGGCCGCGCGGGGCGCGCTCGCGGGCGCTGCGCTGCTCGGCGCCCTGCTCCAGGGCTGCGGCGCCAGAGGCCAGCCGCGCACCGCCGGCGAGCTCGCGCTGGAGGCGCAGAGGCAGCTCTCGCAAGGCCACGCCGCCGAGGCGCGCGCCGGTTTCGACGCCGCGCTCGACCGGGACCCGCGCCTGCTGGCCGCCGTCCGCGGGCGGGTGGAGGCTTCCCGGAGGCTGGGCCGGCTCCCCGAGGTGCTCACCGAAGCCCAGGCGCGCGTGGCGACGTCGCAGACCGACGGCGTCGCCTGGTACCAGCTCGGCCTGGCGCTCTTCGCCCGCGGCGACGAAGCGGGCGCGGTGGCCGCCCTGCGCCGCGCCGCGGAGCTGCTCCCGCAGCAGGCCGACGCGCACTACCGGCTCGGCGTCGCGCTCTTCGACGGCGAGAAGTTCAGCGAGGCCCGCGCCCCGCTCGCCAGGGCGGTCGAGCTCGAGCCGCACAGCGCTCGCTACCGCGTGCCGCTCGCCACCTGCCAGGGCCGGCTCGGCGAGCACAAGGCGGCCCTCGCCCACCTCGCGCAGGTGCCCGCGCTCTCGCCCACGCCCGACGAGGCCGCGCTCGCAGTCCTGGCAGCGCGGGCGCTGACGGACCCCTTTCGCGGGCTCGCGCCCGAGGCGAAGCAGGGCCTCGAGCTGGCGCTCGGCTACCTCCTCAAGGACGCGCCCGGCCTGGCGGTGCCCGTGCTCGACGCGCTGCTGGAGAAGCTGCCCGACCTGGGCGCGGCCCACGCGCTGCTCGGGCTCGCGGCGCTGCGGCTGGACGAGGCCGGCCGCGCCGTCAGCGAGCTGAAGCGGGCGGCGGAGCTCTCGCCGGAGTCGCCGCAGCCGCACGCGTGGCTGGGCGAGCTGTACGCGAGCAAGGACAAGCCGGAGCTGGCGGTGCAGGAGTACCGGCTGGCGCTGGAGCGCAACCCGCTGGAGGTGGCGTCGCTGCGCAAGCTGGGCCTGCTGCTGCTGGGAACCGCTGGCGGCGCGGGCTCGGCGCTGGGTCCGCTGCGGGCGGCGGCCGCGCTCGAGCCCTCCGACGCCACGCTCGCCGTGCTGGTCGCCCGCACCGAGCTGCAGCTCCCGGCCGAGGCTGCCCGCGGCCGCGCGCGGCTGGAGGCGCTCGCCGAAGAGCGCCCCGAAGACCCGGAGGTGCTGCTGCGGCTGGCGCAGGCGCTCAGCGACCAGCGGGCCCAGGCCAGCGACTCCGAGCGGGCCACCCTCGCGCGGCGGGCCTCCGTGTTGGCCGAGAAAGTGCTCTTGCTGCAGCCCGGAAACGCGCTGGCGAGCCGGATCCTGAGCCAGACCAGACAATAAGCGCGGATGGTGGCTTGCCTCGGCGGGCCCGTCGGCTACGATAGAAGGCCGTGTCCGACCCGAAGCAGCCACCGCAAGGCGCAGACGAACCCCTCGAGCTCGATCTGGAGGCCTCGCCCGCGCCCGCTCGGATGGGCGCCCTGCAGGCTGGGTCGCGTCCGGCGAAGAGCTCCGATCCGGGCGCCCGCGGACAGCGCACCGCCTTCAAGCCCAGCGTGTCGAGCCCCGGCTTCCGGGTGTCTGCGCAGGGCGCCGCTGCGGGCACGCCGTCGGACCCCTCGCTGGGCGCCGTGGCCGGACCGCGCTCGAAGCCCGCCTCGCTGGACTCGCGCCCGCCGGCGGTGACCCGTCCGTTCCGCAGCTCCAGCCAGGCGGTGGCCCACGCGCTCGCCGTCGCCGCGCGATGGCTGGTGTCGGCGTCGCTGTTCGGCTTCTCCAAGGCAAAAAAGCACGGAGGCAAGGCGCTGAGCGACTTCCACCAGCGCCCCGAGCACACTCGCTGGCGCTCTTACGCCTTCAGCGTCTATGGCGCACTGGTGCTGACGACGTTCGCGGTGCAGCTCTGGGAGCCCAACTCGCTCGCGGCCTACGTGCGCGTGCAGCGGGTCGCGCTCCCCGACAGCACGGTGATCTTCGTGCGCAACGAGTCGAAGAAGCCGTGGAAGGACGTGAAGCTCCTCTTAAACGGCCTCTACACCTACGAACGCAACGAGCTCACCCCGAGCTCGCACGTGCAGCTTCCCGTCGACCGGTTCGGCATCTACCAACCCTCCGGCAAGGTGACGTACGCCCCAAAGGAGCTCGTGCTCAAGACGCTCAGCATCGACTGCGACCGGGGCCACTACGAGCAGGAGCTGGGCCAGTGACGGCGCCTGCGGCCGCGCTCGGCCCCGTCCTGGTGGTGGACGACGACCCCGAGATCCTCAACTTCCTCGCGACGCTGCTCGACCTCGAGGGCATCGAGTCGCGGCTCGCCACCTCGGCCGCCGCGGCGCTCAAGACGCTGGAGAACCCGCTGCTGCCGCGGCTGATCCTGCTCGACATCGCGATGCCCGACCGCGACGGGCTCGACCTCTGCCGCGAGTTCAAGCAGAACCCGCGGATCGCGCCGATCCCGGTGTTCGTCATCTCCGCGCGGCCCGGTCGCGACGTGGTGGACCGCGCGCTGGCGGCGGGGGCGGAGCAGTTCATCCGCAAGCCCTTCGAGAACTTCGAGCTGGTGCAGAGGATCCGCGACCGGCTGGTGTAGGCGGTCAGAAAACACGAAAGGCGGCGCAGGCCCGCTTTCGGCCCACACCGCCTTCGTGCGAATTCGGTAACCGAAGTTACCGGACGACTACTTGGCTTCCGCCGGCGCGTCGGCCTTGGGGGCGTCGGCCTTGGGGGCGTCGGCCTTCTCGGCCTTGGCCGGCTTGGCCTCGGGCGCGACCTTCTCGGACTTCTCCACCAGCTCGAGGATCGACATCGGCGCGTTGTCGCCGACCCGGTTCTCGGTGTGGATCATCCGGGTGTACCCGCCCGGGCGCGCCTTGAAGCGCGGCCCGATGGTCTCGAACAGCTTGGCGAGCGCCGCCTGGTCGCGCACGGTCTTGTGCACGTTGCGGCGGGCCGCCAGCGTGCCGGCCTTGGCCTGGGTGATGACCTTCTCGACCACGCGGCGGGCCTCCTTGGCCTTCGGCGTGGTGGTGAGGATCGACTCCTCGAGGATGACGGCCCGGATCAGGTTGCGGAGCAGGGCCTTGCGGTGGCTGGTGTTCCGGCTGAGCTTGCGGCCGGTGTTCATGTGGCGGGACATGGCTTATCTCCTACTGCTTCAGCGCCGGCGCGGCGGCGGCGGCGGGGGCCTTGGGAGGCCAGTTCTCGAGCTTCATGCCCAGCGACAGACCCATCTCCGCCAGGATTTCCTTGATCTCCTTCAGCGACTTGCGGCCGAAGTTCTTCGTCTTCAGCATCTCGGCCTCGGACTTCTGCACCAGATCGCCGATGGTCTTGATGTTGGCGTTCTGCAGGCAGTTGGCCGAGCGGACCGAGAGCTCCAGCTCGTCCACCGAGCGGAAGAGGTTCTCGTTGAGCTTCTCTTCGGTCTTCACGGCGATCTCGACGGGGGCCGGCTCGGTGGCCTCGTCGAAGTTGATGAAGATGGAGAGCTGCTCCTTGACGATCTTGGCCGCGAAGGCCACGGCGTTCTCCGGCGAGACGGACCCGTTGGTCCAGACCTCGAGGGAGAGGCGGTCGAAGTCGGTGGCCTGCCCGACGCGGGCGTTGGTCACCTGGTAGTTGCACTTCTTGATCGGGCTGAACACCGAGTCGATCGGGATGACGCCGATGGGGGCGCCGGGGAGCTTGTTCTTCTCGGCGGGCACGTAGCCACGGCCACGGCGGCAGGTCATCTCCATGCGGACGCGGCCGCCCTCGGAGATGGTGAAGAGGTGGTGGCCCGGGTTCAGGACCTCGACCTCACCGTCGACGATGATGTCGCCGGCCTTCACTTCCTTGGGGCCCTCGACCTCGATGCGGATGGTCTTCTCTTCCT
>JAYWAO010000400.1:0-11573 GCA_043782365.1 Deltaproteobacteria bacterium
CCCGCGCTGGCACCCGCGCAGACGCCCGATCCGCTCGCCCCCGTGAAGTCCGCCATCCTGCGAGCGCTGGCGCGCGTGCGGCGCGGAGACCCTCCCGAGCCCGCGCAGCAAGGCGCGTCGTTCGTCGAGCGGTACGTCGCCGCGCTCGGCATCGCCGACGACGACGAGGCCTGGCCTGTCTTCAAGCAGCTCTCGCTCGAGGCCCCGCGCGAGCCGTGGGGGGAGCTCGGGCAGGCCCGCATCTACGTGCGCTGGAAGCTGGCCGATCAGGCCTCCGGCGCGTTCGGCCGCGCGCTGGCGTACGCGCCGCAGAACGGCGTGGCGCTGGTCGAGCGGGCCATCGCCTACCGCGCCTTCGGCAACCCCGCGGCTGCCCGCGCCGACGCCGAGGCCGCCCTGCAGCAGGACCCGCACGACGCGCGCGCCCTGGTGGTCCTGGCGCAGCTCGCCGAGGACGCGGGGGCTCCGCGGGCCGAGCAGAAGGCCGCGTGGCTGCGCGCGCTGGACCAGTCGGCCGATCTCTTCGAGGCGCGGGCCGCGCTGGCCGCCATCGCCGAGGCCGAGGGCGATCCGGCCGCCGCGCGAGAGGGCGTGGAGGCGCTGGCGAGGATGAGCCCGCGGGACCTGCTGCTGCAGCGCAAGCTCGCCGGCCTGCGCAAGGCCGCCGGCGACGCGGAGGGCGCCGCGCAGGCCTATGAAGCGGCCATCGCGCTCGGCGACGGCTCGAAGGAGTCGTGGGCCGGGCTCGCCGCCGCCAAGCGTGCCGCCAAGGACTTCGCCGGCGAGGAAAAAGTGTTACAGCGGCTGCGGCGCATCGACCCCAAGGACCGCAGCGTGGTGGTGCGGCTCTTCAACCTGCGCGCCGCCGCGAAGGACCCGGCGGGCATGGAGGAGATGGGCAAGCTCCTGCTCACCCTCGACGCCAAGGACGCGGGCGCGTGGCTCGCCATCGCCATCAGCCGCGGGCAGCGGGGAGATCTCCTCGGACAGCTCGAAGCGCTCGGCGCCTCGGTCCGCGGCAACGCGCACCCGGAGGCGAAGGGTGCGCCCGAGCGGGCCAGGGAAGAGCTGCAGGATTTGCGGGAGAAGCTCGGCGTGCCCGCGAAGCCGCTGGCGGCGGCCAACTACGACGGGCTCTACTACGTCGCCTCCAAGCACCTCACCAGGCTGTACGAGGCCCGCCGCGCGCACAGGCCGGAGCTGGCGGGGAAGCTGGGCATCAAGATCCGCATCGGCAACGCGGGCGGCGCCGACGCCGTCGAGGTCACCGAGGACACGCTCGCCGAGCCCGAGATCACCGGCGGGCTGGTGGTCGCCCTGAAGGAGGGCGTCTGGCCCAAGGGGCAGAAGACGCTCAACCTCAAGTTCGACCTCGCGCCGCCTGGCTCGCGGCCGCCGTTGCCCGTGCGGGAGGCGCCGCGCAGGGTGGCCGCCAAGGCCGCGCCGCCGCCCGTGCCGCCGCCGCCGGCGAAGCGGGCCGAGTCCGCGGCGGACCTGCTCTCGCCGAAGTAGCGGCGCCCCGCTGCACGTTCATCCACTCCGCACCTCGCCAGGACCTCCGATGGGCTCCCACTCCTCCACCCGCTGTGTCCGCCTCGGCATCGAGCGGCTCTTCGACGCGGGCTGCGCCCCGCTGCGCGGCCTGCGGGTGGGCGCGGTGCTCAACCCCACCTCGCTCGACCCGCAGCTTCGGCACCTCGCCGATCTGCTGCACGGGCCCGGGCGCGCGCGGGGCGTGAACCTCACCGCGCTCTTCGGCCCTGAGCACGGCGTCCGCGGCGACGTGCAGTACCTCGAAGAGGTCGAAGAGGCGGTCGACCCCAAGACCGGCCTGCCCGAGTTCTCGCTCTACGGCCGCACCTTCGAGTCGCTCACGCCGCAGCCCGCGCAGCTCTCCGGGCTCGACGCGCTGGTGTTCGACATCCAGGACGTCGGCAGCAGGTATTACACCTACCTGGCGACGATGGGCCTCTGCATGCAGGCGGCCGCGCGCGCGCAGCTCAAGTTCGTCGTCCTCGACCGGCCCAACCCGATCGGCGGCGCCGCGGTGGAGGGCGGCGTCGTCCACCCCGGGTTCGAATCGTTCGTCGGGCTCTGGCCCGTTTCGGCGAGGCACGGGCTCACCGCCGGCGAGCTGGCGCGCCTGCTCAACGCCCCTGTGGGCGCTGGCGGCTTCGGGTTCGGCTGCGACCTGGAGGTGGTGCCGATGGAGGGCTGGCGCCGCGAGCAGCCGTTCGCGGAGACCGGCCTGCCGTGGGTGCTCCCGTCTCCCAACATGCCCACGCCCGACACCGCGCTCGTCTACCCGGGGCTCTGCCTCCTGGAGGGGACCAACCTCTCCGAGGGCCGTGGCACCACGCGGCCCTTCGAGCTCTTCGGCGCGCCGTGGCTCGACGGCGCCGCGCTCGCAGAGGCGCTGACCGCCGAGGACCTGCCCGGCGTGCGCTTCCGGTCCTGCGCCTTCACGCCCACCTGGGACAAGCACAAGGGGGTCCGCTGCCAGGGCGTGCAGATCCACCTCGAGGAGCCCGCGTTGGCGGAGCCAGTGCGGCTGGGCGTCGCCTGCGTGGTGCAGGCGCGCGCGCAGAGCCCTGCGAGCTTCCGCTGGCGCACCGAGCGGTACGAGTTCGTCGAGCACCTCCCTGCCATCGACCTGCTGACGGGCTCTGCCGCGTTCCGCCACGCCGTGGAGGCGGGGCAGGGCACCGCCGCGCTCTGCGGAGCCTGGGCACCTGAGACCGCTGCGTACCTGGAGCGCCGCAAGGCCGCGCTCTTGTATTGAAGGAGGCAAAGGCGATGGACATCGCGCTCTTCGGCGGCAGCTTCGATCCGCCCCACGTCGGTCACCTGCTCGCGGCGGCCTACGTGCTGGCCACCGAGCCCATCGACGAGCTCTGGCTGGTGCCGGTCTTCGAGCACCCGTTCGGCAAGCGGTTTCGCGGGCCGTATGAGCACCGCGTCCAGCTCTGTGAAGCGGCGGTGGCCACGCTGGGGCTCGCGCGGGCCAAGGTGTCGCGGCTCGAGGCCGAGCTGGCGGCGCGCGGCGGGGAAGGGCGCACGGTCGACCTGCTCGAGCACCTGCACCAGACGCGGCCGCAGGACCGGTTCTCGCTGGTGATCGGCAGCGACCTGTTGGCCGAGACCGCGCAGTGGAAGCGATTCGACCGCGTGCGCGAGCTCGCGCGGCTGATCGTGCTCGAGCGGGGCGGGCACCCGGGCCACGGCGATCCGGGCGGGCCGGTGATCATCGAGGTGTCCTCGACGCTGGTGCGGGGGCTCCTGGCCGAGGGGAAGGACGCGCGCCGGTATGTGGCGCGGCAGGTGCTGGAGGGGATCGAGAGGGGTGGGCACTACCGGGGTCCGCTGGGTGGGTAGCGGCGAGCCGCCGCCGTCGCCGCTGCCGCCCACGCCACGGTCGTCCCGCCATCGACGGGACGGTCACATCCGCGCTGCCCCAGGTCCATCCCCCATGGCTCCCTCTGCCGCGGCCTCTGCCGCCATCGCCCTCGCACGAGTCCGCGCGCGCGGGCCGAATCTCCGCTATCGTCCACCCCCGATGCCTTCTTCGTACCGCCCGCGTCCGCTCCCGCTGCTCGCCGCCCTCGCGGCCGCCACCCTGGTCGCCTCGGCAGCAGGGGCCGTGCGCGCCGACGCGCCCGTGCAGCAGGGACCCGCTCCCAAGACCGCCGCCGAGGCCGCTCGCGAGCAGAACGGTGGCGCTGCGCCCAAGGCGGTCGAGGACCGGCCGTCCGAGCCAGCGCCAGCGGAGGCCTCCAAGCCCGGTCCGGCGAGGCCGCTTGCGGCAGAGGGCAGGCCCGCGGGCCGCCCTCCCGACCAAGCCTACCCCGACGACTTGCCCGAGACGCCCATCCCGGTGCCCCCGGTGCTCCCGACGGGCATCCTCATCGCCTGGAAGCCGATGCTGCTCCAGGTGCGCGCCGACAACGGCGGCAAGCCTGACGACATCAAAGACCAGTTCAGCTCCGACAAGCTCTCGCCGCTGCGGCTCCTGGTGCGCTACACGCAGCTCTTCGACGAGAAGATGCCGTTCGTCGGCCGCTTCGAGTTCGAGGGCGGCGAGTTCAAGAGCGATCCGCAAGCGACTTTTAATGGCTCGCTCGGGTCCACCGGCGCCGACTTCACGGGCCGCATCATGGTGGGCGCCGCAACCCGCGTCAGTCCGGGCTTTACCGTGCTCGGCTCGATCGGCGCGATCACCCGCTACCAGTACGGCAAGGCCAACGGCGGCGTGCCCACCATGGGCACCTTCGGCGCGGTCACCAACATGGAGCTGGAGTTCCGCATCCACCCCGTGGTGACGCTCTCGATCTTCGGCGAGGCCGCGCTCGCGCCCATCCCGTACTACGTGCAGCCGAACCTCGGCGAGCTCGACGATTCGAGCGAGGTCAAGGGGCGCATCCAGCTCTCCTTCGACCTGACGCGGCAGTCCGCCCTGGACATCGGCTTCGACGCCACCCGCTGGCACACCACCTTCACCAAGACCACCATCCTGGGCGGCACCGGCCAGGCGCTGATCCTCGAGAACCGCGAGCTGGCGCTGACCCTCGGCCTGCGCTGGGTCTTGTAGCTCCACCAGGAGAACGAACGTGAGCACCCCCGGCTTTCCCATCGAGCGCCCTCGCCGCCTGCGCAGGACCGAGACGCTGCGCGCGCTCGTCCGCGAGACCGAGCTGCGACCAGACGACTTCATCTACCCGCTCTTCGTCCAGTCGGGCCGCGGGCTGCGCAAGCCGATCTCCTCGATGCCCGGGGTCTTCAACCTCACCGTGGACACCGCGGTCGAGGACGCCAAGGAGGCCTTCCGGCTGGGCGTCCGCGCGCTGATCCTCTTCGGCATCCCCGACGCGAAGGACCCGCTCGGCACCGCGGCGCACGATCCCGCCGGCCCGGTCTGCTCCGGGCTCAGGGCGATCAAGGACGCGCTGCCGGAGATGATCCTCTTCGCCGACGTCTGCCTGTGCGAGTACACCGACCACGGCCACTGCGGCCCGCTCGAGCGCGACGCCCGCGGCCACGTCTCGGTCTCCAACGACCGTACGCTGCCGCTGCTCGCCGAGGCCGCGGTCGCCTACGCGCAGGCCGGCGCCGACGTGATCGCGCCCTCCGACATGATGGACGGCCGCGTCGCCGCCATCCGCCGCGGGCTCGATGAGCGCGGCCTCGCCGAGACCCCCATCTGCAGCTACTCGGTGAAGTACGCGAGCGGCTTCTACGGGCCCTTCCGCGAGGCGGCGGGCTCAACCCCCGGCGAGGGGGACCGCAAGGGCTACCAGATGGACCCCGCCAACCGGCGCGAGGCCCGCCGCGAGGCGAAGCTCGACCTCGGCGAGGGCGCGGACATGCTGATGGTCAAGCCGGCGCTCGCCTACCTCGACATCATCGCCGACGTGCGCGCGCTCACCGACCTGCCCGTGGTGGCCTACAACGTCAGCGGTGAGTACGCGATGCTCAAGGCCGCGGCGCTCAACGGCTGGATCGACGAGCGTCGGGTCGGGCTGGAGATCCTCACCTCCATCAAGCGGGCCGGGGCGGATCTCATCCTCACCTACTCGGCGCTCGACGCCGCCCGCTGGCTCGGGGCTTGATCCCGACCACCGCAAGGTTCAGAGTGCCTCCCGGGACGCGCTGGAAGATCGTCGAGTCGAGCTCGGTCACCGACGAGAGCCTGGAGGCGATCGTCAACGAGTTCACCGGCGCCGGCTGGCAGTTCGAGGGGATCCAGTTCGCGATGCGCGAGTCATCCAAGCGGCCCGCGATGGCCTTCGTGCTGTTTACCCGGGCTCTCACAGGGTCCGAGATGTCGGCACGCGAGCAGGGCGACGCCTCGCCCTCAGAGGGCGCGGCGGCCGCCGCGGAACCCGCAGGCCCGGTGGCCGATGGGTCTCGCTGAACCCCCAGGCAGCGGCGGCTTGTACCCGCCCGCAGATCTGCGCCGCCGGGGGCTCGCGCGCCTCTGCGATACGCTGCTCGGGCTCGCCCCGCTCGCGCTCATCCTGGTGAAGCAGCCGGTCGCCGCGGGGCTCTCCTGCGTGGCGCTCGCGCTCTGCAACGACCGCCTCTTCGGCCCGGGCCGCTCGCTCGGCAAGCGCCTCTTCGGGCTGCGCTGCATGGTGCTCGAGACGCGGCAGCCCGCGGGCCTGACCGCCTCGATGAAGCGCAACGCGGCGATCGCGCTCTCGCTCTTGCCGGCGAGCTCCGGCGACGCGCGCAGCCTCTGGCTCTCGGCCACCGCGCTGATGGTGGTGGCGGTCTCGGAGACGCTGACCGTGGTCGCGCCCCTGCAGCGGATCGTCAACCTCGGTCGCCTGCGCATCGGCGACTACGCCGCCGGGACGCAGGTGATCGACGCTTCGATCGCCATCGGCCTCCCCGTCGCTCCGGTCCGCCGCGCGCCCGCGAGCCACCCCGTGCTCGGCGTCCACCACCTCGACCTGCCGAAGGCGCCGCCCGTCTCCCGCGCGCCGCTCGAACAGCCTCCTGCTGCACGCCCCGGCCCGGACGTGCTCGTGCTCGACGTTGACCCTGGCCATCCTGAGGGAACCCCATGCGCCTCGCTCTGACCCACAACCTCCGCCTCACCGACTCAGAGGAGGAGGCCGAGTTCGACTCGCGTGAGACCATCGACGCGCTCACCGCGGCGCTCGAGCGCCTCGGCCACCGCGTCGAGCGGATCGAAGTCAGCGGCCCCGCCAGCCGCACGGCAGCCCGGCTCGAGGCGTTCGCGCCCGACCTGATCTTCAACACCGCCGAGGGACGCCGCGGACGCTTCCGCGAAGCCTTCTACCCGGCCCTCTTCGACGAGCTCGGCTTCCCCTACACGGGCTCCGATGCCTGGGTGCTCGCCGTCTCGCTCGACAAGTCGCTCACCAAGCTGATGCTGCGCGAGCACGGCGTCATCTCGCCCAAGGGCCAGTTCCTTGAGGAGCTGGCCGACCTCAAGACCGACGGCTGGCGCTTCCCGCTGATGGTGAAGCCGAACTTCGAGGGCTCCTCTAAAGGTATTACACAAGAGTCGATCGTCGAGGACAAGAGCAAGCTGCGCGCGCTGGTGGAGAAGCAGCTCGAGAGGTTCCCGGCGGGCGTGCTGGTCGAGGAGTACATCCCCGGGAGCGACCTCACCGTCGCCTTCCTCGAGGGGGTGGAGAACGGCAAGGCGGGCGTGCTGACGCCGGTCGAGTACGTCTTCGACCCCGCCGAGATGCAGAAGCGGCGTTATCGAATCTACGACTACGACCTCAAGTCGGCGACCAACCAGGCGGTGCAGGTCCGCTGCCCGGCGCAGTTCGACGAGCACGTGCTCGCCCGCGCGCAGCAGATGGCCCGCAAGGCCTACAAGGCGCTCGGCTGCCGCGACCTCGGCCGCATCGACTTCCGCGTCGCCGAGGACGGCCAGGTCTACTTCATCGAGGTGAACGCGCTCCCCAGCCTGGAGCCGGGCGCGGGCATCTACGCCGCCGCCGCGCTCGAGGGGATCCACACCGACGGCGTGCTCGCCAAGGTGATCGAGAGCGCCACCGCGCGCTGGGGGGTCAACGATCCGAAGAAGGCCAAGAGCCGGCCGCCGCGCAAGGCCGGCCCGCTGCGGGTGGGCTTCACCTTCAACGTCAAGCGCATCAAGCCCGGCGTCGACGGCACCAAGGACGACGAGGCCGAGTACGACGCGCCCGCCACGCTGCAGGCGATCCGCGAGGCGATCGCCAGCGCGGGCCACGAGGTGATCGACCTGGAGGCGACGGCGGACCTCCCCAACGTGCTCGCCGCCACCCCGGTGGACCTCGTCTTCAACCTCGCCGAGGGCATCAAGGGCCGCAATCGTGAGAGCCAGGTCCCGGCGCTGCTCGAGCTGCTCGACATCCCGTACTCCGGCAGCGACCCGGCTACCCTCTCGATCGCGCTCGACAAGGCGCTCGCCAAGCGCATCGTCCGGCAGCACGGCATCCTCACGCCGAACTTCTTCCTGATGACCACGGGCAAGGAGAAGATCCCCAAGGAGATGCGCTTCCCGCTCATCGTCAAGCCCGTCGCCGAGGGCTCCAGCAAGGGCGTGCACCCGACCAGCGTGGTCCGCAACGAGACGGAGCTGCGCGAGTCGGCGCGCGAGATGGTCGCCAAGTACGACCAGCCCGCGCTGGTCGAGGAGTACATCAAGGGCCGCGAGTTCACCGTCGGCCTCTTGGGCGAGCGGCGGCCAAAAGTGTTACCCGCGATGGAGGTGGTCTTCGTCGACCCGAGCGACGAGCACCCGGTCTACTCCTTCGAGTTCAAGCAGGACTGGACGAAGAAGATCCGCTACGACGTGCCCGCCAAGCTCGAGCCGCAGCTGCTGCGCTCGCTCGAGCGGGCCGCCCGCGAGTGCTTCATGGCGCTCGGCTGCCGCGACGTGGCCCGGGTGGACTTCCGGATGGACGACGCCGGGAAGGTCTACTTCCTCGAGTGCAACCCGCTCCCGGGGCTGACGCCCGACTGGAGCGATCTGGTGCTGATCAGCAAAGCGGCGGGCATCGAGTACAACGCGCTGATCAACGAGATCCTCTCGGGCGCGATCCGCCGCTACAAGGAGCGCGAGCGCGAGCGCAAGAACGAGGGCCGCGGCGCGGCGCTGGGGAGCTACACGCAGGTCCCGTCCGCGCAGGGATCGCTCCCGCTCGGGCCGACGCAGCCGATCATCACTCCGGGCTCTCTGATCAGCGCGCCGGGCTCGCTGGTCAGCGCGCCGGGCGGCAACGGCAGCGGCACACAGAACGGGACGCAGGTCGCGACGCCTGCCGAGCCGCCGGCGAGCACGCCGCTGCCGGCGACGGCGAGCTAAGGCCTATTCCGCTCAATTAGCGGGATCGAGGCACACACTCCGGAGCCCCGGCAAATGCCGGGGCTAGAAGTACGGCCGCTCCCTGCGGGGGCTGCGAGTCGGCCAGGCGCGTCTGGGCCTCGCCCTGGGTGGCTCAGTTGAGTTGCGCCGGGTTCATCAGGGCCTGTCGCTCGAGGAAGAAGCCCCGGAGGGGCGACCGTTTTTCTAGTCCCGGCATTTGCCGCGGCTCCTGAGTGCTACCCCAAGCCCGCTGGTAAGCGACCGGCATTGAGGGCAAAGGCTGACCATTGCCGCGCTTTGCAGCATCAGTTCCTTTCATGGCACCGCCCCTCGTTGCGCGGTATTCACTCCCCCGTGAGCTCTCTCCGCAACCGAGGCCCCAGCGCCCCGCCTAAGCCCGAGGAGCGCCGCCGCGCGCGCGACCTCGGCATCATCCTCGGCCGCTTCAAGCCCGGCCGCTGGAACGCCATCACCGACGTCGAGGGCGTGCAGGTGGGCCACTCGACCATCATCCGCGGCGGCGGACCGCTGCGCCGTGGCAAGGGTCCGGTCCGCACGGGTGTGACGGCGATCCTCTGCAACGAGAAGAACATCTTCGAGCAGCGGATCGTCGGCGGCGGTTTCGTCCTCAACGGCGCCGGCGAGGTCTCGGGTCTTACACAAATGATGGAGTGGGGCCTGATCGAGACCCCGATCTTCCTCACCAACACCCTCTCGGTGGGCTCGGTGAGCGACGCCGCCGTGCAGTGGATGATCGAGCGCTACCCGGGCATCGGGCAGGAGCACGACGTGCTCATCCCGCTGGTGGGCGAGTGCGACGACTCCTGGCTCAACGACGCCGCCGGGCGCCACGTGCAGAAGGAGAACGTCTTCGAAGCGCTGCGCACGGCCTCCTCGGGGCCGGTGGCCGAGGGCTCGGTGGGCGGCGGCACGGGCATGGTCTCGTGCGACTTCAAGAGCGGCATCGGGACCTCCAGCCGCAGGCTCCCTCCGCAGGCCGGCGGCTACACGGTGGGCGTCCTGGTGATGAACAACTTCGGCCACATGCGCGACCTGCGCGTGGGCGGGTTCCCCATCGGGCCGATCCTCGAGGAGCGTTACCAAAAGCTACCGAAGCGCATCTCCAGCTACGGCAGCATCATCGCGGTGCTCGCCACCAACGCGCCGCTCTCGGTGCACCAGCTCAACCGGGTGGCCAAGCGGGTGGCGCTCGGGATCGGCCGGGCGGGCTCGATGGCGGCCCACGGGTCGGGCGAGATCATCCTCGCCTTCTCGACGGCCAACACGGTGCCACGGGTGACCGACAAGATGGTCTACCGGATGAAGATCCTCCTCGACGCGCGGCTCGACCCGCTCTACGAGGCGGCCATCGAGTGCACCGAGGAGGCGATCCTCAACTCGCTCTGCATGGCGCGCGAGATGGAGGGGGCGAACGGCAACTTCGTGCCCGCGCTGCCGCTCGCCGAGGTGAAGGAGCTGCTCGACCGGTGGAAGCCGCGCCCGCGGACGCCGGCGGCCGAGGTCCAGCCGCCCGCGCAGGCGCAGCCCGGGCCGGGCGAGCCGCAGCTCGAGCCCACCGACCCGCCCACCGTCGAGGAGGCGCTGCCCTCGGTCGTCCGGGGCGCCGAGGGGATGATGACGTTCCCCCTCACCGAGGATCCCGTTCCAGCGGGCGGGGGCACGTATTCGAACGCGGAGGACGATGGTCCGGACGGACCTGGGGACGCGTAGCGCCGGGAGGGTGGCGCGGTGAAGGGCGGTATTCGGCAGATATCGGCCTGATACCGATCGTATTTGGGAGTCCAGTTGACCCCGGCCTGGGGTTGGGTAGAGTCCCGCACTTCCGGTGCCGGGGGGGCGCGCCAGTGGCAGCGCGGGTAGATTCTCCCGCCGGTCCGCCAGAGGTCGAAATGTCCGCTTCCACCCCCGCCTCCGCGGCCGACGCGGTCGCCGTACTCCTGCCGCTCGCCGGCAAGTTCGCCTGCGGCTCCGTCGAGATCTTCGGCAACCTGCCGGTGCGCCCCGGCGATACGTTCTTTGGCCTTCTGGCGGTCAAGAGAGACGGGCCCCGCATCGACCTCGTCTTCGCCGCCCAGGGCGAGGAGGCCGACGAGAGCCGCCACTTCGCGCTGTCGATCTGGGGGCCGCGCGACGTCAAGGGCGCTGCCGACCACATCACTGTCGGCCACGCCGAGCGCGTGAAGTGGGCCTCCACCGACGAGTGGGTGGTCCACGGCAAGCAGGTCGAGACCGTTGGCTCGAAGGAGCGCGCGGCGCTTCCCAGGGGTCCGGCCGTCTCGCTGCGCTAGATTTTTTCTTTCCCGCAACCGCTCCGACCCAGTAGCCGAGGATTGAACGACGATGACCACGTCAACCCCGCTCGCGCTCTTCACCGCCGCCCTGTTCGCCGCCGCCCCTACGCTCGCCAAGCCGGCCAAGGCCGCCCCCAAGGCCGCTCCCAAGGGCGCCAGCTGTCCCGCGCAGCACGAGGTGAACACCACCAGCGACAAGGCGCTCGGCTGCCAGTTCGCCGTGCCCGCGGGCTTCGTCCCCGCCACCGCGGCCGAGTTCGACAAGCAGACCAAGGGCACCACGCCGGCGCAGTACCAGGCCACCTCGCGCAACCACTCCTCGACGGTCCTCGGCGCCGGCAACGGCGGCATCCGGTGCCCCAAGTACTACAAGACCTCGAAGAACGTGACGCTGTACCGCCTCTACGACTCGCGGCCCGGCAAGGCGGGCA
>JAYWAO010000401.1:0-4175 GCA_043782365.1 Deltaproteobacteria bacterium
CTCGCCGCGCTGCTCAACTGGGACTTCGCCCGCCTGCTCGGCGTGCTCGCGCTCGGGCTGATCGCCTCCTCTCACCTGCTCTGGTGGTTCGAGCGGCGCCGCAACCCGGACGACTTCCCGCCGGGCTACGCGCGCGGCGTCTGGGAGTCGCTCTGGTGGACCTCCTCGGTGCTGATCACCGGCGGCTGCGAGAACAAGTCGCCGAGGGGCGTGGGCGGGCGGCTGGTCGCCGTCCTCTGGATGCTGACCGGCATCCTCCTCGTCTCCTACGTGACGGCCTCGGTGACCTCGGCGCTCACCGTGCGCTCGCTCTCGACCGGCATCCAGGGGCCGGGCGACCTGCCGGGCCAGGCGATCGGCACCATCGCGGGCAGCACAGCGGAGAAGTACCTCGGCGACCACAAGCTCGACTTCCGCGCCTACGACTCGGTCGAGGCCGCCACCGACGCCCTGATCGGCCTCCAGGTGAAGGCGGTGGTCTACGACGCGCCGGTGCTGCTCTACCGGGCCAACCAGGAGAGCGGCGGGCAGGTGGTGGTGGTGGGACGCCTCTTCGAGAAGCAGAACTACGGCATCGGCCTGCAGCAGGACAGCCGCTACCGCAAGGCGATCAACCAGGCCCTGCTCAAGCTGGCTGAGGAGGGATATCTCGCCGAGCTGCGCCGGAAGTACTTCGGCGCCGACTGAGCCGGGCGCGCCCTTACCCCCGCAGCAGCTCGAGCGACCGCAGGAAGTTCCCGCCGAGCACGCCGCGGATGCGCGCCTCGCCCCACCCGCGCGCGAGCATCCTCTCGACCAGCCGCGGCAGCTCCAGGCAGGTGGGCATGTCCCGGGGCGGGACGATCATCCCGTCCCAGTCGCTCCCCAGCGCGGCGCACTCCTCGCCGCCCACGTTGATGATGTGCTCGAGGTGCCGCACCACGCTCTCGGCCTTGCCCGAGAAGAGCGGGTCGCCGAGGAAGCTCGACTGGTACATCACGCCCACCGTCCCGCCGGTGTTGGCGATGGCACGCAGCTGCATGTCGTCGAGGTTGCGCCAGTGCGGGTGCACGCTCGACACGCCCGTGTGGGTGACGATGGCGGGCTGCGACTTGTCGTGCGCTTCGAGCGCGTCCCAGAAGGCCTGCCGCGAGCTGTGGGCGAGGTCGACGAAGATCTTGCGCGCGTTGAGCCGGCGCACGAAGTCGCGGCCGCCGTCCGAGAGCCCGCGCGCCCCACCGAGCGGCGCCGAGGTGCCGCCGAGGCCCGAGTTCGACAGGTGCAAGAGCGTCACGCGCACGATGCTGGCGTGGCCGCGCGCGTCGTCGTCGATCAGGCCGAGCGCGCCCGGGGCGTCCACCGCGTTCCCGCCCTGGATGCCGAGGAACGCGGCGAAGCGGCCGGCCTCGCGCGCGCTCCGGTAGTCGCCCGCGGTGCGGACGAGCTGCACCTCGTCGGGCACGGACTCGAGGATGGCCTTCAGCCGGGGCAGGTTCCGCGAGAACGCCGCCGCCCTGCCCGCCGCGCCGCGCAGCGGGTTGGTGGTGATGACGAAGATGCCGCCGCCGACCTGCGCTTCGCGGAGCCGGGGCAGATCGGCCTGTCCCAGGAAGCGGCCGCCGGTGGGTCCGGGGCCGTGCCGCTTGGTGAGGTCGTAGCCGAAGATGCGGGTCCAGATGAAGGTGTCGAGGTGGAGGTCGAGCACGTCGGCGCCGAGGTAGAGGTCGACCGCGGCGCGGGAGATGCCCAGCGAGGACGCCCAGGCTGCGGGGTCCTGCCGGTGGTCGGTCCATGGTCCAAGCGCGTGCATGGGCGCGTCCCTACCACGGCGCAGGCGGGCGCGGAGTCCGGCGCGCGACCGGGTGCGCGAAAGACGCCGCGCCGGGTACGAAGGCGGTGTGACATCCTGTCCGGATGAGCCTCTTTCGCGCCAAGCCCATCGCCACCCTCATCGCGGAGTCGGAGGGCGCGCACGGCATGAAGCGCGAGCTCGACGCGCTCAACCTCGTCTCGCTCGGCATCGGCTCGGTGGTGGGCGCGGGCATCTTCGTCCTCGCGGGCACCTCGGCGGCGCTCTACGCGGGCCCGGCCATCGTGCTCTCGTTCATCGTCGCCGGGCTCGGCTGCCTCTTCGCGGGGCTCTGCTATGCGGAGTTCGCCACCATGATCCCGGTGGCCGGCAGCGCTTACACTTACACCTACGCGACGATGGGCGAGCTGCTCGCGTGGGTCATCGGGTGGGATCTCATCCTCGAGTACCTCTTCTCCGCCGCGGCGGTCGCCGTCAGCTGGTCGGCGAGCGTCCAGGGCCTGCTGCTCGAGTTCGGGGTGTCGATGCCCTCGGTGATCGGCAAGGCCCCCTTCGAACTCGACAAAGGCCACCTCGTGAGCACCGGCGCGCTCGTCAACCTGCCCGCGGTCTTCGTGGTGCTCGCGCTGACGGTCATTTTGGTGATCGGCATCAAGGAGTCGGCCAACTTCAACAACGCGATGGTCTTCATCAAGGTGGGCGTGCTGCTGGCGCTGATCGTCTACGGCGCGTGGTGGGTCTCCGGGCACGTCGCGCTGGCGGCGAAGAACCTGACGCCCTTCATCCCGCCCAACACGGGGAGGTTCGGCGAGTTCGGCTGGAGCGGCGTCGTCAAGGGCGCGGCGGTGATCTTCTTCGCGTACGTAGGATTCGATAACGTGTCCTGCGCGGCGCAGGAGACGAAGCACCCGCAGCGCGACATGCCGATCGGCCTGCTGCTGACGCTGGCGATCTGCTCGTTCCTCTTCATCGCGGTCAGCGTGGTGCTCACCAGCATGGTGCAGTACCCGAAGCTCAACGTGGACGCGCCGTTCATCTTCGTGCTCCAAGAAATCAAGGCGCCCGCGGCGCTGCGCTTCGCCATCGAGGTCGCCACCATCGCGGGGCTCACCTCGGTGGCGCTGGTCTCGCTGCTCGGGCAGCCGCGCATCTTCTTCTCGATGGCGAAGGACGGGCTCTTGCCGCCTGCGTTCGCGGCGCTGCACCCGCGGTTCCGCACGCCGTGGCTGGCGACGCTGGTGACGGGCGTGGTCTGCGCGGTGGTGGCCGGGCTGCTGCCGCTGGATCTGCTCGGGGAGCTGATCTCGATCGGCACGCTGATGGCGTTTGCCATCGTCTGCCTGGGGATCCTGGTGCTGCGCAAGACGCGGCCGGACCTGCCCCGGCCGTTCCGGACGCCGTGGGTGCCGCTGGTGCCGATCCTCGGCGTGCTCACCTGCGTGGGGATGATGTTCACGCTGCCGGGCGACACCTGGATCCGGCTGGCGGTGTGGATGGCGATCGGGCTGGGCGTGTACTTCGTTTACAGCGTGAAGCACAGCACGCTGCGCAAGGGGCCGCCGGAGGGGTAGGCTGGAGACGGCGGGGGACCCTCCGACTCGCCGCCAAGGATGGGAGCACGGCCATGCGTGGTTCGCTCTCTTCCTACGGCTCTCGCGGCGACGTCGAACCTCTCGGCCGTGCAACGTCGACGTGTGGGAGGACGAGGACGGCACCACCGTGCTGCAGGCCATCCGGCCCGACAAGCTGATCGCGCTGGTGGACAACGACGCGCTCGCGCCGCTGGCGCGGGAGATCCAAGAGAAGCTGGAGCGGGCGCTCAGGGCCGCGGCCACCGCCTCACCGACCAGCTTGCCGGACCGAGCCCGGGTGGTGATGGGCAAGCAGCTCTTTGAGCGACGACGAGTCAACCCGTTGCGGTTTCCGCGCGCCTGGAGAACCGCTGCTCGCGGCGCGGCAACTCGCTGCGTGGCCCCCCGCGGGCCTACCAGACCCGCCCTGTGATCCAGTTCACAGCCCGGCCTCCACAAACCGCCGTATCTATCTCTTCGCCGGGGAGGGGGGGCCGCCTGCCTGCGCCGATGCGGGGGGTCTGCATCGGCCTACGTTCCAAAGACCAGCCCAGGGAATGCGGCGACACTGCCGCGTTGGGGGCAGCACCATGTTGATGCTCGCGTTCCTTCTCTTCGTCGCCCTGCCTCTCGGCGGGGCCCTCGTCATCGGCACCATCCTCTTCTTCGAGCGCCTCGCCGGGAGGACGCCGGCCCGCGAGCAAGGAGCGCCCGCGGCGCCGGGCCCGCAGCAGGGTCTGGCCGCGCGCGTCTCGCAGCCGGCCTTGCAGTGCTCCGCGCCCTCCGCCTGGGAGGCCATCACCTCCGGCTCGCAT
>JAYWAO010000402.1:0-11502 GCA_043782365.1 Deltaproteobacteria bacterium
GGAGTGGCAGCGGGGCCGAGACCGCCAAATCGGGTCTGATCCAGATCTGGGGGCTGGGCCTTTCGGCCCTCGCCTGTACAGGGGCTCCGCCCCCGTACCACCCCCGGCGCGGGCTACCGATTCGCCAAGTGACCAGCATCGCGGGAACCGCCGGCACCGGACGGGCACGCGGGGCACGCGGGTCCAACCCCGGCAAATGCCGGGGCTGGAACTGCGGCCACCCCTGCGGGGCTGTGAGCCGACAGGGCGCTCCTCGTTGCCGCTGGAGAGGCGGGGAAGCAGCCCCGGAGGGGCGTTGGCCCTTCCAGCCCCGGCATTTGCCGGGGTTGGATCCGGTTGGATCCGGTTGGATCCGGTTGGATCCGTGCGCACCCGCGTGATCCAAGGTGTCGCTGCAGTGAATCCCTCGTCACCCGAAGCCCGCGCCGGGGGTGGTACGGGGGCGGAGCCCCTGTACTAGCAGGGCCGCCGGCCCGCGTCCCAGATCACTGCTCGAACGGTGGGTGCCCGTCCGAGCCGAATGTGCACCTTGATCACGGCCACCCGACTCGCGGGATCTGCACCCGGCCACGGGGCGCCGCGGTCGGGGCCCCGGAGCCCTGCAGAAGGGCGCGGGCTTGACCGCAAGGCAGCCGGCCGGTGCGACCCAAGGGTGCGGAAGAGGACGAAGCCGATGGGCACCTCGAGGCGGAGGCCCGGTTCCCACCGGCGGGCTCGAGCCGCAGGTCGGCGGGCGCTGCGAGTGGGGCGTGCAGCCGGCACACCTCTTGCGAAAAGCGACTAACGAACCTTGCGAAATCCGCGCGGAGCCCGCCCCCGCCGGCTCCGCCTGCAAATCGTGCGTCCAGGGCGCGATTGCGTGCTGGATTTGCCGTCGCGGAGGCCCGCCACCCGCGCGGCCCGACGTAATCGGCCGAATATCCGCTGGTATGTCGCTTGCTGCCGAGGCAAGGGCCTTGTCTGCCCTCACCACCACCTGCGGCGCGCTCGCGGCAGCCTCGGCGAGCAGCGGCGACTGGCTCACCTTCCACCGCGGCAGCGCCGTGCGCGCGCTCGGGTTCTCCGAGGCGTGGGACCTCTCCCTGCGCTGGGCCGCCGCGCTGCGCGACGCCGGCGTGGTCCAGGGCGACCGGGTGGCCGTCATCCAGCCCAATGACGCGGACTTCGTCGGCGCCTTCTTCGGCGCGCAGGTGCTCGGCGCGACCCCGGTGCCGCTCGCCGTCCCCGCCTCCCTCTCGGCGAGCGCGCGGACGCTGGCGGTGCTCGAGGCGCTGGTCCGCGCAGCGCGGGTCGCGGCGGTCGCGGCGCCGCCCGACCTCGAGGGTGCGCAGCGCCTGGGCGCTCCGGTCGTCACCGGGCCCGGAGCCGGGCGCGCCCTTCCCGCGCCGCTCTCTGGTGATGCGCCCGCGTTCCTCCAGTTCACCTCGGGCAGCACCGGCCGGCCGCGGGGCGCGGTGATCAGCCACCGGGCCGCCCTCGCGAGCGCCCGGACGATGGGGACCGCGCTGGGCTTCTGCGAGCGCGATGTCGGCGTGTCGTGGCTGCCTCTCTTCCACGATATGGGGCTCGTCGGTGTCCTGCTGTCTTCGCTGGTGTTCCGCTTCCCGGTCCACCTGCTCTCCCCCGGCGAGTTCCTCCTGCGCCCGTCCCGGTGGCTGGAGCTCCTGTCCGAGACGCGGGCGACGGTGACGGTGGCGCCGAACTTCGGCTACGAGCTTGCCGCGCGGAGGGTCCGCCCGCCAGAGGGCGCCAAGGGATGGGACCTGTCGGCCCTGCGGCTCGCGCTCGACGGGGCCGAGCCGGTCCACCGGGCCACGCTCGATGCCTTCGAAGCGCGGTTCGCGCCGGCTGGCCTGCGCGCGGGGACAGTGCTCCCGGTCTATGGGCTCGCCGAGAACACGCTCGGCGTCGCCTTCAGCCTGCCCGGCGAGCGCGCGCCGGAGGTGGCGGTGCAGCGGTCGCCCGACCTCGCCTGGGAGGGCCGGCGCGTCCCCACTGTCGGCAGGCCGCTCGCGGGCGTGGAGGTGGAGCTCCGCCTCGCAAATGGTGCGCGTGCGCCAGACGGCGCGGTGGGCGAGATCCTGGTGCGCGGGCCCAGCCTGATGGACGGCTACTTCGACGACCCGGAGGCCACCGCTGCGGCGCTGCCGGGCGGCTGGCTCCGCACCGGCGACCTCGGCGTGCTGCGGGGCGGGCTGCTCTACGTGACGGGGCGCGAGAAGGACCTCGTGATCAAGAACGGGCAGAAGTTCCACCCCTACGACATCGAGCGCGTGGCCGCCGCCGCGGTGGACGCGCCGCCCGGCGGGGCCGCGGCCTTCTCGGAGCCCAACGAACTGACGGGCACCGAGGACCTGGTGGTGGTGGTCGAGCTGCGCCGCGCCGCGCAGCGGGAGGACGCCCAGCGCCTCATCCGCGCGCAGCTCGTCGAGGAGCTGGGGGTGCGCCCCGACCGCGTCGAGCTGGTCGGCCCCGGGGCGCTCCCGCGCACCAGCAGCGGCAAGCTGCGCCGCGCCGCCTGCCGAGGGCAGTTCGGGAGGGCCACGCCATGAACACGAACACGCTGGTGCTGGGCGCGAGCGGCTTCCTCGGCCTCAACCTCGTCGACGCCTTGCTCGCGGCCGGGGTGCGCCCGCGCTGCGCCCGCCGCAAGCGGAGCAACGTGCTGGCGCTGCGGCAGCGGCGCGCGCCGATGGTGCTGGCCGACCTCGACGCGCCCGACTCGCTGGAGGCGGCGATGGCGGGCTGCGAGACGGTGTTCCACCTCGCCGGCCACTACCCGCGCCTCTCGCTCGAGCCGGCGCGGACGCTGGCGGTGGGTATTACACAAATCGACGCCGTGCTCGACGCCGCCGCCCGCACCGGTGTGCGCAGGGTGGTCTACGTCTCCAGCACCGCCACCGCGGCGCCGGCGCCAGGTCCGCCGGGAGTGCGGAGGCCCTCGGACGAGCGCGACGTCTTCGCCGACTCGCCCGGCTTCGGCGCCTACCACGATCTCAAGTGGGCGATGGAGGCGCGGGCGCTCCGCGAGGACCGCCTCGAGGTGCTGGTCGCCTGCCCCGGGGCCTGCCTGGGCCCCTGGGACCTGCGGGGGGGCACCTCGGGCTTGCTGCTCGGGCTCGCCCGCGGGCTCGACCCGGCCCACCCTGAAGGGGTGATCAACCCGGTGGACGTGCGCGACGTGGCCTTGGCGCTGGTGCTGCTGGCGGAGCACCCCGCGCCGCCGCGCCGCCTGCTGCTCTCCGCGGCGAACCTCCACCTGCACGGCCTCCTCGCTGAGCTCGCTGGCCGCTACGGCGTCGCCCCCCCGCAGCCTCCGCTCAGCGATGAGGCGGCGCGCGCGTTCGCCGACGCGGAGGAGCTGGCCATCGCGGTGAGCGCCGGCCGGGCGCGGCTCTCGCGTGAGATCGTCGACCTGGTAGTCCACGGCGTGCCGCTCGACGCGCGCCTGTCCAGCGCCGCGCTGGGCCTGCGCTACCGGCCGCTCGCGGAGACCCTCGACGACGCCGACGACTGGTCGCGCCAGATGGGCCTGCTCCCCGAGCGCCCTGCTGCCGCACCCCGCCCGTCCACTCCAACCGCACCAACCCGAAGGTGAGCGACCGATGACCCACAGCCCACCCGCAGCGAGCGCCGCGGTCACCCAGCAGAACGCCTCCGCGGAGCCGCCCCGCCTGTCCACCGAGCAGCGTGTGCTCGAGATGATCGCGCAGCTGGCCGCGGTCCACCCCTCGGAGATCAAGCTGCAGGACCGCCTGCGCGAGGACCTCGGCCTCGACTCGGTCTGCTCGATGGAGCTGCTCTCGATGCTCGCAGAGCAGCTCGACCTCGACGTCCAACTCGAGGAGGCGATGCGCATCACCACCGTCGGCGCGGCGGTGGAGATGGTGGAGGCCCACCTCCAGCGCAAGCACGCGGGCGCATAGGTGGGCCCCGCCGCGCACGGCGCCGTCCGCCTCGGCCTCGGCAGGAGCGCGGATGAGTCGGACCTGCTCGCTGCGCTGCTGTCCGGCCTCGACCGGCTGGCGAAGGACCTGCTCCGGCCGCTGGAGATCGATCGCAGCCACCAGATCCCCACGGCGGTGCTCTCGGCCCTCGGCGAGCTGGGGTTCTTCGGCCTCTCCATCCCCGAGGAGTACGGCGGCGCGGGCCTGAGCCTGCAAGGGGTCTGCAGCGCGATCACCGCGCTCGCCCGCCACGACCGCTCGGTCGCCACCACCGTCGGCCTGCAGCTGGGGCTGGGCACGCGCGGGCTGGTCGCCTTCGGCAGCGAGGAGCTCAAGGGGCAGCTCCTGCCGGGCCTCGCCGCCGGACACCAGCTCGCCGCCTTCGCCGCCACCGAGGCGGGCGCGGGCAGCGATCTCGCCGCGCTGCGCACCACGGGGCGGGAGGTGTCGCCTGGGCGGCTGCGGCTCGACGGCGGCAAGATCTACGTCACCAACGGCGGGCTCGCCCACGTCTTCACGGTGCTCGCGGCCACGCCCGGGCTGGGCGGCGCGCGGCGGGGACACAGCCTGCTGGCGGTGCTGCGGACCGACCCGGGGGTCACCGCCGCGGGCGAAGAGGTGAAGCTCGGCCTGCGCGGCTCGTCCACCACCAGCCTCCACCTCGACGGCGCAGAGGTGCCGCTCGGGAGGGTGATCGGCACGGCCGGCCGCGGGATGGACCACGCGGCCCACGTGCTCGCCTGGGGCCGCACCGCGATGGCCGCCGGCTGCGTGGGGGCGGCGCAGGCGGCGCTCGGGCTGACGGCCGCCCACGTGACCACCCGCAAGCAGTTCGGCAAGCCGCTCGCCGCCCAAGAGGTCGTCCGTGCGCAGCTGGCCGACGCCGCCGCGCTCGCCTTCGCCATGCAGGCGCTGGTGCGGAGCGCCTGCGCGGTCGAGTCAGGAAGCGAGCAGCCCGCGGAGCTGGCTTCGCGCTCGACGGCGGCCAAGGTCTTCTGCAGCGAGAGCGACTGGGAGATCTGCGACCTCGCGGTCCAGCTGCACGGCGGCGCCGGGTTCATCGAGGAGACGGGCGTTCCGCTGCTCCTGCGGGACGCGCGGGTCACCCGCATCTTCGAGGGGGCGAATGACGTGCTGCTGACCGCCCACGGCGCCGGCGCGCTGGCCGCTGGGAGCGCGCCCCGCCCGGCGCTGGCTCCCGAGGCGCCGCCCGCGCTGCGCCCTGCCGCCGCCGCCGCCGACGCGCTCGCCGCGCGGCTCGCCGGGCTGCACGGGGAGCTCTCCGCCCGCTTCGGCCTGCGCCTGCTCACCCAGCCGCGGCAGCTGCACCGGCTGGGCCGGCTCGGGGTGCTGCGCGAGGCCGCCGACGCCGCGCTCTGCTGCGCTGCCGCCGCCGTCACGCCCGGGGAGTACGCGCTGGCCACCCACTTCATCGACCTCGCCGCCCGCCGCGCCGCGCCGTACTTCGCGGAGCTCCCGGCGCTGGGCCAGGCCGACGCCGCCGCAGCCACCCTCCTGCCCGGGAGCGAGCCGTGAAGGCCCTCTTCGTCTATCCCCGCTTCCAGCGCCACGCCGAGGCGAACCCGGAGCTGCGCGCGCTGGTGCCGATGAACGAGTACCTCGGCTCGCCCTCGCTCGGGATCGCCGCGCTGGCAGCGGTGACGCCGCCTGGCTGGGAGGTCGAGTTCCGCGACGACCGCCTGGCGCCCGCCGACGCGCCCACCGACGCCGACGTGGTGGCGTTCTCCTTCTTCACGCCCGCCGCCACCCGGGCCTTCGAGCTGGCGCGCTCCTTCCGCGCGCAGGGGAAGAAGGTCGTCGCCGGCGGGATCTTCCCCACCCTGATGCCCGAGGAGACGGCGCCCCACTTCGACGCGGTGGTGATCGGCGAGGGCGAACAGAGCTGGCCCAGGCTGCTCGCCGACGTGGCGCAGGGCCGCCTGCAGCCGCGCTACCAGAACGACGCAGAGGTCGACTGCGCCGCGCTGCCGCTGCCGCGCGTGTCGCTCTACCTGCAGCAGGAGCGCGGGGCGTTCCACCCCGACGACTACCCCGTGCAGCTCTCGCGCGGCTGCCCGCTCGGCTGCCAGGCGTGTGCGCTGCCGATCTCGATGACGAGGAAGCTGCGCGACCTGCCGCTCGACCACGTGCTCGGCCAGCTGGAGGCGCTCGGCCGCGCGGGCAAGCTCGCCTGCCTCACCGAGGACACCAGCTGGCTCCCGGGCCACCCGCAGCGGCAGCTGGGCGCGCTCTTCGATGCGATGGCGGCGCGGCCCGAGGTGGCCCGCATCAGCTACATCGGGATCTCGATGCCGATGGTGCTGCAGGCCTCGGCGGCGCTCCTCGCGCGGGCGCGGGCCGCGGGCGTGACGATGTTCTACCTGGTGGGCGGCTTCGACCCGATCACGCTGAAGGCCTTCACCGGCAAGGACCCGAAGGCGCTGCAGCGGGCCTACGCCGCGATCGCGAAGTGCCAGGCTGCGGGCATCGAGCCGTACACCTCGTTCCTCCTCGGCAACGACGACGACGACCTCGGCACCGTCGACCGCATGCTGGAGTTCGCGGCGCGGGCGCGGCTCCGCAAGGCCGAGTTCGCCATCTTCACGCCCTACCCGGGCACGCCTGCGTGGCACCGGCTGCTCGCGGAGGGCCGTATCCTCCACCGCGACTGGAGCAAGTACAACGACGCCAACGTGGTGTTCCGGCCCAAGCAGATGACCCCGGCGGAGCTGCGCGCGGGCTATCTGCGGCTGTGGGGCGACTTCTACCGGGGCCGCCTGCCGGAGCTGTCGGCGCTGTCGCAGGCGGAGCGGACCATCCAGTTCTGAGCTAACGGACGGTGCGCGCGCCGGGCACGGGCTCGTCGCCCTCGGGGAAGGCGAAGCCCGGCGCTCCATCGGACGGCGCGGTGGGCCTGCCCGGTGCCGCTTTCAGACCTTCCCCGGGAGTCGCCGCCGGGTGGCGCGGGCCGTCGAGCGCGCGCAGCTCACTGGCGAAGACCTCGGGCTCGCGGGAGAAGAACCCGCGCGAGAGCGCCGCCAGCGCGGCGCGCACCTCGGCGCGGCCGGCCTCGACGTCGCCCAGGGCGATCAGATCGAGCCCGAGGTCGAGCCGGGCGTGGGCGGCCGAGAGCGCGTGCGGCCCGTGGCGCTGCTCCCGCAGGGAGAGCAGACGGCGGTGGAGGGCGACGGCGCCCTGCGGATCGCCGTTGGAGGCGCGGCCGGCGGCCTCGGCGGCGAGGGTGGCCTCTTCGTCGAGCTGGCCCGCGGCGGCTGCGACTTCTCCGGGTGCGGCCTTTGCCACGGGTGCGGCGGGGCGCTGCGCCGAGGTGCCATCGGGGAGGACTTGCGCGGGGGGGCCGTCCGCAGGGAGGATCTGCGCGGCGGCCGGCGGACTGCCCGCCTCTTCAGCGCGCGCCTGCGCCAGAGGGGGGGCCGCCGGAAGAGTCGGCCCCGGTGCGTGCCGCTGCTCGGACGACGCGACCTCCGGCTCGGTCGAAACCGCGGCCTCCGCAAGGGTCTGGGGCTCGGCGCGGACGGTGCGCGCGCGAGTGGTCGACAGCCCGCCGCTCCACGCGAAAGCGGCCAGCAGCGCCGTCCCGGCGACGGCGCCGGCAGCGCCTCCGGCGAGCGCCACGTGTGCGGGCCTGCGCGGGCCGAGGTCGGCCGAGAGCGGCGCGAGCGCGTCGAGTAATACCCTTAGGGACGCGTGCCGGCCCGCGGGTTCGAAGGCGAGACCGCGCAGCAGCAGGCGGCGCAGCCTCGGCGGGAGGCGGCCGGCCGCTTCCGCGGAAGGTCCGCGGCTGATCTGCGAGAGCAGCGTCTCGCGCGTCGCCCCGCTGAACGGCCGCGCGCCGGCGAGCGCCTCCCAGAGCGCCACGCAGAAGGCGAACTGGTCGGAGCGGGCGTCGGCGGGCTGGCCCAGCCACTGCTCGGGCGCGAGGTAGGCGGGGGTGCCGGAGACCGCGCCCTGCACGCCCTCGCCGGCTTCCCGGGCGAGCCCGAAGTCGGCCACCCGCACGCGGCCGTCCTCGCCGAGCAGCGCGTTCTCGGGCTTGAAGTCGCCGTGGACGAGGCCCGCTGCGTGGGCCGCGCAGAGCCCCTCGCCGGCCTCCAGGAAGCGGGCGAGCAGCGTCCGCGCCGAGGGGGGCTCGGAGCGCTCGGCGGCGAGCAGGTCGCGCAGCGTGCGTCCCGGGAGCAGCTCCATCGCGACGAACAGCTCGGCGCCGTCACCGTCGATCAGCCCCGGCGGCGTGATCAGCTGGGCGTCGAAGACGGTGATGACGTTCGGGTGCGAGAGGCGGGCGAGCGCCTGCGCCTCGGAGAGGAGCCGCGCGCAGGCCTCGCGCGGCGTGCCCGCGCCAGGCGCGCCCGGACGCACCCGCTTGAGGGCCACCCGCCGGTCGAGCTGCGGGTCGAACGCGGCGCAGACGACACCCATCCCGCCGCGTCCCAGCTCCTCGAGGAGCAGGTAGCGGCCCAAGCGGTTGCCCGGTCTGACCGAGGGGCCCGGCGCGGGCGCGGCGCCCGGGACCAGCGCAGAGCCGGTCTCGACCTCCGAGCCCGCTGCGAGCAGCAGGTCGGCGAGCAGCAGGCCGCAGGTCGCGCAGCCGTCCACATGGGCGTGCAGGGCGTTGCTGCGCAAGGGGTCGCTCGCGAGCAGGCCGGTGGCGAGCTCGACCAGCTCCTCTTCACCGGGGCAAGCCGGGCAAGCGGGGCCGCCAAGGCTGCCGGAGCTGGCGTCACCGGCGGGGCTGGCGGATGGCCCGGTCACAGCACCTTCCCCAGGCTGATGTGCAGCTGGCTACCGACCGCGGCCAGCAGGCTATCGAGCTCCGACGGCCCCAGCGAGAGCGACCGGCCCAGCCGCGCCCGCACCTCGGCGAGCAGCCCCGCGCGGGCCCGCGAGAGCCAGCGCGAGATGGTCGACTTGTGCGTCCCCTCGAGCCGCCCGATCTCCTCGACGGTCAGCCCCTGCGCGAAGTAGAGCCGCAGCAGGTTGCGCTCCTTCGGTCCCAGGCCCGCGAGCGCCGCCTCCAGCGCGGCGCGGAACTGCGGCGCGTACCGGCGCTTGAGCAGCGACAGCTCCGGATCGGGTCCGGCGGCGGCGAGCCGCTCGAGGGGACCCGAGTGCCCCGCGCCAAACTGGCCGTGCTCGGTGGCCCACCGCTGCGGCGCCTCGCTCTCGAGCAGGTTGAGCGCCAGCCGGAGCGACGCCGCCCGCAGCCAGTGGGCGAGCGCGCCGCGGCCCTTGTAGTCGCGCAGCTTGGCCCTGCCGCCCGCGGGGGCCACCAGGAGCTTCTGGCGAAGCTGCTGCGCGACCTCGTCCACGAAGGCGTTCGAGGGCCGCAGGCGGGCGGCGGCGCGGGGCACGGCGTCGCGCAGGGTCTCGTCGAGCAGCCGGAGCGCGCCGCGGTCGCCGTCCTCGCAGGCCAGCACCAGGAGGAGGTCTCTTGCGTGGAGCGCGCGCAGGCCCGCGGCGACCTCCTCCGGACCTCCGGCAGCGAGCGCGAGGCCCTCGCCCAGGCGGGTGGCCAGCCGCGCGGGCTCCACCTTCACCGACGGGAGCGCGGCCTGCGACTCAGCGAGCAGCTCCTCGAGGCACGCGCCCACCAGCTCACCCGACGCCGCAGCGCGGCAAGGCGCCGCCACCGCCGCTGCCAGCGAGGCGTGCGCGGGCGATAGGCCCCCGCGGGGTCTCGTCGTGGGAGTGGCGGTGGGCATGCGTGGGCATCCGGGAAACGTGCGGGGCGCCATTCTATTTCATCCGCGGACGAACTTCAGGCTCCTTACCGATGGCCCCCAGCGCAGAGCCGTGGCAGGACCAGGGGTAGCGCCCGAGCACCGCCGCCGCAAGACCCCACTGCCCGCTCGGCGCGAGGCGAACCGTCATGGCCACCACCCCCGCCCCCGCACCCGCTTTCGCGATCCCGCACGCCGAGGAGCAGCGCCTCAACTACATCGGCGGGCAGTGGGTCGCCCCCTCGACGGGCCTCTACGAGCCGTGCCTGAACCCGGCCGACACGCGCGACGTCGTCGGCCGCTTCCCCCGCTCGGGCCCGGCCGACGCCACCGCCGCGGTGGACGCGGCCGCCAAGGCGTTCCCCTCCTGGTCCACCACGCCGGGCCCCGAGCGCGGCCGGATCATCGGGCGCGCCTGGCAGCTCCTCAAGGCCAGGGTCGACCTCGTCGCCGAGGCGCTCTGCCGCGAGGAGGGGAAGACGCTCGCAGAGTCGAAGGGCGAGGTCCTGAAGGGCCTCAACCTGCTCGAGTTCTACTCGGGCGAGGGGTTCCGCCAGCGCGGGCACACGCTGCCCACCGAGGCGCGGTCGACCCTGGCGATGACGCTGCGCCAGCCGGTCGGGCCGGTGGCGCTGATCACGCCGTGGAACTTCCCCTTCGCCATCCCGGTCTGGAAGCTCGCGCCCGCGCTGGTGGCGGGCTGCACGGTGGTGATGAAGCCCGCCTCGCTGACGCCGCTCTGCACCCACTTATTGGTGCAGGCCTTCGAGGAGGCCGGGCTGCCCGCGGGCGTGCTCAACCTCGTCACCGGTCCGGGCGGCGCGGTGGGCGACGTCATCGTCGACGACCCGCGCATCCGCGCCATCAGCTTCACGGGCTCCAACGAGATCGGCCTGCGGCTCTATGCGCGCGCGGCCAAGCGGGGTGTGAAGGTCACCGCGGAGATGGGCGGCAAGAACCCGGTGGTGGTCCTCGACGACGCCGACCTCGAGCTGGCTGCGCAAGGCATCATCCAGGGCGCCTACGGCTCGACGGGCCAGCGCTGCACCGCCACCTCGCGCGTGGTGGTCACGCCGGGCGTCCGGGCGAAGCTCACCGAGCTGCTGGTCGCGCAGGTGAAGGCGCTCAAGACTGGCGACGGCCGCACCGCCGGCATCCACATGGGCCCCGCGGTGGACCGCTCGCAGCTGGAGACCGACCTCGAGGCGATCGCCTTCGCCAGGCAGGGCGGCGGCCGGCTGCTGGTGGGCGGCGAGCGCCTCACCGGCGACGGCTTCGACCACGGCTTCTACTGCGCCCCGACGATCTTCGACGAGGTCGCCCCCGATTCGCGCATCGTCCAGGAGGAGGTCTTCGGGCCGGTGCTGGCGATCCAGTCCGCGCGCGACCCGGCGCACGCCTTCGAGCTGGCCAACGGGGTCCAGTTCGGCCTCTCCGCCAGCCTCTACACCCGCGACTATTACGAGGCGATGCGCTTCGTGGAGAAGAGCGAGGTGGGCATGGTGCACATCAACCAGCCCACGGTGGGCGGCGAGGCGCAGCTGCCCTTCGGCGGGATCAAGGGCACCGGCGTGGGCGAGAAGGAGATGGCCGAGGACGGCGCCAACTTCTTCACGCACGTGAAGACGGTGTGGCTCGACTACACCGGCGTGCGGCGGACGCTGAACATCTACTAGCCTAGTCCCAATGCCGATCAGTTAGTTAGCACCGGGGTTGGGGTCGCACTCAGGAGCCCCGGCAAATGCCGGGGCTAGAAAAACGGTCGCCCCTACGGGGCTGCCTCCTTGAGCGACACATCTGGCGAACCGGGACAA
>JAYWAO010000403.1:0-4160 GCA_043782365.1 Deltaproteobacteria bacterium
AATTCAGGAGCACAACCGATTTGGCTGTCTCGGCCACGATGACACTCCCCGCCCGGCGAAGAGCCCCCGTAGAGCGGGTCCCTCCTCTTCAATGACGGATGGCAACAGACTACGGCCCGGCTACAGGTCGCCTGACCCGATCGGTGGGAACTGCACCCCAGGAGCGGCTCCCTCATTGCGGCCAGGGCTCCGCGGGCTTACGCTGGTGGATTCGAATGCCGCCCACCGCGCCCCAACTTCGTCCGCTCGACCCCGCGCCCCCGATGGCGCCGCCCGCGCAGGGCGCTGCCGAGGTGGTCGACCTGCGCGCGCTGCTGCGGCTCCTGCGGCGGCGGCTGTGGGTGATCCTGGCGGTGGCCCTGGTCATCTTCGCCGCGGGCGCCATCCGCACGCTCCGCGAGCAGAAGCTCTACACCGCGCAGGTCTCGATGGTGATCGAGCTGCAGGCGCCCAAGGTGCTGGGCGATCAGGTGCAGGACGTCGCCGAGACCCAGGCCTCGTTCTGGCAGACCAAGGACTTCTTCGAGACCCAGTTCCTCTTCTTGAAGAGCAAGGCGGTGGCGAGCCGGGTGGTGCGCCGGCTGCAGCTCGACCACGACGAGGCGTTCCTCGGGCTGACCGGCATCGCCGACCCCGAGCTGCGCGCGCAGGCGCTCAGGGCGGCCGACGCCAGCGCGGTGCTGCGCTCGCGGGTGAAGGTCGAGCCGATCCGCGACAGCCACGTGGTCCGCGTGCTGGTCGAGGACCCGGACCCCAAGCGGGCCGCGGTGGTCGCCAACACCATGGCCGACGAGTTCATCGCCTTCAACCTCGACGACAAGCTCGACACCTCGAACTCCGCCACCAGCAAGCTGCAGGCGCAGATGGACGAGCTGCGCGGCAAGCTGCAGGCGAGCGAGCGCGACCTCTTCCGCTACAAGCGCGAGAACGAGATCCTCACGCCGTCCTTGGAGGACAGCCAGTCGATCGTCGGCAAGAGCCTCTCGCAGGTGAGCGAGGCGCTCACCGCCGTCCGGCGCGAGCGGGCCGCGCTGGAGGCGAAGGTGGCGCAGGTGAAGGCGGCCGAGGCGGCGGGCGCGCTCGCCGCGCTCCCTCAAGTGCTCGCCTCCCCGGTGGTGCAGGCCCACCGCACCCGCGCGCTCGCGCTCGGCGAGGAGCTGGCCGACGCCCGCACCCGCTACGGCGACGAGCACCCGAAGATCATCGCGCTGCAGAAGCGCAAGGCCGAGATCGAAGCGCTCGCCGCGCGGGAAGAGCAGCGCATCGCCCAGGCGGCCGTCTACGAGCTGGGGATGGTGCAGGGCACCGAGAAGAACCTCGTCAAGCTGCTGCAGGGCACCATGGGGCAGGCCTTCGCCATCAACCAGCACGAGGACGAGTTCAACAAGCTGCGGCGCGAGCGCGAGAACGACGCCAAGAGCGTGGAGATGGTGCTGCGCCGGATGACCGAGGTGGCGCTCTCCTCGGCCACCCGCACCAACAACGTGCGCCTGCTCGACCCGGCGGAGACCCCGCTCGCGCCCACCTCCCCGAACCTCCGCTTCGCGCTCTTGGTCTCGCTGGCGCTGGGGCTGCTCTTCGGCATCGGCGCGGCGGTGCTGGTCGAGCAGCTCGACAACACGCTCAAGGGCCAGGAGGACGTCGAGCGGTGCACGCGGGCGGCGTTCCTCGGCATCATCCCCGAGGTCAGGGAGGCGGCGCGCGGAGAAGGTCGTGGCGACGCGCGCGAGCAGCCTCCCAAAGGCGACGAGGCGGTGGAGCTGTACATCCACCGCAAGCCGCAGAGCTCGGTGGCCGAGTGCCTGCGCACCGTGCGCACCAACCTCCTCTTCCTCTCGACCGAGCGGCCGCTGCAGAAGCTGGTGGTCACCTCCAGCGGGCCGCAGGAGGGCAAGACCACCGCGGTGGTCGACCTCGGTATTACATTTGCCCAGAGCGGGCAGCGGGTGCTCCTGGTGGACACCGACATGCGGCGGCCGCGCCTCCACAAGGTCTTCGGCTTCCCCAATGACCTGGGGCTCTCGTCGGTGCTGCTCGACGAGAAGCGGCTCGGCGAGGCGATCCGCGCCACGGTGGTGCCCAACGTGTCGGTGCTGGTCTGCGGGCCGATCCCGCCCAACCCGGCGGAGCTGCTCCACACCGAGCGGTTCCGCCACGTGGTCGCCGAGCTGTGCCGCCGCTACGACCGGGTGATCTTCGACTCGCCGCCGGTCTCGGTGGTGACCGACGCGCAGATCCTCGCCGCGCAGGTGGACGGCGTGGTGCTGCTCGGCAAGGCCGGCAAGACCACCAAGGACGCGCTCACCCGCGCCCGGCGGCAGCTCGACGCGGTCGAGGCCCACGTGGTGGGCACCCTGCTCAACGGGGTGGACCTCGCCGACCGCAGCGCCGGGTATTACTACGACTATTACGGCCGGTATGGCGCTTATCAGACCGACGACGAGCCCGCGGCGGGCGGCAAGAAGGCGTGACGCCGCGGCGGCGTGGGCGGGTGTCTCGATGAAGCCCGGGCCGGACGGCCTGCGCCGTGCCGAGGCGGTCTTCCTCCAACTGGTGCGCGGTCAGCCGGGGCCGAAGGGCTGGCCTGTGGAGGGCGCTGCCGAGTGGGAGGGTGCCCTGGCGCTGGCCCGCGCGCACGGGGTCGCGCCGCTGCTGCACGCTTGGGCGATGGGAGAGGCGGGTTCGGGTTCGGGTTCGGCGAGGCCGGGCGAAAGACGCGCGCCAATCGCAGGTGCGACCGCCAGCCTCCGCGGGCTGCGTCCTGCCGACGGGGGCGCTCTTCCCCTGCCGGAGCGCTGCGTCCGCCAGCTCCAGCGAGCGCGGGGCGCCGAGCTGCTCACCGAGCCGCGGCGCGAGGCCGCGCTGGGACGCGCGGTGGCCGCCCTCGCGGGTCCGCCCGGAGCGCAGCCGATCCCGACGCTGCTGCTGAAGGGCGCCGCCTCCGCGCGAACGCTCTACGCCGCGCCCGAGCTGCGCCCGCGCGGCGACCTCGACCTCCTCGTCTCGCCTGCGCGCTTTGCCGAGGCGCTCGCCCGATTCGAGAACGCCGGTTACCGGCACCACCCCAAGGTCCTCGGCACCCCCGAGGCGACCGCCGGCTGGCACGAGCGCACGCTGCTCGACCCGGCGGACCCGTCGTGCGTCCTCGACCTCCACCAGGAGCTGCTGCAGACCGAGCGGCAGGGGCTGCGCGCCGACGGACTCCTCGCGCGGAGCCGGCCCGCACCTGGCCTGGGCGGGCACGCGCGCCTGCCCACCAGCGAGGACGCGCTGCTCTCCTGCGTGGTCTCCCTCGGCGCGCACGAGCTGCGCAGCCCGCTGGTGGTGGCCTGCGACCTCGCGCTGCTGCTCGACCGGTGCGAGCCCGAAGTCGTCGCGCAGCGCGCAGCCGAGGCCCGCGTCGAGCGCATGCTCTGGCTCGCGCTCGCCTGGCTCGGGCGGTTGTCCGGCGAAGACGGCGCCGAGCACGCGCTGTGCGGCCTCCCGGTGGACCGCCAGCGACTCGCCGCGCTCTCCGAGTCCGTCGGGCTCGCGAGCCCAATCCGCGCTGCGCTCCGGTCGGTCGCCGCCCGCTACGCCCTGCAGCGCCAAGCCCTCTCTCGCGCAGAGCAGCTCCTCCGCAAGGGGCTCTTGATCGACCGACCGTGGGACGCCGTGCGCTTCGCCTCGGCGACGCTCCAACGTGGGCTGCGCGCGCGCTTCAAGCTCGTGCGCTGACCTGGGCTAGTTCGTCTTGTACGACAGCCCGCAGGCTAGCTTCCCCTCGGGGGTGCCGAGCTGGGTGCAATCACAGGTCTTGGCGTCGATCGTCGCCTGGCAGGCGGCCTCGTCCTCGGGCCGCACCGAGTAGATCGCCTGGTCGTCCTTCGCGCGCTTGTTGCACGCGGCGCGGGTGCCGTCGTCGGGGAGGCAGACGCAGATCTGCTGGGCGAGCGAGAGGCAGGCGTTGCCGCACCCGTCCATGAGCAGGGCGGTGGCGCAGAGCAGGGCGGCGGCGGCGATGCGAAGGGAACGCGACACGGCTGGGCGATCTAGCACAGAATCCGCCGCCATGATCGCCCGCGATGCTGCCCCGAAGTATGTCTGGCTCCACGGCTTCGCCTCCAGCCCCGCCTCCAGCAAGGGGCGCTTCGTCCGCGCCCGGCTCGCCGAGCGGGGTG
>JAYWAO010000404.1:0-11470 GCA_043782365.1 Deltaproteobacteria bacterium
TTCTACTTCGGGACCGACAAGACGCTTGCGCGAGTAACGCTCGGTGCCACTGGTAGCTTCAATGGTCTGACCCTCTTCGGGACGGCTGCAATCGGGCCGTTCAACGGTATCGTCAGCGACGGCACCCGGCTCTATGCAGGGTCCAAGGCTGCCGCTATCGCCTCGCTATTCGCTTTCGATGGCACGCTATCGCAATCGTGGACTCCGGCGAGCTATGCGAACGCAATCGATGGAACCCCGGTGGTGCTTGCTTCGAACGCCGGCATCGTCCTCAGCACCAACGACAAGAAGGTGCACACCCTGAGCCCGACCAACGGCTCCGAGATCGGCACGCCGCCGGTCCTGACGAAGCTGGCCTATACCCCGCTCCTCGGCTCCGACAGCAAGGTGTATCTGGGCACTTCTACCGGCAACGGCGTCGTCGAGATGACCACTGCGGGGACCGTCGAGTGGACCGTCAACGGCGGCATCACCGGAAACACCTCCGTCGCGCCGACCATGTCCTGCGCCGGCGTCCTCTACACGGCAGCCGTCGACCGCGTCTACGCAGTCATCACCGACGCTGCCGGCCTCGCCAACACCCCGTGGCCGAAGTACCAGCGCGACACGCGCAACTCCGGCAACGCGGACGCCGCCACCAAGTGGGGCGTGCGCACGGCGCCCGGGACCTGCGTGCAGTAGCCCGCAGCGCACGAGCCCGTGGCCCCCCAGCCCCCCGCGCGCAGGACCAACCTGCGCACGGGAGGTAGACACCCCAAGGAAGGCAAGCCCGCATGAGTCCCCACCCGCTGCTCCAGCGCATCTCGCTCGACCCAGCCGTCTGCTTCGGCCGCCCGTGCATCCGCGGGCACCGGGTGTGGGTGTCCTTGGTGCTGGACCGCCTTGCCGAAGGAGCCTCGGTCGAAGACCTGCTCGCCGACTACCCGGGCATCGTCCGCGAAGACATCCTCGCGTGTATTGCGTACGGCGCCGAGATGTCGCGCGGGCGGACAGTGTCGGCGGAACTGGAAGTCGCGTGAGGCTACAGGTCCACGAGAACCTCGGGCAAAGACGTGCTGAGGGCTGCGCGGCGCCGGAGTCGATGTTGCGACAGTTGCCGGGCAACTCCAACAACAGCTCTTTGACCAACTGCCAGTAGCCCACTAGGTTCGGGGGGTGTTACCGAACCTGGCCCAAATCCTCCGCGCGCTGACCGACCTCCGGGCGCGGGGGCTCGTGCGGGAGTATGCCGCTCGGTGGAGCGGCGGCTGCGATGTGGTTCACGGAGCCGATGTACACGGAGGACCTCGATGTCTTCTGCCACTTGGAGGGCAGCGGCTTGCTGCTGTCCCTGCAGCCGGTCTATGCCCATCTGAGAGGGCAGGGTTACTTGCCCGTGCCGGGTACGGCACACCAGGACTCCGTCTCCATCGAAGGAGTTCCGGTGCAGTTCCTCGTCGGCGGTCCGCTGGTGGACGAGGCGATCGACCAGGCGATCTCGGTCACCATCGCCAGTGAGCCCACCAGGGTCTTCGACCTGGAGTACCTGATCGCGATTGCACTCGACGTCGGCCGGGTGAAAGACAGGCTGCGCATCGAGCAGCTGCTCGAAGTGAGCACGCGGCCGGTCGAGAAGGCGCGCCTGATCGAGATCGCCGGGCGGTATCGGCCGAGCAAGCCGCACGCCGGAGAGCAGTCCCTGGCCGACCGCTGGATCCGGCTCGAGCGCGAGCGCGCCGAGGAGGGCAGGCCGTGAAACCAGGAGCCGACCTCGATCGCCTCCTTTCTCGCGCGCTCGCCGCAAAGCTGGAGACGCGCTGCGCGCTGGCCCGGCTGCCGTACGAAGAGAAGCTCCGCCGGCTGCTGCAGATGCAGGCCAACGCTGCAGCCATCCGCGAGGCGCGCGAGGCGCGGCCGGCACAAATCGTCGGACCGGCCGGCAAGGTGCCACCGGCCGGTTGACATGCTCCGCACATGTTCCTATCGTCTTCACATGTCGCGCATGATCCAGATCCGCAACGTCCCCGACGACGTCCACCGCAAGCTCAAGGTGCGCGCGGCCATGGAGGGCGTGACCCTCTCCGAGCTGCTGGCCAGGGAGGCGCGCAGGCTCGCCGGGCAGCCGACGATGGCCGAGATGCTGGCCCGCATCGCTTCGCGGGGCGGCGTCAAGCCCAGGACGCCCTCCGCGCGGCTCATCCGTGACCTTCGGGACAGCCGATAAGTGGTCCTCGACGCTTCAGCGATGCTCGAGCTGCTCCTCGGGACCGAGGTTGGGGCGCGGGTCGAGGCTCGGGTCGCGCGCGCTCGCGCCGTCCATGTGCCCCACCTGATCGACGTGGAGGTGGCCAGCGCGCTGCGACGCCTGGTGTTCGCCAAGGAGCTGCTCTCGACCCGGGCCGACGCCGCGCTTGAGGACCTCCTCGCCCTGCCGCTGGAGCGCCACCCTCATGCCTGGCTGCTTCCCCGGGCTTGGGCGCTGCGCCAATCGGTGACCCCCTACGACGCGGTCTACCTCGCGCTCGCCGAGGCGCTCGCGGAGCCGCTGCTGACGCTGGACAGGAAGCTCTCTCGCGCCCACGGGCACCGAGCGGTGGTCGAGCTGGCCTGACGGCTGGAGAACCTTTGATTTCCCACCGGGCCTTCTCCGCGCTACAAGGATCCTCGCGACCATGGCCCGCACTTGTCCGACTTGCGAGATCGAGTGGGCTGACGACGTCGACACGTGCCCCGACGACGGGTCGCCGTTGCCGTACGCCGACCGCCTGATCGGCGCCACCCTCGGCAGCTACAGAGTCCTCAAGGTCCTCGGAAAAGGGGGCATGGGGTCGGTGTACCTCGGCGAGCACCCGGTCATCGGCAGCAAGGTGGCCATCAAGGTGCTGCACGCGCAGTTCTCGCGCGACAAGAGCGTGGTCGACCGCTTCTTCAACGAGGCGCGCGCGGTCAACCTGATCGGGCACGACAACATCCTCAAGATCCTCGACCTCAACGCCACCGAGGACGGCACCCGCTTCTTCGTGATGGAGTTCCTCGAGGGCCGCTCGCTGCAGGCGCTGGTGGACGAGCGCGCCAAGGGGGTGGAGAAGTGGCTTTCCTACGAGGAGTCGGGGCCCATCCTCCTCCAGGTGGCCGAGGCGCTCCACGCGGCGCACGAGAAGAACATCGTCCACCGCGACCTCAAGCCCGACAACATCTTCCTCGTCACGCGCAACGGGAAGAAGAACTTCGTCAAGGTGGTGGACTTCGGCATCGCGCGGCTCTCCGACGCGAGCGGCGTGTCCACGGGGCAGACGCAGGCGGGCATGGTGATGGGCACGCCGGGCTACATGTCGCCCGAGCAGGCCGCCGGCGCCACCGACCGCATCGACCGGCGCAGCGACATCTACTCGATGGGCGTCCTGATGTTCCAGCTCTTCACCGGGCGGATGCCGTTCCTCGGCAGGAGCTTCAGCGAGCTGCTCATCCAGCACGTGCAGAAGGAGCCGCCGCGGCCGCGTTCGGTGCGGCCGGCGCTGCCGGGCTCGGTCGAGAACGTCATCCTCACCGCGCTCAAGAAGGCGCAGGACGAGCGGTTCCAGACCATGGCCGAGCTGGGCGAGGCGCTGCGGATGGCCCTGCGCGCGGCCAGCCTGCCCACCGCGCTCGAGGGCGGCGCCAAGCCCGCGCCCCGCGCGCTGCCCAAGAAGCCGCCGGCCCCGAAGACCGCCAGCGACACGCTGGCCGACGGCGACGACATCCCTGCGCTCACCGTCCCCGAGCAGCCCAAGCTCTCGCCCGCGCCGAAGGTCATCACCAAGCCGCCGGTGGGCCGTGCGCTCCCCCGGCCGGTCTCGTCACCGGGGTTCGGCGAGGGCGCCGGCAGCACCGTGCCCATCCAGGGCCGGGGCGCAGGGTTCGACGATGGCGCGGGCAGCACCGTCCCGCTGCAGGCCGACGCCTTCGCCGACGGCGCTGGCGGCACCGTTCCGATGGACCGCGGCGACGGGCCGCTCGCCACCGCCCCGCTGCAGGCCCCGGTTGCCCCCGCGGTGAAGAAGCCCGCGCCCGCCGCAGCGCCCGCGCGCCCGACCCCCTCCCAGCGGACGGCGGCGCAGCAGCAGCAAAAGAAGAAGGACTCCGCTGGCAAAGGCCAGCTCATCGCCATCGTCGCAGTGGTGCTGGCGGTGCTCGGCGGCGGCGCCTGGTTCGCGCTCTCGGACGACGCCGTCGAGAAGCCCACGCGCAAGTCCCGCGCTGCCTCGGACAAAGCAGCCGCCGCCGACAAGGCCGCCAAGGCCGAGGCCACCTCGACCCAGACCTCCATCGAGGTCACCTCCGAGCCGCCGGGAGCCTCGGTGCTGGCCTCGTGGGACGGCGGCGGGTCGAGCGCTGGCGTCACGCCCTGGTCGCTCGAGGTGCCCAAGGGCGTGCAGGTGGAGCTGGTCTTCTCCCTCGATGGCTACGCCTCGAAGACGCAGAAGGTGGCCTCCAGCCAGAAGTCGGTCAGCGTGCAGCTCCGCGCGGCCTCGGCGGCGCCGGCGGCCCACGAGCCCAAGGCGCCGAAGGGCGAGGCGCCCCCGAAGGCACCGGGGTCCGGCAGGGAAAAGAAGGAGGAGCTCGTCAACCCTTTCTAGGGTCCAAGGGTCACCATGCCGCGCACCTGCCCGCAGTGCCAGACCGAGTGGGGCGATGACATCGACCACTGCCCTGAGGACGGCACCGACCTGATCGCGGCCGAGGAGGAGGCGAACGACCCGCTCCTCGGCCGCACCATCGGCAGCTACACGGTGCAGAAGCTCCTCGGGCGCGGCGGCATGGGCGCGGTCTACCTCGCCACCCACCCGGTGATCGGCTCGCGGGTGGCGGTGAAGTTCCTCCACGCGCAGTACTCCGACAAGAAGAAGGTGGTCGACCGCTTCTTCAACGAGGCGCGGGCCGTCAACGTCATCGGCCACGACAACATCCTCAAGATCCTCGACCTCAACGTCACCGAGGACGGGCTCCACTACTTCGTGATGGAGTACCTGCAGGGCAAGCCGCTGCAGGACCTGGTCGACCACGAGACGGCCGTTCCGCTCGAGGTGGCCGGGCCGATCCTCCTGCAGTTCTGCGAGGCGCTGCAGGCCGCGCACGATAGGAAGATCTATCACCGGGATATCAAGCCCGAGAACATCTATCTAATCACCCACAAGGGCCGGAAGAACTTCGTCAAGGTGGTCGACTTCGGCGTCGCCAAGCTCACCGACCAGGGCGGCCCGGGCGGCAAGCCGTCGATGGGCGTCACCCAGACGGGCATGGTGGTGGGCACGCCGGCCTATATGTCGCCCGAGCAGGCCGGCGGGTTGAACAGCAAGATCGACGCGCGGTCGGACGTCTACTCGACCGGCGTCCTGATGTTCCAGCTCGCCACGGGGCACCTGCCGTTTCCTTCGAAGAACTTCGGCGAGGTGCTGATCGGTCACATGCAGACGGCGCCGCCGCAGCCCCGCTCGATCAACCCGGACATGCCCGAGGAGTGGGAGCGCATCATCCTCAAGGCGCTCGCCAAGCAGCAGGAGGACCGCTACCAGTCGATGCACCAGCTCTCGGCCGAGCTGGCAAATCTGATGGGCGCGCTCGGCATCTCGCCCGAGCTCCCGATGGCCGACGCAGGTGAGCTGGCCGCGCTCGGGCAGCACGCGCCGATGCGCTTCCCGGGGCCGCGCACCGAGCTCAAGGTGGGGCAGCAGCCCAAGCGCAAGGAGGCGCCCAGCTTCGGCGAAGCGAAAGTCCAGGCCCGCCCCGACAAGCCCCGCGTGCGCTCCGGGCAGACGCTCGCCACCCGGATGCAGGCGCCGCAGACCGCCTACGCCGAGGCGCCGGCCCGCCAGCACAAGCAGCAGCGGCAGCTCCTGCAGGCCATCCTCGCGGGCGTGGTCCTGCTGATGGTGGTGATCGGCCTCGTGCTCTGGGCGGGCGCGCCGTCGGAGCAGCAGAAGGCGCTCAAGCGCGCGCGGCAGGCCACGCTGAAGGCCTCGCAGGCCGCCGATGAGGCGGTGGAGGCGGCGCGCAAGGAGGCCGAGAAGACCGGCCCGGTGCTGCTCTCGGTCGTCTCCGACCCGCTGGGCGCCGACGTCGAGGCCATCTGGAAGGACGGCGGCTTCAAGAAGGGCGTGACGCCGATGGACTTCCGCGTCGCCCGCAACACCAAGGTGACCTTCAACTTCAAGCTGCCAGGGCACCTGCCCTATCGGGCCGACGTGATCGCGGACGAGTCGCAGGTGGTGCGGGCAGATCTACAGTCCGACGGCCGCGGGGTGCGGCGGGGTGGGTCGGGCGCAGCGCCGCACAAGGACTCGACAAACAGCGACCTGATCGAGGTCAACCCCGACGATCTGTTCAAGTGATCGTCCCCTGGGTGCACAGTTACCTGGTCAGTGCTTGACAGCAGGGGGACCGGAAAGGTTCACTGCAGCGGTGTGGCAGATCCGCGCGGGTCGCGGCTGTGGCACTCCCTGCGCGCTCGGTTCAAGAGTGGAGTCTACTTGGAAAAGACGATGGTGGAAGAAGCTGAGCAGCTCCCCGAGGACGCGGTCGTCGAGACCCCTCCCGCCGCCGAAGAAGAGGTCGACGAGCTGATCGGCCGGAGCATCGGCAGCTACATCATCACCAAGCCGCTCGGAAAGGGCGGCATGGGCGCGGTCTACGCGGCCGAGCACCCGGTGATCGGCAGCAAGGTCGCCATCAAGTTCCTCCACGCGCAGTACGCGACCGACAAGAAGATCGTCGACCGCTTCTTCAACGAAGCGCGGGCCGTCAACGTCATCGGCCACGACAACATCCTCAAGATCATCGACCTCAACGTCACCGAGGACAACCGGCACTACTTCATCATGGAGTTCCTCGTCGGACGGGCGCTGCAGAAGCTCGTCGAGGACGGGGAGCCGACGCCGCTCGAGATCAGCGGTCCGATCATGCTGCAGTTCTGCGAGGCGCTCGAGGCGGCGCACTCGCACAAGATCTATCACCGCGATATCAAGCCCGATAACGTCTATCTGATCGTCCACAAGGGCCGGAAGAACTTCGTCAAGGTGGTGGACTTCGGCATCGCCAAGCTCACCGGCGACGGCGCCTCCACTGGCGCGACCCAGACCGGCATGGTGATGGGGACGCCCGCGTACATGTCGCCCGAGCAGGCCGGCGGCATGACCAACCGGATCGACGCCCGCTCCGACATCTACTCGACCGGCGTGCTGATGTTCCACATGGCCACGGGCAAGCTGCCGTTCCCCGGCACCTCGTTCGGCGAAGTGCTGATCGGCCACCTGCAGCTCCCGCCGCCCAACCCGCGCGACCTGAACCCGGCCATCCCGGAGGCCTACGAGAAGGTCATCCTCAAGGCGCTCGCCAAGCAGCAGGAGGCGCGCCAGCAGACGATGAAGGAGCTGCACGACGAGATCAAGGCGGTGATGGACAGCCTCGGGATCAGCGCCGAGCTGCCGGTCGCCACCGCGGAGGACATGGCCCAGCAGGAGAAGGCCAAGCACAAGGGCGGCAAGTCCGAGGGCGTGAAGAACGCCACCGCCATCGCCGCCGCGCGCGCCAGGACCTCGGGCCAGACGCAGACGAACCAGCGGGCCTCCCAGCCTCCGATGAACACGCCGCCCGTGCAGCAGACCATCGCGATGGGCCCGCCGATCCAGGCCGCGCCGCCCCCGTCGAACGCCGGCCTGATCGGCGGCATCGCGGTGCTGGTGATCCTGCTGATCGGCGGCGTGGTCGGCTTCGCCATGCACCAGCAGGGCAAGGCCGCAGAGGCGCAGATCCAGGCGGCGCGCGAGCGGGAGGCGCAGCAGCGCGAGATGCAGGAGAAGGAGCGCCTCGCCCGCGAGGAGCGCGAGCGGCAGAAGAAGGAGGAGGAGGAGAAGGCGAGGAATGCCAAGCCGCCCACCAAGGTGATGGTCATCTCCGATCCGCTCGGCGCGAGCGTGCAGGCCGACTGGAAGGCCGCCGACGGCTCGGACAACTCCAAGCTCGGCACCACGCCGTTCGAGTTCACCGTGCCGAAGGACTCGAAGGTGAAGTTCGTCTTCAAGAAGGGCGCGTTCCTCGACTACACCACCGAGATGATCGCCGACGAGGCCAAGAGCGTCACGGGCAAGCTGGTGGCCGACCCGCGCGCCGCGCCCAAGAAGAAGAAGACCGCCGGCGGCGACGGCGAGGACGTCATCGTCGACTTCTAGCCGGGCGCGTGGAGAGGCCGACCGGACGACGGGCGGCGAGGGAGAAGGCCCGGTCTGGACCCAAGCGGTCCGCCGGGCCTTTTGCCGTCTCGGGGCCCGGAGGAGGCGGCGCGACGCCACGCCCGGCGCGGGGCAAATCCGTTGTAAGCTGCAAGACGGCCGCGTGCGCCCGACCGGCCTGGGTCCCTCTTCGCAAGTAGCAGCACCCGAGAGCAGACATTTTGCAAACGCAAGCTACCGAAAGTCGCCGCATGGCCACCGCCTCCTCCCCGCTGCTCCCCCACCGCGCCGGCCTCCTCCCCGAAGAGGCTGCCGGCCGCTTCCAGCACCTGGGGGTCGACCTGCGCGTGGGCCGCCAGCTCCTGGCTGCCGCGGTGGGCCGGGGCGACGCGGGCCTCGAGGGCGTGAAGGGCGTGCGCAAGCAGGTGCTCTCCGCCGTGGCCGAGGCGAGCCGGGGCGGGCCGCTGGAGATCGCCGCGCGCGACGACGCGGCCGACTCCTTCCGCAAGTACCTCTTCCGCCTGCACGACGGGCAGAAGGTGGAGGCGGTCCGCATCCCCATCCCCTGCGAGGCGCCCGGGGCCGACCTCTCGGCGTTCGAGGGCAAGGAGCGCAAGTACATCGTCTGCGTCTCCAGCCAGGCGGGCTGCGCGCTGGCCTGCTCGTTCTGCGCGACCGGCGCGCTCGGGTTCGCGCGCAATCTCACCGCCGACGAGATCGTCCGGCAGGTGGTGCAGATCCGCGACGAGTCCGACCGGCCCGTGCGCGGCGTGGTCTTCATGGGGATGGGCGAGCCGTTCCTCAACTACGACGAGGTCATCCAGGCGGCGAAGATCCTCTCGCACCCGAGCGGCGGCGCGATCGACGCGCGGGCGATTACGATCTCCACCGCGGGCATCGTCCCGGCGATCCGCAAGTTCACCGAGGAGGGCCACAAGTACCGGCTGGCCGTCTCGCTGACGCAGGCCGACCCGGCGCGACGGATGCCGCTGATGCCCGTCGAGCGGATCCACCCCACCAATGAGCTGGTGGCGGCGCTGCACGACCACGCCCGCACGCGGCGCACGCGGGTGCTGGTGGAATATGTGTTACTCGGCGGCGTCAACGACCGCGTCGAGGACGCGCAGGCGCTGGTGCGGCTGCTCGACTCGCGGCTGGTGAAGCTCGACGTCATCGATGTCAACGGCAACGTCGGCAACTACACGCGCTCGACTCCGGAGGCGCGCAGCGCGTTCCTGGGCTCGCTGGGCGCTGGCGGGCTGCCGTTCGCGGTGCGGTACTCGGGCGGCCAGGACGTGGGCGCGGGCTGCGGGCAGCTGGCGGGCGGCGAGCTCGGGCGCACGCCGGGCCCCCGGCTGCCGATCCTCTAGCCGAAGCAGTCTGGGCAGCGGGTCGTAGGCAGAGCTCTGACGAAACCAGGAAACCAGGAGGAGCGTGGCCGCTCATCTCGCGGTCCCCGCGGGGTGCCGGGGATCCGCGCCATAAGTGAGTTTCTTGTTCCTGGTTTCCTGGCTTCCTCAGGGACCGGCCAGCGGCCCGCTCAGCCCTCGCCGCTCGCCGCGCCGGGCGCGCCCTGCTGCGAGGGCCCTTCACCGAGCGCCCACGCTCCCGCCGGGTGCTGCCGGAGCAGCCCGGTCTCCTCGGGCGTGAGCGTGGCGGTCCGCACCACCGACACCTTGGGGTCGCGCAGCACCAACTGGGTGCCGCCCCCCGGCAACGCGCGCACCCGCGGCCGCTCTCCGCGCTCGCGCATCCGGGTGAGCTGCGTCTCCAGATCGCGCAGGTGGCGGTCGATCCGCAGCGCCCGCTTCCCGCTGCCGTCGAAGACGTGGAAGTGCTGGTTGCGCGAGAGCGGCCGGGCCTCGTCGTGGAGCCGGGCCACCAGTCTGTAGAGGAAGTCGCGCATCCCGGCTGGAAGCGTAGCACGTGCGCCGGGGGGCCCTCACTCGTGAAACGGACGTCGCTGGAGAGGGAACGGGACCTGGCAGTGCCGCACCTTGTCAATACCGGACGGACCATAGGGAGAGGGGTCCCCTTGCCTCTGCGTGACAAGGTTCCTATCCTGATTGGCGATGTGTCTCGATGGCCGCCCCGGACAGCGGCCGCTTGCGAAAGGCAGAAGGCATGGCGACTGGTACCGTGAAGTGGTTCAACGACGCGAAGGGTTACGGATTCATCACGCCGGACGGCGGGGGCAAGGACGTGTTCGTCCACCACACCGCGATCCAGATGGAAGGCTTCCGCAGCCTCGCCGAGGGGCAGAAGGTCGAGTACGAGGTGACCGAGGGACCCAAGGGTCCGCAGGCGGCCAACGTCCGCAAGGGGTGAGAGCAGCACCAGCGAACGAGCGCTTCCCGAGCCGCCCGGCGCCGCGAGGTCCCGGGCGGTTTCGTTTGTAGATTACATTTACCGGAGCTACTGATCAGCGCTTCCTGAGGGTGCGGGCGATCTGCGCCGCCGCCGACTCCGCCAGCGGGGCACTCGACTCGTTGCAGAAGACCTCGATCCGCACCCGCCCGTCGCCATCGGGCGCGGTGAGCTCCACGCGCTGCCCTCGCGTCTGGCCTTCGGGCCACGGCCCGCGCTGTCGCACCCAGAACCGGCCACCGAGCTCCACCACCGCGGCGCCCGCGGGCAGCGCGCCGGGCGCGAGCGAGAGCGGCTCCGGGTCGCGGGTGACCTCCGCCGAGAGGGGGCCGGCCGGCCCGAAGGCGATGCCGTCGTGGCCCCGCAGCGGGACGAGCTGCCAGGGCAGGTCGGCGGTGAAGCCAGCCAGCTCGAGCGCGCGCGTGTGGGGCCGGACCGCACGCGCCGCGGCCGCTCCCTCCATCGCCGCCAGCCCGAAGGCGCTGGCCAGCAAGAGGAGGCCCACCACCCGCTCGCGCAGCTTCACTCCCAGGGCAGGGATCGGCATCAGCGCCGCCGCCAGCGCGCCCGAGGCGAGCCCGCCCAGGTGGGCCAGGTTGTCGAGCGGGATGCCGCCCCGGGCCGCCTCGAACGCGAGCGCCACGTTGAGCAGGATGTTGAGGGCGAGGTTCGCCAGCTCGGCCTTGAGCGCCTGCGGCCCGAGCCGCGTGCGCAGCCGCAGCACCAGCCCGATGCGCGCGCCGAAGAGCGCCGCCACGCCGCCCGACGCGCCGGCCGCGACCACCCACGGGTTGCCGCCGTGCAGGGCCCAGGCCATCGAGGAGGCGCCGCCCGCGAGCGCCCCGAAGGTCCAAAGCCCGAGCGAGCCGACGCCGCCGAAGACCCCTTCCAGGGGCCGCATCAGGACGAAGATGGCCCAG
>JAYWAO010000405.1:0-11469 GCA_043782365.1 Deltaproteobacteria bacterium
TGCGCGAGAAGTTCCGCTGGCTGCTCAACGAGGAGCGCCCGCGCGTCACCCGCGAGGTGACGGTGGCCGCGGCCCACGGCGACCGCAGCGAGAACTACGAGTACAAGCTCGGCAAGCGGAAGCTGCGCGAGATCGACGCGGCGCTCTACAAGCTGAAGAAGGCGCTCGAGGCCTACGAGGTGCTCGACCCGGCGACGCGGCCGCCCTCGCCGAAGGCCTTCTTCGGGGCGACCGTCACCGTCGAGGACGAGGACGGCAACCGGCTCGACTATCAAATCGTCGGCTCCGACGAGCTGACCGCCGAGTTCGAGACGCCGGGCGGCCCGCACCGCATCAGCCACGAAGCGCCGCTGGGCCGGGCGCTCCTCGGCAAGCAGAAGGGCGACACGGCGGTGGTGAAGCGGCCCGCTGGCGAGGTCGAGTACGCGGTCCTCGCGGTGCGCTGGGTCTGAGGCGCGGGGCGCCCGCGCCCTCCCGCCGTCCAGGCAGACCGGCCGGCGCACCAGGGCGCGCGCCGCCGGCTCGGTCACCTTGCGTACCGCCGCACCGCGTCGCCCGATCCAACTTGACGCCGGCGTCAGATCGGGCGTATTCGCCTCCAACCTGACATATGACTCACTCGTCAACTTCCCCAGCCGCCGTCCCCCACGTCCCCCTGACCGCCCGCGGCCAGCGCACCCGCCAGAAGCTGGTGGAGGCCGCCGAAGCAGAGTTCGCCGAGCTGGGCTACGAGCGCGCGAGCATCTCCGGGATCGTCGGCCGGGCCGAGGTCGCGCAGGGGACGTTCTACGTCTACTTCGAGGACAAGAAGACCATCTTCGTCGAGCTGGTGGACTCGCTGGGGGCGCGGCTGCGCGCGGTGCTCTCGCAGGCGGTGCGCGGCTGCACGCATCGCCTCGAGTTCGAGCGCGAGGGCCTGCGGGCGTTCCTCCTCTTCACCGCCGAGCACCGCGGCCTCTACCGCATCGTCCCCCAGGCCGAGTTCGTCGATGAAGAGTGTTACCGCCGCTACTACCGCACCCTCGCCAGGGGCTACGCCAAGGGTCTCCAGCTGGCGATGAAGCGCGGCGAGCTGCGGGAGATGGACCCCGAGGTGCTGGCGCACTGCCTGATGGGCCTGGGCGACATGATCGGCCTCAACTTCGTCCTCTGGCGCCCGCACGTGCGCATCGACGAGCTGGTGGAGCAGGTGATGGACTTCGTCTCCCACGGGGTCGCGCTCCGCGGCGTCCGCAAGGCCGCCTCCAAGGGCGCAGCCAAGGGCAAGGCCAGGGCAGCCAGGCCGCGGAGAGCGCCTTGAGCGCCGCCCCTCGCTACGCGCGCATCGCCGCCACCGGCCGCTACGTGCCGGCCCGCCGCGTCACCAACGCCCAGCTCGAGCAGCAGCTCGGCGAGAAGGGCGCCGGCGTGGACGCCTGGCTCCGCAAGAACGTGGGCATCGAGGCGCGCCACTACATGGCCGGCACCGAGGCGACCAGCGACCTCGCCTGCGCCGCCGGCATCGACGCCCTCCGCAAGGCCGGCGTCGCCGCCGACCGCCTCGGCCTCCTCATCCTCGCCACCGACACGCCGGACCAGCAGAGCCCGGCCACCGCGGCGCGGCTGCAAGTCCTGCTCGGCGCCACCAACGCGGCGGCGTTCGACCTCAACAGCGCCTGCGCCGGGTTCGTCACCGCGCTCGACCTCGCCGCGCGCTATCTCGCGAGCGACCCGTCGATGGAGCACGCGCTGGTGATCGGCGCCTACGGGATGAGCCGGTTCCTCGACTTCACCGAGAAGCAGACCAGCACGCTCTTCGCCGACGGTGCCGGGGCGGTGCTGCTCTCCGCCTCGGACCAGCCGGGCTTCCTCGGCGCGAAGCTCGCCACCGACGGCCGCTACTGGGATGCGCTCGGCATCTACACCGGCGGCACCGCCCGGCCCGCGACGCTCGCCGAGGTGGAGAAGAGCGGCCCGCCCACCGTGCGCTTCGTCAAGAAGTTCCCCTCGACCTTCAACACCGAGCGGTGGCCCGCGCTGATCGACCAGGTGACGGCGCAGGCCGGCCTCGGCCCGCGGGACGTGGACCTCTTCGTCTTCACGCAGCTCAACCTGCGCACCATCGAGGCGACCATGGCGGTCCTCGAGCAGCCGCTCTCCAAGACCCACTGGACGATGGACAAGTGGGGCTACACGGGCTCGGGCTGCATCCCGATGACGCTCGACGACGCGGCGGAGCAGGGCAAGGTCGAGGCCGGCGACCACGTCATCCTCTGCGCCACCGGCGGCGGCCTCTCGCTCGCCTGCGCGCTGTTCCGCTGGAGCTGACCGATGCGCGCCTTCTCCAGCAACGGTGACTACACCTCCCGCATGGCCCGCCACTGGGGCGCGCGCGAGGCCGTCTACGACGTGGCCAAGGGCGAGGCCGGCCGCTTCACCTACGCGCAGCTCGACGCGCGGGCGCGCGCGCTCTCCGGCTGGCTCGCCGCGCGCGGGGTCAAGCCGGGCGACCGCGTCGGCCTCGTCGCCCACAACGGCGTCGAGGTGCTCGACGCGCTCTACGCCGCCAGCCGCCTGGGCGCGGCGCTGGTGCCGTTCAACTGGCGCCTGCACGCGAGCGAGCTGGCGCAGCTGTTCGACCTGACCACGCCAGCGGTGGTGCTGCACGGCGCGGAGTTCGCGGCGCTCACCAGCGAGGCGGTGGCGCTCTCCAGGACGCGCCCAGCGCTGCTCGACGTCGAGAGCCCGGCCTATGCCGCGGCGCTGTCGAATCCGCTCTCCGCCGCCGCTCCCGCGGAGGGCGTCTCGCCCGAGGACTCCTTCTGTCTCCTCTTCACGGGAGGCACCACCGGCACCCCGAAGGCGGCCCGGATCAGCCACCGGATGGTGGCCTACAACACGCTGACGCTGCTCACCCACGAGGCGCGCACCGGCGACTGCACCATCACCCACACGCCGATGTTCCACACCGGCGGGCTGCTCGTCTACACGGTGCCGCTGCTCTCGGTGGGCGGCCGGGTGATCCTCCTGCGCCGCTGGAGCGCCGCGCTCGCGCTCGACCTGCTCGGCAGGGAGAAGCCCACCATCTTCTTCGCGGTGCCCACCCAGTACGAGGAGCTGCGCCAGCAGCCGGGCTGGGCGCAGGCCGACCTCTCGTCCCTGCGCTTCATGACCTCGGGCGGCGCCCCGCTCTCGCTGGCGCTGATCGAGGCGTGGCAGGCGAGGCACGCGGTGCCCTTCAAGCAGGGCTTCGGGATGACCGAGTTCGGGCCCGGCTGCTTCTCGATGGGCCCCGAGCACGCCGTGCGCAAGGCCGGCTCCATCGGCATGGCCAACTGCCACGTCGAGGCGAAGCTGGTGGACGACCACGGCGCCGAGGTGCCCGTGGGCCAGGTCGGCGAGCTGCTGCTGGCGGGCCCCGCCTGCTTCAGCGGCTACCACGAGATGCGCGCCGAGACGGCGGCAGCGTTCGACGACTTCGAGACGACGGGCACCGCCGGCTGGTTCCACACCGGCGACCTCGCGCGCAAGGACGAGGAGGGCTTCTTCTTCATCGTCGGCCGCAAGAAGGACATGTTCATCTCGGGCGACGAGAACGTCTACCCCATCGAGCTCGAGCAGGCGCTCTTCCAGCACGCCGCGGTCGCCGCCTGCGCGGTGGTGGGCCTGCCCGACCCGAAGTGGGGCGAGACCGGCCACGCCTTCGTGGTGCTCAAGCCCGGCGCGTCCGCCAGCGAGAGCGAGCTCGCGGAGCACCTCCGCTCGAGGCTCGCCCGCTTCAAGCAGCCCAAGTCGATCACGCTGGTGACCGCGCTCCCGCTCACGCCCGCGGGCAAGGTCAAGAAGCACGAGCTGCGCGCGCACGCGCTCGCCAAGGTCCAGCCATGAGCACCTCGATGCCCGCCGCGCTCGCCGCCGCTCCCGCAGCAGACGCCGCCCCGCTCGGCCCCTGGTGGAAGGAGCCCACCGGGCAGCAGCTCGGCGCGTTCGGCGCGTCGTGGCTCGCCTGGGTGCTCGACGCCTTCGACTTCACCGTCTTCATCCTGGTGATGCCGCTCATCGCCAAGGAGTTCAACCAGAGCTTCACCGCCACCGCGCTGTCGATCACCCTGACCTTGCTGATGCGCCTGGTGGGCGGGCTCGCCGCCGGCGCGGTGGCCGACCGCATCGGCCGCAAGGCGCCGCTGGTGTTCGCCATCGCCTGGTTCGCGCTCTGTGACGCCGCGCTCTACTTCGCGCCGTCGTTCACCTGGATCCTCGTCTTCCGGACCCTGTTCGGCATCGGCATGGGCGCGCAGTGGACCGCGGGCGCCACGCTGGCGATGGAGAACTGGCCGGCCCGCTCGAAGCCGATCGCCTCGGGCGTGCTGCAGGGCTCGTGGGCGGTGGGCTACTTCATCGCGGCGGCGGTCTCGGCGGCGATCGTCCCGACCCACGGCTGGCGCCTGCTCTTCCTGGTGGCCGCGGCGCCCGCGCTGGTGGCGCTCCCGCTGGTGATGCTGGTGAAGGAGCAGCGCCCGCAGAAGGCCCTTGGGGCGGCGCCCGCCGCCGTGGTCCCGTTCAGCGCGCTCTTCAAGGCGCCGCACCTGACGCGCGTGCTCTGGGCCGCCGTGGTCGAGGCGCTGGGCTTCAGCGTGTACTACGCGATGACCGCGCTCTGGCCGACGCTGCTGAAGGTGGAGCAGGGCCTGTCGCAGACGCAGATCTCGCACCTCGTGCAGATCTTCAACGTGGCGATGCTGGTGGGCAGCGTGCTCTGCGGCATGCTCGCCGCGCGCAAGGGCGTGGCGATGGGCATCTGGCTCCCCGCCGTGCTGATGGTGCCGCTCATCCCGCTCTACATCGGCTGGCTCCCGGGCCAGCTCTGGCTTGGCGCCCTCGTCGCCGGGGGTATCGGCGTCGCCTATGTCGGCATTACACCGCTATTGCTCACCGGTCTGTTCGACGAATCGGTGCGCGCCCGCGCGGTGGGGCTCGTCTATCATGTCGGCGCGGCCTGCGCGGCGCTGATCCCCCCGCTGGTAGCCCTGCTCCACGACAAGTTCGGCGTGTCGTTCGCCGCTGCCGTGGGTGGCTCGATCGCCGCTTGTGAACTGCTGCTCGCCGTTGCCCTCTGGCTCAGGCCAGCGGGCGTCCTGCCGTCCCCTTCTCACCCGCCGGTTGCCCCCGGCAATACCCGAGGTTGATATGAAGCTCTTCAAGTCGCTCGCCATCGCCGCCTGTGCCGTCTGCTCCTTGACCGCCTGCGGCGGCACCGACGGCCCGACCGCCGCCCCGGTGGTCTCGTCGTTCACCGCCACGCCGTCCAACATCTACGTGGGCCAGTCGTCGGTGCTCACCTGGACCGTGACGGGCGCGGACACCGTCACCATCGACCAGGGCGTCACCGTGGCCGCCTCGGCCACCAGCACCAGCGTCACCCTGAACGCCACCACCACCTACACGCTCACCGCCAAGAACGCGGCCGGCACCACCACCAAGACCGCCACCGTCACCGTCACCAAGTGGGACACCGCCAACGCCATCAACACCTGGCTCGAGGGCAAGACCCTGGTGATGACCGGCGCCGACATCCCCACCCACCCGAACGGCTACACCGAGAACATGAACCTCGGCGCCTCCACCCAGTGCTACAACAAGACCACCATCGCCGTGCTCTCCGGCAACTTCAACGTCACCTCGAAGCTCGGCACGCTGAACGGCGCGCCCAACGTCGGCAACGTCGGCGTCTGCGACCGCGCCACCGTCAAGGGCAGCGACGTCGTCTTCTCCTCGAACGCGGTGCTGGTCGCCAACGTCCAGGGGAACGCCGCCTGCTTCGACGTCACCGTCACCTACACGGGCTTCTCGCAGGAAGGCCGCGGCAAGATCGCGGCCGACGGCAAGACGGTGGTGATGGAGCTGTTCTTCGGCGGCCAGGCCACCGGCCACCGCTGCGCCGACGGCGCGGTGGGCGCCTCGACGGTGATCCTGAAGTCCGTCGCCTTCACCGGCAACGCGCAGCAGACCTACCGCATCCAGTAATGCCTTGAATCATAGAACCTCGGGCAAGTGAGGACTCCGATGCGCCGCTGGAATGGATTCGCCGCTCCGGCGGCGCTCGTCGCCTTCACCTTGTGCGCGCTCTGGCAGAGGCCGGCGCGCGCGCAGGACGCCACCATGCCCGGCCTCTACCTGCCCGAGTGGCAGGAGGCCCGCGACCGCTCCAAGGACGAGCTGCCGCCGCAGCTCCGCCTCATCAACTACTTCTTCACGCGCGCCACCTACACCAACGAGATCGGCGATCCGAGCGGCCTCAAGGGGGTCTCGCTCGGGCCGCTGGGCGAGTACCAGGTGGGCAGCGCGGTGCGCACCGGCGTCGGCAACGGCCTCTGGGCCGAGCAGCGTTGGATCCCGGTGCTCGAATATTCGCCGTACTTCGCCGACCGGCTCGCGGTTTTCCGCGCGCAGTTCCGCATCAACTACGTGTGGGGCCGCGCCGCCAACACGCAGCAGCCCAACGAGGGCGGCGGCTTCAACGCGAACCAGATCAACATCCAGACCAAGAACGCCAACGTCTCGCTCTACCCGACGCGCGATCCCGAGGAGCTGGCGATCGTCATCGGCACGCAGCCGGCCTATGACAACGTCATCGACCCGCTCCGCAGCGGCCTCGCGGAGATCACCCGCAGCGGCTACAAGCTGGCCTTCATGGGGAGCGATGCGACCGGCCTCTCCATCTATGGAGGCCGCTGGGGGGGCAGGGCGAAGCTCTCGCTGCTGCCGCTCGGCGGCACGCAGCCCGACAAGGCCGAGAAGGACGACCCGCGCCTCGCCTTCGTCTGGCTCGGGACGGCGGACGTCCAGTATGAGGTGCAGCCCGGCAGCTGGCTCGGGCTCTCGCTCTGGCACCTGAAGGACGACACCAAGGGCGACGCCTTCGCCTATGAAGGCCTGGTGCGCTCGGGCCCGTCGTCGATCGGCCTGTCGACGTTTACCGGCACCGCGCCCTTCGTGATCGAGCGGCCGACGGGCAGCGTCAATTGGCTCGGCTTCAACGCCCACCATAACCTCGACTATCGGACGGGCCGGTTCGCCGCCTCGGGGTTCGCCATGTACAACTTCGGCCAGTTCGATTCGAACAAGGAGGGGACCAAGCTCAACCCGAGCGTGGAGATCTCCGGCTTCAGCGGCGACCTCGAGCTCCTCTACAACTGGGGCCGCACCACGGGCGACGTCCTCTCGCTGGAGACGGTCTTCTCCTCCGGCGACTCGAACCCGAATGACGGTCACTATTCGGGCGCCTTCACCATGAACTACTACGGGCTCCCCGGCGCCACCTGGTTCAACCACCGCACGCTGCTCCTCTTCCCCTTCACCAGCACCGTGGTCAACTACACGGGCGCGGTCACCGACCTCTCCAACCAGGGCGCGGGCCTGGAGGCGATCATCGCCGCCGCCACCTACGACCTCGTCCCCAACAAGCTCAACCTCAAGATCGGCGCCGCCTATGGCCGGTCGGCGGTGAACCCGTCGAACTATCCGGGCAGCGCCACCTCGCGCGGCCGCTCCATCGGCACCGAGGTGAACGCCGAGCTGAAGTGGACGGTGCGCTTCCTGATGACGGTGGGCCTGCACGCGGGCGTCCTCTTCAAGGGGAGCTGGTTCGACGGCGAGACCTCGCGGGTCGCGGAGAACCCGTTCGCGCTCTTCACCACCTTCACCTGGTACGCGTTCTAAGGAGGCCGCCCATGACCACTCGAACCGCCTCCCTGCTTCGTTCCATCGCCGCCCTCTCGCTGCTCGCCACCCTCGGCGCGGGCTGCACTACCCGCTATTCGACGCGGCCGCCGCTGGCCTTCTCCGAATTCGTCTATCAAGGACCCTCGGGACAGCCGTGGCCCGTGCAATACGCGCAGCTCACCGAGACCGCGCAGCGCGCGAGCCTCGTAAGGCCCGTGCGCGTCGCCTATGTCGAGCTCAACAAGGGCGGACCGAAGGGCACGCTGGTCTTCCTGCACGGGCTCGGCAGCTATCTGAAGTTCTGGTACTTCCAGCTCGATGCGTTCGCTGCGCAGGGCTGGCACGTGGTCGCCATCGACCTGCCGGGGTTCGGCAAGTCCGACAAGCCCGGCACCTTCCCGTACACGATGGAGGCGCTCGGCGACGCCGCCGTCGAGCTGGTCGGACAGCTCGGCGTGAAGCAGGCCATCTTCGTGGGCCACAGCATGGGCGGGCAGACGGCGCTCTCGCTCGCCATCCGCAAGCCAGACTTGGTGCGCGCGCTGGTGCTCACCGACCCCGCGGGCTTCGAGCACTTCAGCGACCGCGAGGAGGAGTGGTTCCTCAAGGCCTTCAACCGCGTGCTGGTGCTGCGGGCGGGCGAATACGCCATCTGGGGCAGCATCGCCCTGCAGAACTTCATGCGGTTCCGGCCCGAGCTGGAGTGGCTGGTCGAGGAGCGCGTGCGGGTGGTGAAGACGCCCGAGTTCGAGCCCTACGCCTACGCGCAGGTGCGGGTGGTGCAGGGCCTCGTGCACAACGACTTCGTCCGCGAGAGCCTGTCCAAGGTGAAGGCGCCGACGTTCATCGTCTTCGGCGAGGACGACCGGCTGATCCCCAACGCGTTCCTCCACGGCGGACGTGCTCGGAGCGTCTTCGAATACGGAGCCTCCCAGATCGCGGGCGCGAAGCTGCAGGGGCTCGACGACTGCGGGCACTCGGTGCAGCTCGACTGCCCCGCCGAGTACGGCGCCGCGGTCGAGGCGTTCCTGGCGGGGCTGCCCCCTCGGTGAAGCGGGTCGCAGGCGCTGGCGCTGCGTCGCCTTGCCGCGATTGACCGGGGGGCCGGGGTGGTTACCCTCCCAGGGTCCAGCGAGGCGGGGCGCGCCGTGGCGGCGCTCGAGGAGGAAGCCATGAAGCCGACCGTGCGCAGCATGATGGACACCCTGACGTTCGCGGTCCCGTCCGAGATGCCGATCCTCGAGGCGATCGACGTGCTCATCAACCAAGGCGTGACGGGCGTCCCGGTGGTCGGCGACACCGGGGAAGCCTTGGGCGTGCTCTCCGAGGAGCACTGCCTGAAGCTGGTCGCCGAAGGCGACGCCAACGCCGAAGCGCCCAAGGGCCGCGTCGCCACCTTCTTCGATGCGTCGGTGCCGCAGGTCTCTCCCGACATCGACCTCTATTACGTCGCCGGGATGTTCCTGCGGGACCTGGCGATCCGCCGCTTCCCCGTCGTCGAGCACGGCAAGCTGGTCGGCGTGATCACCCGCAAGGACGTGCTGCGGGCGCTGCGCGACCTCCTCCGCAAGTAGCCGCGGGCGCTACTTGAGGTTGGTTTCCAGGAACGCCAGCGTCTTCCCCCAGGCGTCCTTCGCCGCCTCCGGGTTGTGCTTGCCGCCCGTGGGATTGGCAAACGCGTGGTCCGCGTCATAGGCATATCCGGTATAGGCGATGCCGGCCTCCTTCAGCGCCGCCGCGAACGCCGCCACCTTGTCGGGCGTGATCCAGCCGTCCTTGTTCGCCCAGATGCCGAGCACGGGGCCCTTGAGCGTCTTCAGCTTCGCCACGTCGGTGACCGGCATCCCGTAATAGATGACGGTGGCGGCCACGTCCTTGGGGTCGTGCAGCGAAGCGTTCAAGGACTGCCCTCCGCCCATGCACCAGCCGATGGTCGCCACCTTCTTGCCGCCCGACTCCTTCTTGAGCCACTCGACGGCGGCCTCCTCGACCAGGTCGCCGTTGGCCTCGTCGAGCGCGCCCATCGCCTTGCCGGCCTCCTCGGGGGTCTTGGCGACCACGCCCTTGTAGAGGTCGATGGCGAGCGCGAGATAGCCCTCGGCGGCGAGCAGGTCGGCGGTGTGCTTGATGTGGTCATTGAGGCCCCACCACTCGTGGATGACGAGGACGGCGCCCTTGGCGTCGCCCTTCGGCTTGGCGAGATAGGCCTTTGACGCACCCTTTTGCAGGGTCAATTCGACCATCGCGCCGGTGGGCTTGGGGGCGTGGGCATCGACGGGGTGCTTCTGGTGCGTGGGGACCTTGGAGTCCTTGTCGGAGGCTGCGGACGAGCCGGAGCCCTTGTCGGCGGCGAGGGCGGCGAGCGGGAGGAGCAGGGCGCAGAGGGCGCAGAGCTTGGAGGAGGGGCGGGTCATGCGTGGGCTCCGAGCGGTTGAGGAAGACTTCGCAGCGATAGTTGATGAATGGCGTGGGGCGTGTGTCAAGCAGCGTGACGGCCACGCCCAATACCGGCTGAAGCCACGCGAACAGCCTCCGAAGGAGGCTTCCCAGCGATAGACCCCGGCTTCAGCCGGGCCGCGAGACGTTCCGGCCGGGGGCCGCGAGACGTTCCGGCCGGGGGCCGCGAGACGCCGGTCGGGCGAGCACGTCTTCCGCCGCTGCTATATGGTGCCAATTCCTTCCCCGCACCGCCCGAGGCCCCCATGCGACGCTCCGCATTGCAGCTGCTCGTCTCCACACTCTGCCTCGCCTTCCTGGCCGCGCCCCTCGCCTGCTCCTCCGCCCCGCCCAAGCCCACCGAGGCCGAGCTGAAGGCCGCCTCCGAGGCCGCCGCAAGGAAGGCCGCCGACGAGGCCGCCGCGGTCGCCGCCGCCGCCAAGGTGGAAGCTGACAAGGCCGCCAAGCAGGCAGCTGAGAAGGCCGCCGCCGCGCTCGCCGCAGCAGTCGCCGCGCTCCCCGCCGCCCCTGCGCTCCCGGCGCTCCCCAACTACTTCGAGCCCGTCGCCGCGCCGGCCGAGAACCCGACGACGGCGGAGAAGGTGCACCTCGGCTGGCTGCTCTTCTTCGACCCGCGGCTCTCGAAGGACGGCACCATGAAGTGCGAGTCCTGCCACCACATCGCTCAGGACTGGACCTCGGGCAACGCGCTCGACACCAAGGTGGGCGGCAAGGTCAACGTGCGCAACGCGCCGCCGATGGTGAACCTCGGCTATCACGCGCAGGGCTACTACTGGGACGGCCGCAAGGCCACGCTGGAGGCGGTCAGCGAGGCGGCGGTGGGCGGGCAGCTGGGCGGCGAGTTCCCGGCGGTCTCGGCCGCGCTCAACGGCGTGCCGGCGTACCGCGCGCTCTTCCAGAGGGCCTTCGGCGCGGAGGCCTCCAAGGCCACCATCACGCAGGCGCTGGCGGCGTTCTTCCGCGCCAACAACGTGGGCGACGCGGCCTGGGACCGGTTCGAGGCCGGCGACAAGAAGGCGGTCTCCAAGGAGGCAGTGAAGGGCGAGGCGGCGTTCGCCAAGGCGAGCTGCACGCTCTGCCACGTCCCTCCGCTCTACTCGGACTTCTCGTTCCACAACACGGGCCGCGGGTTCGACGCCGGGACCAAGGCGTTCGCCGACCACGGCCGCATGGACGCCACCAAGGACGCGGCCGACGACGGCAAGTTCAAGACCCCCAGCCTGCGCGGCGTGGCGCTGTCGGGCCCCTACTTCCACGACGGGCAGGCGAAGACGCTCGAGGAGGCGATCGACTTCATGGCCGCCGGCGGCG
>JAYWAO010000406.1:0-4152 GCA_043782365.1 Deltaproteobacteria bacterium
TGGAAGTACGTGATCGTCGCGACGGGCAACATCTACGACGACGTCGAGCAGGCCCGCGCCGCCGCGCAGCAGGGGGCCGACGTCATCGCGGTGATCCGGTCCACCGCCCAGTCGCTGCTCGATTATGTCCCCTATGGCGCCACTACCGAGGGATATGGCGGCACCTATGCCACGCAGGAGAACTTCCGCATCATGCGGGAGGCCCTGGATGTCGTCGGCAAGGAGCTGGGCCGGTATATCCACCTCACCAACTACAGCTCGGGCCTCTGCATGCCCGAGATCGCCTTCATGGCGGCCCATGAGCGGCTCGACATGCTGCTCAACGACGCGATGTACGGGATCCTCTTCCGCGACATCAACATGAAGCGGACCTTCTGCGACCAGTACTTCTCGCGCCGCATCTGCGCCTTCGCCGGCATCATCATCAACACCGGCGAGGACAACTACATCACCACCGCCGACGCCGACGAGGCCGCCCACACGGTGATCGCCTCGCAGCTGATCAACGAGACCTTCGCGCACCTCGCGGGCATGAAGGACGAGCTGATCGGCTTTGGCCACTCGTTCGAGATCGACCCCGCCCGCGAGGACACGCTCTTGCGCGAGTTCGCGATGGCGATGATGGTCCGCGAGCTCTTCCCCAACTCGCCGATCAAGTACATGCCGCCCACCAAGCACAAGCAGGGCGACATCTTCTTCAGCCACGCCTACGACGTGATGGCCGACCTGGTGGCGATCACCACGCGGCAGGGCATCCAACTGCTCGGGATGATGACCGAGGCGATGCACAACCCGTTCATGATGGACCGGTATGTGGCCTTGAAGAGCGCGTCCTATCTGTACCGGGCGGCGCGCCACCTCGGGACCGAGATTACATTTAGGCCCGACGGCATCGTCGCCGAGCGGCAGCGCGAGGTCTTCGACAAGGCGCTGCACCTCCTGGAAGAGGCCGCGCGCGACGGCATGATCGCCGCCATCGGCAAGGCCCGCTTCGGCGACACCGCGCGGCAGCCCGACGGCGGCAAAGGCCTCTCGGGGGTGGTCGAGCGCGCGGGCGACTACTTCAACCCCTTCCTCGAGATCCTCGAGGCGCGGGGCCCGCGGGTGCTGGCCCCCGCCACCCACGCCGCCGCGGCGGAGGTGCGCTCGTGAGCGAGACCGATCTCAAGAAGCAGGCGAAGAACCTGATCCGGCCCTACGGCGACCGCAAGGACGACGGCGTGGTGCAGGTGTCGTTCGTGCTCCCCGTGCCCGTCTCCGAGAAGGCCAAGGAGGCGGCCGCGCAGGTCGCGCGCAAGATGGGCCTCGGGTCGGTCCTCGTCTCGGCGATGGAGGCGGTCGGCGACAGCTACAGCTTCTTCGTCGTCTATGGCCGCACCCAGCTGCAGGTGGACTTCGACGCCATCGAGGTGCCCGTCGTCTCGCACCGCAAGATGCCCTTCGACGACCTCAACGAGCACATCAAGCAGGAGCTCGGCCGGAAGATCGTCGTCGTCGGCGCCTGCATCGGCACCGACTCGCACACCACGGGCATCGACGCGATCATGAACATGAAGGGCTTCTCGGGCGACTATGGGCTGGAGCGATATGCGGGATATCGCGCCATCAACATGGGGTCGCAAGTGGAGCCGGCGCAGCTCGTCGCGCGCGCGAAAGCCGAGAACGCCGACGCCATCCTGGTGTCGAAGGTGGTCACCCAGCGCGACGTGCACAAGGAGGACGCGCGCGCGCTGATCGAGGCGGCCAAGGAGGCGGGCATCTTCGAGAAGACGATCTTCCTCTTCGGCGGGCCGCGCGTCGATCACAAGACCGCGCTCGAGCTGGGCTTCGACGCGGGCTTCGGGCCGGGCACCAAGCCGTCCGACGTGGCGAATTATATTTATTATCGTCTACTGGAGAGAGCAGGCCGCGCGCCCCCGCCGGAGCCCACCTCCAGCGGGACGCAGGACCCGCAGATCACGGGCGCGAGCGCGACGCCGGCCGGTGTGCCGCTCGACGGGAGCGGGCGATGAGCGCGGAGACGAGCGCGGAGACGAGCGCGGCCGTGGTCGGGCGCGGCGTGGGGATGAAGGTGACGCTGCGGCTGCGCCTCTCGGCGCACGACGCCCACTACGGCGGCGGGCTGGTGGACGGCGCGAAGAACCTCGCGCTCTTCGGCGACGTCGCCACCGAGCTGCTCATCCGGCTCGACGGAGATGAAGGCCTCTTCCGCGCCTACGAGAGCGTCGAGTTCCTCGCGCCACTGCGCGCGGGCGACTTCGTCGAGGCCGAGGGCGAGATCGTCGCGGTGGGCAAGACCAGCCGCAAGATGCGCTTCACCTGCCGCAAGGTGATCTCGCAGCGGCCCGACCTGAACGACTCGGCCGCCGAGGTGCTGGCGGCGCCCGTGGTGGTCTGCCGCGCGGTGGGGACCTGCGTGGTGCCGGCGGCGAAGCAGCGCGGCGGCTAGCGCTGGCGCACGCGCGCAGTGGTAGTTGTCGGCAGTTGCACCAATCTTCCGCCTCGCCAATGGTGCCCCATGGACGCTTCGCCCCCCGCCATCCTCACCGCCGCCATCTGCGGCGCCGAGACCACCCGCGCGCAGACGCCCTACCTCCCCATCACCGCCGATGAGCTGGGCGACGAGGCCGCGCGCTGCGTCGCCGCCGGAGCCTCGGTAATACACTTGCACGTCCGCCGCGACGACGGCTCGCCCACCCAGGACCGCGCGCTCTTCCAGAAGGCGATCGACGCCATCCGCGCCCGCTGCGACGTGATCGTCCAGACCAGCACGGGCGGCGCGGTGGGCATGAGCGCGGACGAGCGCGCGCAGCCGCTCGACTGCGGGCCCGAGATGGCCTCGCTCAACGCGGGCTCGCTCAACTTCGGCGACGACGTCTTCTTGAACCCGTTCCCCGTGGTGCGCGAGTTCGCCCGGCGGATGCGCGAGAAGCAGATCGTCTGGGAGCTCGAGTGCTACGACGCGGGCCACGTCGACAGCTGCCTCTTGCTCGCGAAGGAGGGCGTGCTCGATCTCCCGGCCCACTTCGACTTCGTGCTCGGCGTCCGCGGCGGGATGGCCGCCACCGAGGAGAACCTGCGCTTCCTCATCAGCAAGCTGCCCGCGGGCTGCACCTTCAACGTCGCCGGGATCGGCCGCCACCAGCTGCCGATGGCCGCGCTCTCGCTGAGGCTGGGCGGGCACGCGCGCTGCGGGCTCGAGGACAACGTCTACCTCTCCAAGGGCGTGCTCGCGAAGGGCAGCTCCGAGCTGGTGGCCGCGGTCGCGCAGCTCGCACGGGACGCGGGCCGGAGCGTCTCCACGGTGTCGCAGGCGCGCGCGTTCCTGCGGCTCCCGGCGCGCTAGCGCTGCCGCCCCTACGGACCGGCGGCGAGCTTCCGCGAGAGGAGCACCCGCAGCAGCCCGCGCAGGCCGCTGCGGGAGAACGGCTTCTCCAGCACCCGGTCGGCGTGGGCGCGCAGGAAGGCCTGCGCCTCCTCGGAGAAGGCGCCGCCGGTGACGAACCCGAGCCGCGCGGCGACCTCCGGCCTCTTCGCCTCCAGCTCCTGAAACAACTGGATCCCGTTCTTCGCGGGCATCAGCAGGTCGCAGAGCACGGCGTCGAACTGCTCGCCCGAGAGCAGGCGCGAGAGGCCGTCGACAGGTGAGTTCGTCGTCTCGACCTGCGCCTCTCCGACGAGCATCCGGCGGACCGCTTCGCAGAGGAGCGGCTCGTCGTCGATCACCAGGACGTGCGGCAGCGGGTGGATGGCGAGCAGCGTCGGATCGGAGACCGGCTGCGTGCTCGGGCTCGCGGCGGGCAGGCACAAGCGCAGGAGCGCCCCGCCGGTTGGCGTGCTCGACTCGTCGAGCTGGGCGCCGAGCTGCTCGGCGAGGCTGCGCGCGAAGAGGAAGCTGGAGCGCTGCGCGCGCTCGTCGGCCGCCGAGGAGGAGGACGCAGGACCGGAGGGCGGCGCCGGCTCCAGGCTGAGCACCAGCTCGGGCCGCTGCGCACGCATCCCCACCTGCACCGCCAAGAGAGTCTTGGAGTGCTGCGGCAGCCGCTGCAGCCCCAGCATGAAGACCTGGAGCAAGAGCGCCGCCAGCCGCGCCTCGTGGATCTCCACCCGCGCGACGGGACCGATGTCGAGGGTCAACCGGGCCTTGCGCTT
>JAYWAO010000407.1:0-4131 GCA_043782365.1 Deltaproteobacteria bacterium
GAGCCCGAGCGCGTGCCCCTGGTCGGCTGCGGGCATCCCCTCGAGGATGGCCCGCCAGATCGCCTCCTCCACCGCGGAGAAGGCGGCCTGCACCTCGACGAACTCGAAGCCCGAGTCGAACCGCTCCCGGCCGATCCCTTCCGCGAACCCGAGGATCGAGACGAGCTGCCGCTGGCGGACGCCGTCCACCACCAGGTCGAACAGCCGCAGCAGGCGCCGCGCGGTCTCGCCCTCGCCGAGGGGCCGGTAGTGGGTGAGGCTGCGGCCCGACAGCGACTCGACGGCCGCGTCCACGATGGCGGTCCTACGCTCTTCCAAGAAGGTTGCGGCGTCCATTGGTTCCCTCGGTGCGGATGCGGTGCGTGGACCATCACGCGGTGGCGCGGCCGGCACAAGCCCGCGTTGGCGCGGCGCGCGTTTTCGCCGCAGGCTATACACTCACCCTATATGCCCACGGACGACCAGCACCACCTCGACCTCGCCGGCGTGGTCGCCGCGCTCCGCACCGTCCGCCAGCGCTCCCTGCAGCTGCGGCACCGCGAGGCCCATCCCCCGAAGCTGCCCTCGCGCACCGTGCTCAAGGAGGTCCTCGAGGGCCTCGCCACCGTGCTCTACCCGAACCGGCTCGGCACCGGCGAGCAGACCGACGAGGGGATCGACTACTACGTCGGGCACCTCCTCGAATCGAGCCTGCGCCTCCTGGTCTGGCAGGTGCAGCGCGAGCTGCGCTTCGACCACGACCCAACGGCCGAGCCCGCGCCGTCCGGAGCGTACGAGGCCCAGGCGCTCGCCATCGTGCGGGAGTTCGCCACCCGGCTTCCCGAGATCCGCGCGCTGCTCGACGGCGATCTGCAGGCCGCCTTCGAGGGCGACCCCGCGGCCCGCAGCGTCGACGAGGTCTTGGTGTGTTACCCGGGCATCGCCGCCATCACCAACCACCGCCTGGCGCACCCGCTCTACAAGCTGGGCCTGCCGCTGATCGCGCGGATGATCGCCGAGATCGCCCACTCGGCCACGGGCATCGACATCCACCCGGGCGCACAGATCGGGCCGCGCTTCTTCATCGACCACGGCACCGGCGTGGTCATCGGTGAGACCTGCATCATCGGCAAGAACGTGCGCCTCTACCAGGCCGTCACGCTGGGGGCGAAGCGGTTCCCCACCGACGAGCACGGCGTCCTGCTCAAGGGCACCGACCGCCACCCGATCGTCGAGGACGACGTGGTGATCTACGCCGGCGCGACCATCCTCGGCCGCATCACCATCGGGCGCGGCTCGAGCATCGGCGGCAACGTCTGGCTCACCCGCAGCGTGCCGCCGGAGAGCAACATCACGCAGGGGCAGCTGCGCTCCGATGGGTTCACCGAGGGCGCCGGGATCTAGGGCCTGTCCTCAAACCCCAGCTACCTCCGGCGACGGACCGGAGGTCTGCGCCGGGCAGCCACGTCGCTGCGCTGCTCGACGTCACGCTGCTAAGCCTCCGCTGCTCTCTCCTCGGGTGCCCGACTCGCCTTACCGGTCCGCCGCCTCGCTCCTTGCGCTGCTCGGGCCTCGTTCGTCTGGTTCGGTCCGTCAAACCGATCGGCGCTCTAGTTCCGCTGCAATACCCGCGTGGACCTGGCGTAGGAGTTCGTGAACCGCGCGCGGCGGACCTCCCCCAGGTCCGCCGTCCCTCGTCGACCGGGAGGCTTCCTCGGGGTATTGATGGCGGCGTCTCGCGAACCCACCGGCCGCGACCCGCGGCGAGAAAGGCAACCCCCTCCATGTCCGAGCCCAAGCCGCCGATGCCCCCTCTGCGAGTGCTGGTCATCAACCTGATGCTCTCGCTGCTCGTCTCGGTGTCGGTGTTCGTGGTGGTGGCGCAGCTGTACATCGTGCCGCTGATCGCCGGACAGCAGGTCGCCATCCAGCAGCTGCAGAACGAGGTGGCCGGGCTCCACGAGCAGCTCGACGAGGACGAGGCCGACGACGTCCCGCCTCCGGCCGCAGCGGTGCCTGGCGCTCCTGGCGCTCCTGGCGCTCCTGGCGCTCCTGGCGCTGCCCCGGCCGCGCCGCCCGCGCCTCCTGCGGCCGCTGCTCCTCCGGCCGCCGCGCCGGCCGCTCCTTCCAAGAAGTAACACTCCATGGAGAAGAAGCCGCCCGCGCCCCGCCCCAAGGTCAAGGCGACCCGTCCGAGACGGGTCGGCGCGGAGCGGCCGGCGGCTGGAGGCAAGCCAGCGGCCGCACCTTCCACCGCACCGTCGACCGCACCGAAGCAGCGCGGCGCCGCTGCCTCCCCTCCCGAGCGCGCGGGCACGGCCCCGGCGGCCACCACGGCTCCTGAAGCGAAGGCCGCGGCTCCGGTGCCGGGCTGGGTCGAGAAGGTCCTCGCCTCGGCCCGCGAGCGCGGCGCGCGCACCGCCGCGAAGCTGCGGGTCGATCACCCAGGCCAGACCCCGCGCCAGCTGGGCGAGCGGCTGGTGAAGAGCTCCGCCTTCAAGGCCGGGCTGCTCGGCGCGGCCACGGGCACGCTCTCACTGGTGGCGCTGCCGGTGGGCCTGCCCGCGGGAGTGGCGACCACGCTCTTTCTCGAGGCGGAGCTGCTCTTCGCGCTGCTGGCCATCTACGGCCTCGAGGGCGCGGGCGAGCAGGGCAGGGCGCGGCTCGCGGCGCTCTGGCTCGGGGCCGGGTTCGCCGACGCGGCCAAGAGCGCCGGGCTCAAGCTGGGCGCCAACGCGGCGGGCCGGGCGCTGGCGGGGTCGCTGCCGGCGCGGATCATCGCGCGCCTCAACCCGGCGCTGGTGCAGGCCATCCTGAAGCGGCTCGGCCTGGGCTGGCTCCCGCGCGCGGCCAGGCTTTGGCCGATCCTCGGCGCGCCGCTCGCGTTCGTCATCGATCGGGCTGCCGTCGCCGCGCTCGGCAGCGGAGCGCTGCGCACGCTCGACGACGCGCGCCGTAACCCTGTAAAAGTCGTTTGAGCTCGAACAACCCCAGGGCTCGCGGCAGCTGACTTCGGGCCATCTACGCTCCGGACAAGTGGAGCACCGGTGCGCACGCTGAACTGGTGTGCGCGCGCTCCACTGGCCAGCTTCGACGCAGCGAGACCACCTCTGGCGAGCCCCTGCCGCCAGCGCTGGCATGACATTCGCTCAAGCGCCCTGCGTCGAAGGGGGCGTCGTGCCGATGCAAGCGCGCAGCAAGAGAGCAGCGTGGATCGCCGCAGCGGCCTGCGCCGTGGTGCTCTCGTTGCTGGGCTTCTCTCGCGGGTCCGCAGCGCCCGAGTCCGTGCAGTCGGCAGCGGACGCGGTCGTCTCCGCCCCTGTCGCGGCGCCGTCTCCGCTGGTGCGCCCGCCCGCGCAGGGAGCAGCCGGGCGGGTCGATCCGACGCTGATCGCGCAGGTCCGCCGCGCCGTCGACGACAACAACCGCGCCGCCTCCGCCGACCGCCGCGCCGCCGAGCAGGACGGCTGGAAGATGGTCGAGGTGCCGCCGCCCGACGAGCGGCTCACCAAGCTCGATCCCTCGCTGCTCCCCTCGCGCGAGGCGGAGCTTCGCACCCAGCTCGCCTCGACCACCGCGTCGCCGGCCGAGGTGGACAACCTCGCTGAGATCGTCCGGCGCGCCTCCGAAGAGCAGACGCGCGTGCTCGCGGTGGAGGCGCTCGGCCGGGCTGGCGCGGAGGGCCAGGACCAGCTGCTCGCGCTCCTCGATCAGCTCCCGCAAGACGACCGCGCCCGCCGCGAGGTGGTGCCGCTGCTGCGGCCCGCGTCGATCGACTCGCCGCTCGCCGCCGCGCTCGCCGTCCGCCTCGACTCCGGCCGCTTGAGCGACGTGGAGCGCCAGCAGGCGGCTTTCACGCTCGCGGTGCTCTCCCTGCGCGATGGCCGCCCGCTGCCCGCGGCCGTGCAGGACACCCTCTCCCGAGGCGCCCGCGACCTGATCGCGGCGATGGACCGCCTCGCCCGCAACGCCTCCAGCACCGCCACAACGGAGTCTCCGTGAACCCGCGCCCGACCACCGACCAGCCGAGCACCACGATGCGCAGCCGCACGCCCCTCTTCGCCGCCGCGCTCTGCGCAGCGCTCGCCGTGCTCCCGGCGCCGGCCCACGCCGGGACCGTCGCGCTTCGGGGCGGCCTCACCACCCACGTGG
>JAYWAO010000408.1:0-4113 GCA_043782365.1 Deltaproteobacteria bacterium
GCGAGTCGGGCTGAAGCCTGTTGGGTATCGCGGGCAGGAGCCCCGGCAAATGCCGGGTCTAGAAGTGCAGGCGCCCGCCTTCGCGGGCTTGGCATCGAAGCTCAATCGGCCGGCCGCGCTCCCGCCAACCGGGCAGGACGAGGCCGTGACGCCGTTCGTCGGGCCAACACCAGCGGTAGCCCGCGAAGGCGGGCGTTTGCTTTTCTAGCCCCGGCATTTGCGGCTCCTCGCGATCTTCCGTGCAAGGACGTGGGGACGCGGCGGCTTGGTGTGCAGAGAATCCGAGAATCCGCAGGTTCCAGAGAAGGGTGCCCAATCAGGAGCCCCGGCAAATGCCGGGGCTAGAAGGACGGCCGCCCTTCCGGGCTGCGAGCCGTGCGTCGGGTGCGTCCAGGGTCGACCTTGGACGCGGGTTCCTCGACTGGTGACCCGAGGGTCTTGTCCCGGTTCGCCAGATGTGTCGCTCGAGGAGGCAGCCCCGTAGGGGCGACCGTTTTTCTAGCCCCGGCATTTGCCGGGGCTCCCGATGCGGATGTCTTGCGCTGTCCAGGTTCGACGCAGACTTGCGAGCCCATGGGCCCTGAATCTACAGGCGTTATTCCCGGTCGGGCCCACCTGAGCCGCCCGTGAGCGGCTCGCCCGCCAGCGCCCGGCGCAGGTTCTCCAAGACGCCGGTCCACAGCGCCGCCTCCCGCCTGCTGGGCTGCGACCGCTCGAGGGTGCGGAAGAGCCGCCGGCGGGTCCGCAGCCGGCCGAACTGGTCGAGCATCGCCGCCAGCGTGCGATCGAGCGCGGCGAGCCCGGCGCCGTCGGCGAGGTCTTTGCGGTCCTGTCCGGTGTCGAGCCCGAGCTCGACGCTCAGCGCGGCCGTGCGCAGCTCGTGCACGTAGACCGCCACCGCCTGCGCCAGGTTCCACGACGGCTGCTCAGGGGCGCTCGGGATGGTCGAGAGCAGGTCGCAGAGGTCGGTCTCCTCGGTGTGGAGGCCGTTCATCTCGTCGCCGAAGACGAGGCAGACATCGCCCGCGTGGCCTTCGACGCCGCGCCTCAGCAGCTCGGTCGCGCCGCTCACCAGCCGCTCGGCCGCGGTGCGCGGGTGCAGTTGGTTGCGGTCGAACCGGGAGCGCGCGGTGCAGGCGACCGAGAGCGCGCAGCCCGCCAGCGCCTCCTCGAGCGTCTCCACCACCTTGGCCAACTGCACCAGGCCCTCGGCCTTCACCGCCACCCGGCCCACCTCGGGGTGGTCGAGAGAGGTGATCGGCGCGACCAGCGTCCAGCGCGAGATCCCCGCGTTGCGCAGCGCCCGGGCCGCGGCCCCGAGGTTCATCGGGTTGCGGGTGCGCACCATCACCACGCGGACCCGCGCGAGGGCGCGGCCGCCGTCTACACCGGCCTTGGCGACGAGGACGCTCACGGTGATCCCGCTTCCGAGCGCAGGTCAGAGACCCGCGGTGACCTTCCACTCGCCGTTGACCTTCGAGAGCGTCATCCGCTGGTCGTCGCTCTCGGGGTACCACTTCTCCTTGGCGGGGAGGTCGAGCGAGTAGTGCATCACCAGGAAGTAGTCGATCTCGGCGCGGTCGCCCTCGGCGCGCACGTCCTTGACGGTGATCTCCATCTTGATCGCCTTCAAGCGGCCGAACTTCTCGGTCAGGGTCTTCTGCAGGCCCGCGTAATCCACCGGCGGGGAGCCGCGGGCGGAGGTGCGGTCGAAGTAGGCGGGGGAGGCGAGGGCGAGCACGCCGGCCATGTCGAGCGCCTCGGCGGCCTGCTTGTAGCGGCCGAGGACCTCGATGACGGCGCGGTTGTCGGCCTTGTCGGGGATGCGCGTGCCCGGGATGAGGGAAGGGGAGCAGGCGGCGAGCGCGCTGCACAGCGCTGCGCTGGCGACGGCGACGAGCGTCTGCGTGACGAGGCGGGGAAGGGTGCGCATGGCGAGAGACCTCACGGGGGGAGGGGTGTAGGCGAGTTACCGCGGGGGGTCAACCGCCTGCCGCGCCCTATCCCCGCCGATACTCCTGCGGATCGATCCCATACCGATTGAGCCACCGCTGCACCTGCATCCGCGCCTTCCCCAGCGCGCGCGCCATGGTGGTCACGTTCCCCCGGTGCTCGCCCACCAGCAGCAGCAGCTCTTCCTTGTGTCGCCGCTCCTCCGCGCTGAGCGGACGCTGCGGACGCACCGGTGCCCCCGCGTCAGCGCCTTGCTCGCCGCCCGCCGCCACCGGCAGCAGGTCGGGATCGGTCGCGTCCGCGCGGCCGGGCAACACGGGCCCGGTCTGCACCTCGGCCAAGGGCAGCGGCCCCTGGCGCAGCGCCGCCCGGACCGCCTCCGGCAGGTGCGCCAGATCGACCGGCTGCGTCCCCGCCAGCACCAGCGCGGCCCGCAGGCACTGCTCCAGCTCGCGGACGTTGAGCGGCCACCGATGGCGGGCGAGCGCGCGCCCGGCCTCGCAGGTGAACCGCACGTGGGCAGCCGCATCCCCAGCGACCCTCTTGAGCAGCGAGGCCACCAGCAGCCCGAGGTCCTCTGGCCGCTCCCGCAGCGGCGGCAGACGCACGGTGAAGCCCGCGATCCGGGAGAGCAGGTCGGCGCGGAACTGCCCTCCGTGCACCAGCGCGGCGAGGTCCCGGTGGGTGGCGGCGAGCACCCGCACGTCCACCTTGACGGGCCGGGTCGCGCCCACCGAGAGCACTTCGCCCTCTTGCAGCACGCGCAGGAGCGCCGCCTGCGCGTCGAGAGGAAGGTCGCCGATCTCGTCGAGCAAGAGCGTGCCCCGGTCGGCGCTGCGGAAGAGCCCGAGCCGCTCCTCGGTGGCCCCCGAGAAGGCCCCCTTGCGGTGTCCGAACAGCTCGCTCTCCACCAGCGTGCGCGGGATGGCGCCGCAGTTCACCGCCACGAACGGACCCTCGCGGCCCGAGAGCACGTGCAGCGCGCGGGCGACCACTTCCTTTCCCGCGCCCGTCTCACCGCCGATGACGACCGGGACGCTCGAGCGCGCGATCGTCGCCAGCCGCTCGTGCTCGACCTGCAGCGCCGACGACAGCGTCACCAGCCCGGTGTTCCCCGGGTCGAGCTGCGCGCCGTCGAGGTCGCTTTGGTCCATCGGCCGCTGCGGGGCGGCGGCGCGGAAGAGCAAGAGCGTGTGGCCGATCTCGATCAGCTCCCCGTCGCGCAGCCGCAGGCCCTCGGGCGGGACCGGGCGACCGTCCACCCAGGTGCCGTTGGTGGAGCCCGCGTCGCGCAGCACGAAGCCGTCGCCCTCGCGCGCCAGCCGCGCGTGCGTGCCGGAGAGCCACTGGTCGGCGATAAAGACCACCAGCTGCTTTCCGGAGCGCAGCGCCGAGCGGTGCGGGCCGCGGCGCAGCACCACCTCGTCCACTCCCCAGAGCGAGTGGCGGGTGGACGGCGCGAGCGGCCGGTCGCATTCGAGCAGCACGATCAGCTGCGGCCGCGGCGCGGGCGGTGCAGGGCGGCGCTGCAGGCCGAGGGCTGGGGTGAGGGAGCTGTCATCGGACAAGGCAGGCACACTCTAATCCTTGTCCGGTGTGGCGCGGCGGCGAAGTGCGCTATCCTCGCGCCGATGCCTCCGGCTTCCGCCTCAACGCTGCTCCGCGCGCTCCCTCTCTGCTGCGCGCTGCTCGCGCCCTCGCTCTTGGCCTGCTCGCCGTACGAGCCGCCCGTGGTGGAGGCCGGCGCGCTCACCGACACCCTCGACACCCGCGGCCCCTACCAGGTGGCGGCGCGCGTCTCGGCGCGACGCGGCCTCAAGGTGGTGGAGCTGATCTGGCACAACGCCGCCGTGGGCAACGGGCAGGCGGTCCACGTGACCATGGCGGACGACGGCGCCGGCGTGTTCCGCGGCGTCATCCCCGGCAGCGGGCAGGGCGCGGTCATCGCGTACCACGTGGAAGCCGAGGACGACTCCGGCGACCGCGGCTACTGGCCCGAGGCGGCGGCGAGCGGGGCGCGCTGCGGGCAGGAGGCGTGCTTCAAGGTGCTGCCGGCGCCGTAGCGCGGGGCAGCCGGATTCCGTAGGATTCGACAATGTCGAAGGTGCTCCCGACCCGCGTGAACCTTGGAGTTGCCAGGCTGCGGCTCTCCGAACTGTG
>JAYWAO010000409.1:0-11358 GCA_043782365.1 Deltaproteobacteria bacterium
GAAAGATGTGACCAATCATGAGGTCAAAGTCCGCCAAGTTGAAGGTGCCCCGCCTCGCGCGCTGCCCCCTCCAGCCCCTACTGCAGGGATCTGCACCCCTGGCGAGGAGTCCCGCCGTGCAAAAAAGCCGCGCCCGCGTTCGCCCTCGCGCGCGTGCCCGTTCTCCCTCGTGGCGCTCGCACGCGAGGGACCCCAAGGTCGTGCTACCAAACCCCCATGCACCCCACCGCCTTCCACCACCTCGCCATCCAGGTCCGCGACCTCGCCCGGGCAGAGCGGTTCTACGCCGGCGTCCTCGGCCTCACCGTGGTGCGCCGCTGGCCCTGGCCGGCCGAGGAGCAGGGTCGCACCGGCGAGCGTGCGCTCTGGCTGGCGCTCGACCCGCCCAGGTCCTCGCCGCCGCCTGGCAGCGCCCCGGCCCACGCGAGCGGCGCGCCCGGCACGCTCCCCGACGCGCTCGCCGATGCGCCCCTCCCGGCGGGTTTCCTCGCGCTCGAGGCCTGCGACGGCGACGTCTCCGCGCAGCCCTTCAAGGATGCAGCGCCCGGCCTGCACCTGCTCGCGCTGCGCATCGCCGCCTCGGAGCGGACCTCGTGGGAGGAGGTCCTCACGGCCCACGGCGTGCCCGTGGTGCATCGCTCGCGCTGGACGCTGTACGTGGAGGACCCGGAGGGAAACCGGATCGGGCTCTCGCACCACCCGGATGACCCGTAGAGCGACGCGCACGGCTGCACAGTGCGCTATCGTGTCCTGATGAGCGCCTGCCCCGTCTGCGAGACGTCGAACCCCGAGGACGCCGCTGAGTGCGCCACTTGCGGCAAGGTGCTGATGCTCGAGGGCGACCTCGAGGTGGAAGACGAGCCGATGCAGGACATGGAGCAGACGCTCCTCGACCCGCTCGACTCGGTCACGGGCCCGGTGGCGCGCCTCTCCGAGGTGGAGGACACGCGGCTGGCCGACCGTCACCTGGAGGTGCAGGTCGAGGCGGTCGAGGTCGAGCGCACCAAGCAGGAGGAGGGGCCCGCCAGCGCTCTCTGGTTCGGCGGCCTGCCCGAGCTGGAGACGGGCCGCCAGAGCGACGGGATGGCGCCCACCGCCGCCCCTGTCGATCCGGGCAAGTGCGCCTGGTGCGGCGCTCCGGGCACGGGCGTGCTCTGCGAGGGCTGCGGCCGCAGGCGGCTGCGGGGCCAGCCCGTGCGCCCCCCCGCTGCCAAGGCCGGCGCGCCGATGACCGCGCAGCAGCGCAGCGACGCCGCCGAGGAAACCGTGCTCTGCCCGGGCTGCCTGACGCGCGTGCAGCGGCTGGAGAAGTGCCCCGAGTGCATGACGCCGCTTCCGCGCGGAGAGCTGTTCTGACCGGGCGCTAGCCGAGCCCCTCGACGAGCCGCTCCCGGGCCGGGCCGCCGGTCGAACAGGTCCAGCGCCTCTCACATCTCCGCGTGCACGCCTTCTACCGTGCTTCGCCTGGCCCCGACACTGGCTGCAGGGCCAGCTTCGGCGTCCGGCCCGCCGTGAAGAGCCCCCAGTGCTTCTCCGGCTCGGCCGGGTCGTGCGAGCCCTTCCACGGCTCGTCGAAGGCCTCGAAGACGAAGGTGAGCACGCCCCGCCGGCGGCTCCACTCGAGCAGCTGCGTGTAATACTGTTTCTGCAGCGCCTCGCTGGCGTTCTCGCGCGGGATGCCGCGGCCGTTCGACTCGGTGGCCCAGCCCGCTTCGGTGATGACGACGGGCTTGCCCGGGTGCCTGTTCGCGACCGCCTCGAAGTTCTCCTCGGTGTAGCCGAGCGCTTCGGCGACGCCCTTCTGCTCCCACGCCGGGTAGGTGTGCACGGAGAGGAAGTCGACCTCTGCAGCGAGCGCGTCGAGCTTGCCGAGCCAGGGGAGGTAGTTCTCGCAGAAGGTCACCGGGTGCGGCAGCGCCGCCTTCAGCCTGCGCACGTAGGCGATCACGCTCTGTTCGGGCACCAGGTGATCGGTCCAGTCCACCGTCGCCTCGTTGCCCGCCGAGAGCGAGTGGAGCTGCGCCGGGAAGCGCCGCGCGAGCGCGATCAGCCGGTCGATGTTGGCGGAGTTCGCGGCGCGGTTCTTCTCGAGCTGCTCCTCGGGATAGGTGCCGCCCCACGGACAGCCCGGGTTGCTCACCTCGGCGCCGAGCCACGCGCCGAGCATCACCTGGAACGGCAGCCCCTCCCGCGCGATCACCTCCAGCGCGGTCTCGGACGACTCGTTGCAGTCGTAGAGCCGCAGGAGCCTCCACCCGTACCTGGCCAGCAGGAGCAGGTCCTCCTTGGTCTGTTGATAGGTAGGGTGGATGCCTGCATCGGGGCTCTGCCCCTCGCGATACCCCGAATAGCAGATGGCATTCACCGCGGCATAGGGCCCGCGCGGATCAGCGGCCATACTTCCACTTCCCCTGCGTGTCCCAGAAGCCCCAGTGCGGTCCCGCTCCGCCCTCGGGGCCGGCCTTCCACTCCTCGTCGAAGGCGGCGAAGTAGAACAGCTCGAGCCCGGCGGCCTGCGTCCACTTGAAGGTGTTCAGCGCATAGATGATGGCGTTCTCCGGTGAGGGCACCGCCTCGCCGAGGGGCTCGCCGCCGCTGGGCCAGCCCGTCTCGCTGAGCACCACCCGCTTGCCGCCGGCCACGTCCTGGACGCGCGAGACCATCTCCTGCAGGTAGGCGAGCGAGTTGGCGAGGCTGCACTTCTCCCAGAACGGGTAGCAGTTGATCAGCAGCACGTCGCAGGCCTCGACCAGCCTGGGGTGGTCGCAGAAGAGGTAATATGAATCGACATATCCGACCGGTATCCCGGGCAGGGCCTCCTTCACCCTGCGGAGGTAGGCGATCAGCTCGTCCTCGGTGAGGTCCTCCCGGTAGAGCACCTCATTGCCGACCGCGACCAGGTCGCAGTCGCCGGCGCGGGCCAGCTCGATCACCCGCGCCAGCTCCTTCTCGTTGGTCGCCGGGTTTTCGTTCGGGCCGAGCCACGCGCCCACCAGGGTCTTGAGGCCCTGCTGGTGGGCCATGCGCGGGGCCGCCTCGTTGCCGTCGGTGCAGGAGAACGTCCGCACCCAGCGTGCGTGGGGCCGCACGATCTGCATCCGCGCGCGCACCTGCTCCGGAGAGAGCTGCGATTGCTGTTCGGGGCCCTGCCCGTCGAGGTAGGCCGAGAAGCAGAGCCCGTGGACGCCCTCATCCAAGACCCGCCGCAGCTCCGCGTCGAGCGCCGGGAGCTCGAGCCCCTGGTAGTCCAGCGAGGCCGTGGCCTCGAACGTGCCGCCCATCACTTTGCCCTTGCGACCCGACATCCGGCTCCTCTCGCGGGCGCCAGGCGCGCCCTCGGAAACACCCCCACGGTGAAGTGTGACCGGCCGCTTTGCAACCGCGCAGTGCGCAACCGCGCCCGCGGTACCAGGGCCTGTCTTCAAACCCCAGCTACCTCCGGCGACGGACCGGAGGTCTGCGCCGGGCAGCCTCGTCGCTGCGCTGCTCGACGTAACGCTGCTACGCGTGGAGTGTGGCCCAGGGCGTGCCCCTGCAGACCGATCACATGGGGGAGACACTTTCGGCGCGCGGTACTAGTCGAACCAGCCGCGCCGCTTGAACCAGAGCAGCAGGCCGCCGGCGAGGACCGCCATCAGCGCCCAGGCGAGCGGGTAGCCGTAGGCCCACTGCAGCGGAGCGGTTATGCTCCGCCGATGACCTCTCGCCTCGCGCTGCGCACCGCCCTCGCCGCCGCCGCCGCGCTCCTCTCCGCCGGTTGCGGCCTCATCCAATTCGACGTCGACAGCAAGGGCACCACCACGGTGCAGGGCAACCCGCTCGGCGCCGCGCTGCCAGGGCAGCTGGGGTCGTTCGGGTTCACCAACTTCGACCTCTCGCAGCAGGCGGGCTTCAACAACAAGGACACCCGCAAGGACCACATCTCGTCGGCGCGGCTCACCAAGCTCACCATGAAGGTCACCTCGCCCGCGGGGCAGGACCTCTCGTTCTTCTCCTCGATGAAGTTCACCATCGCGGCCGCCTCGCCGCCGCTGCCGTCGAAGGAGATCGCGCACCTCGAGTCGTTCCCGGCGGGGGCGAGCACGGTCAGCCTGATCCTCGACGACGTCGACATCGCCGACTACGCCAAGGCCGACAGCTTCACCATCACCACGCAGGCGGCCGGGCGCTCCCCGAACCAGGACACCACCATCGAGGCGAGCCTGACGGTGAACATCCACGCCAACCCGCTGTAGTGTAATACCTGGGTATTACTCTCGTGGCGGCTGCGCAGCGCCGGGGGGCTCCCAGCGCAGCGTGCCGAGCACCAGGTCGGTCAGCGGAAAGACGATGTCGAAGTTGTCGCCCGCCATGTTGGCGCGCTGGTGGTGGAGGCGGTGCAAGTGGCCCACCTGGCGCAGGCCCGGCACGCGGCCGAGCGGGTGGCCGGCGGGCAGGTGGTGGCAGAGATGGAACGATTCGTAGAGCAGGTAGCCGCAGACCACCGCCGCCGAGAACGCGTGGCCCCCCACCGGGCCCAGCGCCGCTGCCACCAGCGCGCCCAGGCCCAGCGCGATGGCGCAGACGCCCAAAAGGAGCCACCAGGGAAAGAGGATGACCCGGAAGTCGCGCGGCTCGTCCCAGGTCATCGCCTCGCCCTGGAAGAAGCTGTGGTGGTCGCCGGTGTGGCGCTGGTAGAAGAGCCGGGCGAACCAGCGCCGCCGGTGGCCCAGGCTGCGGTGCACCACGTAGACGCTGGTGTTGAAGAAGAGCAGCCCGGCGAGGAACGAGAGCGCCCAGAGCAGGCTGGAGGCCGGCGAGCGCGAGACCTGCCACGCCACGAAGGCGAGCCCACCGCCGAAGACGAAGGCCGCGTGCAGGCCCGGCGAGTAATACTTGCTGACCCCGGCGCGGTAGGCGGCGCGGAACGCGGTTGGCGCTGTGCTCGGCTCCATGACCAGACGATACCCCGCAACCGGTCCCGGTGGTTCGAGGCCTACTGGTAGATCGGCACGTAGGCCGTCTCCAGCGCCGGGCACTCGCTGGTCTTGAACTGCCCGTACACCGTGTAGAGCGAGCTGGTCTGCACGCTCGGGTTGTACACTTGCATCGCGAAGTTGCCCTCCGCGCTGCCGCCCGGGTTGGTGTTCATCTGGCCGACGCCGATGGTCCCGCCGCTCGCGCCCGGGAAGCCGTAGACGGTCTGGCCGACCCCGGCGGTGGTGAGCAGCAGCGCGCCGATGTCGGTCTGGCCGAGGTAGTAGGTGCCCACCTTCCGCTGCGGCGTCAGCAGCACCACCGCCACGAAGGGCTCGATCGGGGCGCGGAGGTAGTCCGGGTACTGGGCGAGCTTGGCGCAGAGGTCCTCGCGATCGGTGAGGACGACGGCGGTGCGCGGGACGAAGTTGCCGCGCAGGTCGGTCGCGTTGACCGGCGCGAAGATGGCGCTCCCCACTTTGGTGATCACCGCGTTGGGCACCGAGCCCGCGCCGAGCAGGCCGCCCACCACCTGGTTGTCGGGGTTGCCGCAGGCGGCCAGCGCGCAGAGCGCGAGCGCGGCGGCCGCAGCGCCAGACCGGCTGGCGCGGGATCGGGTTGCGGCCTTCGGGCTGGCCAGGCGGTTTCGCAAGCGCATCTCCGGAACCTCAGGCTACCAGACACCCGGCCCGGGCGAATCATTCATCGCGCTTGCGAGCAGCGCGCAGACGCACTACAGGCAAGCGCCTGATGCCGTGGGACGAGATCCAGGGTCAAGCGCGCGCGGTGAACCTGATCCGCCGCGCGGTCGAGAGCGCGCACCTCCACCATGCCTACCTCCTGGCGGGCGAGGAGGGGGTCGGCAAGGAGCTCCTGGCGCGGCTGGTGGCGCAGGCGGCCAACTGCGAGGCCGACGCGCCGCTGCGCCCCTGCGGCCTCTGCGCGGCTTGCGCGGGCATCGCCCGGGGCAACTACACCGACGTCTTCTGGGTGCGCCCGCAGAGCGAGCTGGTGGCGCGCGGACTGGTGAACAAGGGCGATCTCGAGGGGGCCCCCTCGCGCGAGATCCGCGTCGATGAGGTGCGCCAGCTCGCGCGGCGGCTCTCGTTCGCGCTGACGCGGGGCCGGCGAAAGGTGGTCATCGTCTCGCCGGCCGACGCGCTCAACGAGCGGGCGCAGAACGCGCTGCTCAAGACGCTCGAGGAGCCGCCGCGCGACACGACGTTCTTCCTCATCACCGCGAGCCCCGACCAGCTCCTGCCCACCGTTCGCTCGCGGTGCGCGCGGGTGAACCTGGTGCCGTTGGCTGCGTCGATCATCGAGAAGAAGCTGGTCGCGCAGGGCGTGCCCCAGCCGGTTGCGGCGGCGCGCGCGGCCCGGTCCGAGGGGAGCCTCGCGCGGGCGCTCCACCTCACCGCCGAGGAGATCGCGTCCCACGACGACCTGCTGGCCCGGCTCGAGGCCGCGCTCCACGCGCCCGATGAGCGCGAAGCGCTCGATCTGGCGGAAGACCTGGGCGAGCGCGAGCCCGCCCTGCGCGCGGTGGAGGCCCTCTTCGGGCGCACCCGCGACCTGCTGGTGGCGCAGGCGCAGGGAGCGCCGGCGCCGCTCTCTCCCGTGCGGCTCTTGCAGCAGCACGACCTCTGCCGCGACGTGCTCGACGTGCTCCGCCAGAACGGCAACTCGCGCCTGCAGCTGGAGCGGCTGCTCTTGCTCCTGCGCGAGCTGCGCGCGGCCCCGGCGCAGCGCCCGGCCCAGGCGGGAGGCGCCCGTGGCTGAAGATCTGGCGAAGCTGCTCGAGGCCGCGGCGGCCGGGCAGGGCAAGCCGCTCTACCTGATCGAGGGCGACGAGTTCCTCGCGAGGAGCGCCGCCCGCGAGCTGGCCGAGGCGCTCGTCCCGGAGAAGGACCGCGGCTTCAACCTCATCTACCTGGACGCCTCCGCCGGCCCGCGCGAGATCGCGCAGCACCTCAACACGGTGGCGATGTTCCCCGCGCCCAAGGCCATCGTGGTCGAGGGAGCCGAGGGGCTGGCCGAGGAGGTGGACGCCGAGAAGGAGCTGGGCCGCGCCCGCGACCTCTGGCAGGGCAAGCGGCAGCGCGACGGCGCCCGGCGCCTGCTCAAGCTGGTGCGCCCCGCGAGCTGGACCGCGGCCGACCTCGCCTACGGCACGCGCGGCGCGAAGACCGCCTCGAAGTGGCTGAAGGAGGTCGGCGCTGCCCCCGACGAGTCCGACAAGGGCTGGCTGCAGGAGCTCTCCGCCTGGGCGCAGGAGCAGAAGCTCGCCGCGCCGTCCGGCGACCTCGACTCATTGGTCAAGGCGATTGAAAGAGGATTACCGCCCAGGACCCACCTCATCCTGGTGGCCGAGGCGCTGCCCGACCGCCACCCGCTCGCGCGCGCGGTCGAGGCGAAGGGTGTCTTTCTCAAGCGCAAGGCCGAGCGGCGCGGCCGCGGTATCGACTCCCTCGATATCTCCGAATTGGTCGCCCACGAGCTGGGCCCGCTGAAGAAGAAGCTCGCCAAGGACGCCGAGCTCGAGCTCAAGCAGCGCCTCGGCGATGACCTGCGCCTGATCGCCACCGAGCTGCAGAAGCTCGCGCTCTACGCCGACGACCGGCCGACCATCACCCGCGCCGACGTCGAGGCGATCGTCGCCAGCGTGCGCGAAGAAGAGTTCTTCGCGCTCGGCGAAGCGGTCGGCGACGGCGACCTGGCGACCGCGATGGGCCTCTTCCACGACGAGCTGCGGCGGAAGACCTCGGTCGCCAACGTAGCGCTGCCGTTCCTCGGCGGCATCGCCTCCGCCGTGCGCAAGCTGCTCTACGATCACGCGCGCTATGGCTCGATCCCGGCGGCCCGCACGCCGCGGGAGCTCACCTACGACGAGTACAACCGGAGCGTCTTCCCGGAGGTGGAGGCGGAGTGCGCGCAGAAGGGGCGCAAGAAGCCACACCCGTTCGGGGCGTGGCTCACCTACAAGCGGGCGCGGCGGCGGCCGCGGGCGCACTTCCGCAAGGCGCTGCAGCTCTGCGCCGAGGCTGACGCGGGCATCAAGAGCGGGGCCGACGCGCGGCTCTTGCTCGAGCGGCTGCTGGTCGAGGTCTGCGGGAAGTAGCGCTGGCGCAGCCCCCCTCTCCCGGTGCGACCCGCCGCTCTCTGTGCTAGACGCTTTCCCCTCTATGGCCAGCCCCACCGCGTCCAAGACCCTCGTCACCATGGCGTTGCCGTACGCCAACGGCAGCATCCACCTCGGCCACCTCGTCGAGGCGGTGCAGACCGACGTCTACGTACGCGCGCTCAAGGCCGCCGGCCGCGAGGCGATCTACCTCTGCGCCGACGACACCCACGGCACGCCGATCCAGGTGAGCGCCGCCAAGGCAGGGGTGACGCCCGAGCAGTTCGTCGCGCGGTTCCACGAAGAGCACCAGCGGGACTACGCCGCCTTCGGGATCGCCTTCGACGAGTTCTACACGACGCACTCGCCGGAGAACGAGAAGCACGCGGGCGCGTTCTTCGAGGCCCTGAAAGCAGCCGGCGCCATCGACCTGCGCCCCGTCGAGCAGCTCTACTGCGAGGTCGACCAGCGGTTCCTCCCAGACCGCTACGTCAAGGGGATCTGCCCCAAGTGTAATACGCGCGACCAATATGGTGACGCCTGCGAGAAGTGCGGGTCCACCTATGACCCCACCGATCTGCTCCAGCCCTACTGCTCCCTCTGCCGGGACCAGGGCCGCGGCGAGGTGCCGCCAGTGCGCCGCTCGAGCCCGCACTACTTCGTGCGCCTCTCGCACTACCAGGAGTTCCTCAAGCGGTGGACCTCCACGGGCACCTTGCAGCCCGAGATCCGCCGCTCGATCGACGGCTGGCTCGCGGAGCCCCTGCGCGACTGGGACATCTCCCGCGACGCGCCGTACTTCGGCTTCAAGATCCCCGGCGAGGACGCCAAGTACTTCTACGTCTGGCTCGACGCGCCGATCGGCTACCTGAGCACCACCGAGCACTGGGCGAAGAAGCAGGTGCCACCCAAGGACGTCGAGGCGTACTGGGCGAGGGACGCCGACTGCGACATCGTCCACTTCATCGGCAAGGACATCGTCTACTTCCACACCCTCTTCTGGCCCGCCATGCTCGAGGCGGCCGGCCGCAAGCTCCCCGCGCGCGTGCACGTGCACGGGATGCTCACGGTGGAAGGCACCAAGATGTCGAAGTCGCGCGGCACCTTCATCAACGCGCGTGAGTTCCTCGATGCCGGGCTGGACCCCGAGTGGCTGCGCTACTTCTACGCGGCCAACCTCGGCACCTCTCCGAGCGACATCGACCTGTCGCTCACCGAGATGAAGAACCGCGTCAACGGCGAGCTGCTCGGCAACATCGGCAACCTCGCCAACCGCGCGCTCTCGGTGGTCTGGAAGCAGTTCGGCGGCAAGCTCGCGAAGATCTCCGGCTGGGACGGCGGCTACCTGCGCGGGCCCAAGGAGTCGCCGGAGAAGGTGACCTTCACGCCGACGCCGGCCGAGATCTGGGAGATGGCGAAGACCACCGAGGCCGAGGCCATCAAGGGATATCTCGAGTGCGACACCCGGTATGCGATCCAGCAGATCATGGTGCTCTCCTCGATGGGCAACGAGCGGCTGCAGCGGACGCAGCCCTGGAAGCTCGTCCTCGAGAACCCCGAGGCGGCGCAGCGCGAATTGACGCTGGCGGTGAACATCGCCCGCGTCTGCGCCCGGCTGCTCGCCCCGGTGGTGCCCGCCTTCGCGGCGGGCGTGGCGGCGCAGACCAACGCGCCCTTGCAGTGGGGCGACTGGGCCTTCCTCGAGGATCACCAGCTGCTGGCCGAGCCCAAGCCGCTGGTGCGCCGCATGGAGGACGCCGACGTGCTCAAGCTGGCGAGCCGCTTCGTGCTCGACGACCCGGCCAGGGGCCCGCGCGCAGCCAACGACGCGCCCAAGGCCAAGAGCGCCGACGCCAAGCGCGGGAAGGCCGCCGAGCCCAAGCAGGGTGAGGAGAAGCCGGCGGACACGAAGGCCTCCAAGGCCAGGGCCGCGCCGCCTCCCGAGCCGCCCGCGGAGATCGCCTTCGACCAGTTCGCGGTGGTTGACCTGCGCGCCGGCAAGGTGCTCGCCTGCGAGAAGGTGGTGAAGTCCGAGAAGCTGCTCAAGCTCACCATCGACCTCGGCGAGGCCGCGCCCCGCACCATCGTCAGCGGGATCGCGCTGCACTACACGCCGGAGGAGCTGGTCGGCAAGACGGTGGCCGTGGTCGCGAACCTGGCGAAGCGGCCGCTGATGAAGATCGAGTCGCACGGCATGGTGCTCGCCGCCTCGGGCGGGGCGAAGGGGCTCACCGTGCTCGAGCTCCCGGGCGACGTCGCCCCCGGCACGAGGGTCAAGTAATGGGCCTCCTCTCCTGGCTGTTCGGCAAGAAGGAAGAGGCCAGGCCGGTCGATAGCGAAGCGGCTACCGAAGCCGGGCGCGACGAGAGCGACACCGCGCCCGGCGTGCCCGTGGAGGAGCTGGAGAAGGCGCTCTCGGGGCGGGATGGCGGCCAGCGCGTGGACGGCGCCCGCGCCCTGCTCGAGCGGTGGCGGCAGGGCGACGCGCTGGCGGCCTCGGCGCTCGCGCCGCGCGTCGGCGACCTGCTGCAAGACTCCGAGCCGCTGGTGCGCCTCGCCGGGCTCTCGGCGGCGCGGCTCCTGCGCAAGCCGGAGAACCTCGAGAAGATCTCCTCGCAGGTGCTGGCGCTGCTCGCCGACGGCTCGGCGCAGGTGCGCACGGCCGCGGTCTGGTCGGCAGTGCGGCTGCCGGGCGAGGTGGCGCGCGTGCAGGCCCGCGCGGTGCTGCAGTCGGACGAGGAGCCGATGCGCTTCGCCGCCGCCTGCGCGCTCGCCGAGCAGAAGGACGCCGCCTGCCTGCCGGGGCTGACCGCGGCCCTGCAAGAGGACGTGCGCCGGCAGGAGGCGCTCTCGGCGCTGATGGCGCTGGGCGACCCGGCCGCGGTCCCCGCCATCGCCGAGCTGTTCGAAGGCGAAGGGTTGCAAGAGTATGACCGCGTGCTGGTGGCCGCGGCGCTCGCCCGCTTTGGCGACGCCCGCGGCGCCGGGCACCTGGTCGCGTGTATTACAGAAACCGGAGACGTACGCCCGATCGCCGCCGAGTGGGCCGGGCGGCTCGGCGTCGGCTCGGCCATCGAGGCGCTGACGGCGCTCTCGGAGGAGGAGGGCGATCCCGCGCGGGGAGCGGCCCTGCGCGCGCTGGGCCGGCTGAAGGCGCCCGGCGCGGAGAAGCGCCTCCTCGAGCTGGCGGGCGCGAAGGAGACCGCCTCGGACCTGCGGATGGACGCCGCCGAGGGCCTCGCCGAGCTGGGCACGCCCGACGCGCAGGCGCTGCTGGAGAAGCT
>JAYWAO010000410.1:0-4109 GCA_043782365.1 Deltaproteobacteria bacterium
CTCGACCTGGTGCAGGCCCGCCACCCCGTGGTGGAGCGCGCGCTCTCGCAGGCGGGCGAAGGCCCGTTCGTCCCCAACGACCTCACGCTCGACGAGACCCGCCGCCTGCTGGTGCTGACGGGCCCCAACATGGCGGGCAAGAGCACGGCGATGCGGCAGGTGGCCCTGATCGTGCTCCTCGCGCAGTCGGGCTCGTTCGTCCCTGCGCAGCGGGCCCGCGTCGGGCTCGTCGATAAGCTGTTTACCCGCGTGGGCGCCGCCGACGACCTCGCGCGCGGCCAGAGCACCTTCATGGTCGAGATGGCCGAGTGCGCGCGCATCCTGCACCAGGCCACGCCGCGCTCGCTCCTGCTGCTCGACGAGGTGGGTCGCGGCACCAGTACATTTGATGGCCTCGCCATCGCCTGGGCCGTCGCCGAGCACCTCCACGACGCGGTGAAGGCGCGCACGCTCTTCGCGACGCACTATCACGAGCTCTGCGACCTCGCCGCCGAGAAGGCGCACGTGGTCAACCTCACCATGGCGGTCACCGAGGTGGCGGGCCGCGTTCTCTTCCTGCGCAAGCTGGTGCCGGGCGCGGCGTCGCGGAGCTACGGCATCCAGGTGGCGCGGCTGGCGGGCCTCCCCGACTCCGTGCTCGACCGCGCGCGGGAGATCCTCGCCAACCTCGAGGCGCAGGAGCTCGACGACGCGGGCCGCGCCGCGCTCGCCCACGGGTCCGCGCGCAAGCAGAAGGCGAGGCCGCAGCTGGGGCTGTTCGAGCAGCCACGCACCAGCGCGCCGCCCCCCGAGACCCAAAAGCCTACCGAGGAGGATCCCGACACCCGGGCCGCCCGCGCGCTCGCCATGGCCCTGCGCGGCGTGGACCTCGCTCGGACCACGCCGCTCGACGCGCTGCTCTTCCTCCACGAGCAGAAGCGGAAGCTCTAGCCTGGGCTACCAGCGGTGCTGCGCGCGCTTGACCAGGTCCTGCGCAGCGGCGGGCAGCGTCGGGTAGTCGAAGGTGAAGCCCGCGCGCAGCAGGCGCGCGGGCGCCACGCGGCGGCTCTTCAGCACCAGCTCCGGCGCGGTGCCCATCATCCACGCCCCGAGCGCGGCCATCCAGCCCGTCGCCGGCAAGCCGAAGCGGACGCCGAGCGCGGCGCGCAGGCCGGCCATGAACTCCCTTTGCGGGAGCGGGTTGGGGGACGCGAGGTTGACCGGGCCCTCGAGGTCGCTGCGCTCGAGGAGGAGCGCCAGCGCGCGCTCGAGGTCGCGCCGGTGGAGCCACGAGACGTACTGCGCGCCTCCCGCGATCGGGCCGCCGAGGCCCTTCTTGACGAGGCCCGAGAGCACGTCGAAGACGCCGCCGCGGTCTTCGCTCAGCACCAGCGCGGTGCGCAGCAGCACTTTGCGCGTGCCCGGGGTCCGCGCCTCCTCCTGCGCCGCCTCCCAGGCCTGCGCCAGCTCGACGCTGCGCCTCCACTGCGCCGGCGCGCCGGGCTCGCTGCCGCCGATCAGCCCGGTCTCCTCGTCGTTGGCCGCCTCGAAGCGGTGCGAGTAGATGGTCGCGGTGGACATCTGGAGCCACACCTTGGGCGGCCGCGCGGCCCGCTCGATGGCGGCGCCGATCACGCGGGTCGAGTCGACGCGCGAGGAGCGCATCGCCGCGAGGTTCTCCTCGGTGTAGCGGCAGTTGACGCTGCGTCCCGCGAGGTTGATCACCGCGTCCGCGCCGTCGAGCTCGTTCACCCACGCGCCGCCCGTGCGCGCGTCCCAGGGCACCAGCCGGGCGAGGCTGCGGCCGCCGCGGCTGAGCACGACCACCTCGTCGCCGCGCGCCTGGAAGAACCGGGTGAGGAGGGCGCCGAGCTGTCCCGTGCCCCCCGGCAGGACGATCTTCATGCGGCGCAGTGTACCCGGCGAGCCCGCTCCGGGGGAGTGGGAGCAGGCCCGACCCCTCAGCGCCCGAACACCACGGAGAGCCGGCGGCGGAGCTCGTCGCGTACGTCGCGGAACGCCTGCAGCTGCTCAGCGTCGGTGGAACCGGCGCCAGCGGGGTCGGGGAGGCCCCAGTGGTAGCGGTCCGCCTTGCCGAGCCACATCGGACAGACCTCCTCGGCGCAGAGCGTGATCACCGCGTCCACGCCCTCGCGCGGGACGTCGTTGACGCTCTTGGAGGTGTATCCCGAGATCTCGATCCCCAGCTCGCGCAGCGCTGCGATCGCGAGCGGGTTCACCTTCGTCGGCTTCGACCCCGCCGAGGAGATCTGCACCAAGGCGGGCGCGAGCGACCGCGCGATCCCCTCGGCCATCTGGCTGCGCGCCGAGTTCGCCACGCAGAGGAAAAGGAGGTGCTTGGGTGGGCTCCCTCGCAGCTTCGCCGCGTCGGCCTTCCACGCGGAGCTGCCCGGTGAAGACGTCCTGCTCTTCTCGCTCATCGCACGCTCCCTGGCGGAGCAGCATCGATGGCGACGGCGCAGTTTGCAAGCCGGGCAAGCTCCGTGGTGTCGTTTGGAAACCAGCGCGTGCGCAGGCGCAGCGCCACGTTGACGAGGCCGATCAGCACCGGGACCGCGCGGAGACGAGGGTCAGGTCGGGCGGGGTTGGGTGGCATCTAGACACGCAGAAATTCGCATGCCTGGAGGGAGCGCAAGGGGCGAGCGGCCGCCTTCGGGTGACGATCGGGCGACGCGCGAACCGGGCGCGCGACCCCAGCCTGCCCTGCTGCGGGAATCGAACCCCCGCCCGCCGCATCGGTTTCAGTTCAATTCACTCCCGGAGCGACACCATGTCCAAGACCATCCTCGTCACCGGCTCCACCGACGGCATCGGCCGCCAGACCGCGCTCGAGCTGCTGCGCCTCGGCCACCGCGTCATCGTCCACGGCCGCAGCCCGGCCAAGACCGCTGCTGCAGCCGAGGGCCTGCGCACCGAGTCGGCCTCGCAGTCGGTGGACACCTGGGCCTGCGACCTCTCCTCCCTCGCCGCCATCCGCGCCGCCGCGCCGGCGCTCTTGTCGGCCCATCCGAAGCTCGACGTCCTCCTCCACAACGCCGGCATCTTCATGAACACGCGCGAAGTATCGGCCGAAGGATATGAGCTGACCTTCGCGGTCAACCACCTCGCGCCGTTCCTCCTGACGCACCTGCTCGCGCCCGCGCTGGAGGCGGCCGCGCCGTCGCGGGTGATCGTCGTCAGCTCGGTCGCCCACGCGCGCGGCACGGTCGACTTCAACGACCTGCAGTACCTGAGCGGATTCACCGGATATGCCTCCTATGTCCGCAGCAAGCTGTGCAACGTCCTCTTCGCTGCCGAGCTGGCCGAGCGGTGGAAGGACCAGCGCATCGCCGCCAACTCGCTCCACCCGGGGGTGGTGGGGACGAAGCTGCTGAGGGAAGGCTTCGGCATGGAGGGCAACGACTCGCTCTCGCAGGGGGCCGCCACCAGCGTGCACCTCGCCGTCGCGCCCGAGGTCGAGGGCATCACGGGCAAGTACTTCGCGAACAAGCGCGAGGCCCCGCTGGGCCGCCTCGCGCGCGATCTCGAGGTGCGCCGCAAGCTGTGGGACGAGAGCGCGCGCCTCTGCGGCTGGTAGCGTCCGCGAAGGTGGGTGGCCTCCGCTCCGACACGCCATCGGTGACAGGCGTTTCTTGCGCTTTGCCCCCTGCCGCCGCATCCTGAGCAGATGTCTCGCTCCCGCCTGCTCGCCTCCGTCCCGCTGCTGCGTGGCCTCCCCGAGGCCGATCGCACCATGCTGGCCGGACGGATGGTGGAGCGCACCTTCAAGGCCGGCGAGCGGGTCTTCGACCAGGGCGACAAGGGGCATTCGCTGTTCATCGTCGCCAGCGGCGCGGTGACCATCTTCCTCCCGGCCGGTCCATCGCTGGCGCAGGCCAAGCCCGGCGACGAATCGCAGCGCCGGGTGGTGCTGCGCGAGGTGGTGCAGGGCGAGCACTTCGGCGAGCTGGCGCTCTTCGACGAGCAGCCCCGCTCGGCCAGCGCCGAGGCCTCCAGCCCCACCGTGCTGCTGGAGCTCTCGCGCGAGGAGTTCGTCGCCAACGTCATCCAGTCGAAGACGGCGGTGCTCTCGGTCTTGAGCGAGGTCGCCCAGCGCCTGCGCGACACGA
>JAYWAO010000411.1:0-11335 GCA_043782365.1 Deltaproteobacteria bacterium
TGATCGGGCGACCTTCTCGGGTGCCAAATTCCCTACAGGCAGCCTCCTCACACGAACTACCCTGAGCCGCGTTCTCACGGAAGATCGCGAAGAGCCGCATTTGCCGGGGCTCCTGAGTGCGACCCCAACCCCGGTGCTAACTGATCGGCATTGCGGCATGCCCTCTCTTCGGGCCGGGCGCAGGTGGTTGGGCTTGCGCCCGCTGCCTCGCTGCACCATCGTGCCGGACGTCTCCTTGGCGCTGCCGGTGCGCCGTCGCCCTCACCGAAGAGGTCTCGTGTGCGAATGATCGGCTGGGTCTGCGCCACCGCGCTGGTGTTAGGTCCCGCCGCGCCGGTGGCTGCGCGCGCGGACGCCGCTCCGGCGCCCAGCGCGCCCGGCCAGGACGCGGCCCGCTTGCGCGTGCTCCTCGACCGCGTCGACGACCTGCTGCGCGGCGGCTCCTCGCACGGCAAGATGTCGATGAAGGTGGTCACCTCCAAGTTCACCCGCGCGCTCACGCTCGAGCAGTGGAGCGAGGGGAAGGACAAGTTCCTCGTCCGCATCCTCGAGCCGCAGAAGGAGCGCGGGACGGCCACGCTGCGCAACGGGCCGGACATCTGGAACTACCTGCCCAAGGTGGAGCGGGTGATCAAGCTGCCGGCCTCGATGATGGGCGGCGCCTGGATGGGGAGCCACGTCACCAACGACGACCTGGTCAAGCAGAGCCGGCTCGCCGACGACTTCGTCGGCCGCATCACCTTCGAAGGGGCCAAGGACGGCAAGGAGGTGCTCGAGGTGGAGCTGGTGCCGCGGCCCGAGGTGCCGGTGGTGTGGGGCAAGATGGTGGTGCGGATCGGCAAGCCCGAGGAGCTGCCGCGGTCGATCGACTACTACGACGAGGACCTGAGGCTGGCGCGCACCATCACCTTCGCCGACATCAAGACGATGGGCGGGCGCGTGCTGCCGGCGCGAACGGTGGTCGTCCCGGTGGACAAGCCGGGTGAGTCGACCGAGCTCGTCTACCAGGACCTGGAGTTCGACGTGAAGCTCGAGCCCGGCTTCTTCTCGCTGCGCACCCTGCAGAGATAGTGCAGAGACCACGGCGCGTGAACCTGACCCTCCGGCTGGCGTGGAAGAACCTCTGGCGCAACCGGCGCCGCACCCTGATCAACCTGGCGGCGATGGGCTCGAGCTGCATCGCGCTGATGGTGTCGATCGGGCTCACCCAGGGCCTGCTCGACGAGCTGCAGAAGAACGTCACCGAGGTCCTCTGCGGTGACGCGCAGGTGCACGCGCCGGGCTACCTCGCCGAGCGGAGCCTGGGTGAGACGCTGGACCCGCGGCAGATCGTGGCGGTGACCCGGGCGGCCGCGGACGCGGGGATCTCCACGGCGGCGCGGGCGATCGGCTTCGGCCTGCTGGCGCACGAGGCGCGCTCGGCGGGCGTGCAGCTCTTCGGCGTGGACCCGGCGAGCGAGGTCGCGTTCGGCGGCCTCGCCACCAAGGTGGCGCAGGGGGCGTTCCTCTCGGGCAAGCCCAAGCAGGCGGTGCTCGGCGCCAAGGTGGCGCGCGCGCTGGAGGCGGGCCCGGGCGACGAGCTGGTGGTGGTCGTGCAGGCGGCCGACGGCTCGATGGGCTCGGCGCTCTTCCGGGTGGCCGGCGTGCTGGAGGGCGTGGGTGAGGGGATCGACCGCACGCTGGTGCTCATCGACCGCGGCGAGTTCGCCGACCTCTTCGCCACCGCGGGCGTCCACGAGCTGGCGCTCACCTCCCACCAGCGGCTCGACGCCGACGCGGTGGCTGCGCTGGCGCGCGCGTCGGCGGGCGGGGCCGAGGTCAAGACCTGGCGCGAGCTCTTGCCGCAGGTCGCCAGCCTGGAGCGCATCTGGGGGGTCGCCACCTGGCTGATCGCGGTCATCTTCTCGCTGGCCGCGGGCCTCGGCGTGCTCAACGCGATGCTGATGGCGCAGTACGAGCGCATCCCCGAGTTCGGCCTCCTCAAGGCGTTGGGCACGACCCCCGCGCGCATCGTCGGCGACGTCTTCATCGAGGCGCTGCTGCTGGCGCTCTTGTCCGTGGCGGTGGGCCTGGCCGTCGGGGCCGTGATCGTCTGGTACCTGCACACCACCGGGCTCGACATCGGCGGCGCCGACAAGCTCAGCGTCAGCGGCGTCTCGTTCGGCACCGTCTGGCGGGCCCGCTGGTCGCTGGCGGTCTTCCTGCAGCCGCTCTTCGTGACCCTGCTCACCGCGCTCGCCGCCGCGGTGTGGCCGGCCATCAAGGCGGCCCGGCTCGACCCGGTCGAGGCCCTCTCGCATGTCTGAGGCGCTCGGCCTGCACCCGGCGCGGCGGGCCGCCGAGGGGCACGCGCTCGCGCTCCTCCGCTTGCTGCTGAAGCTCGCCTGGAGGTCGCTCTGGCGCAACCGTCGGCGCACCCAGATCACCCTGGCGTCGATCGGCTTCGGGCTCTCCTTCGCGATCTTCCTCGGCGCGCTGGCCGAGGGCACCTACGACAAGGCCATCCGGGACGCGACCCAGCTGCTCGCCGGGCAGCTCACCGTCGAGACCCCGAAGTACAACGACAACCCTGGGCCGACCCTCTCGCTGACGGGCGCGCTCGCCTTGCGCGACCAGCTCGCCGCCATCCCGGGTGTGGTGCGGGTGCGGCCGATCGTCAGCGCCCAGGCGGTCGCCTCCTCCGGCGCGGGGGCGGTGGGCGTGGGGCTCCTCGGCCTCGACGCGCGCGCGGAGGCCGGGCACTCGCCGCTGCAGCCCAGGCTGGTGGCGGGAACGCTCCTCGACGCCGCCGAGCCCCGCGGGGTGGTCATCGGCGTGGGCCTCGCCAAGCGGCTGCGGCTCGCGCCGGGCAAGAAGCTGGTGCTGACGGCGACCGACGTGCAGGGCAACGTCTCGAGCGAGCTGTTCCGGGTCCGCGGCATCTTCAAGCTCGGCTCGGACGAGCTCGACACCTACCTGGTCCAGGCGCCGCTGCCGCTGGTGCAGAAGCTCCTCGGCCTCGCCCCCGACCAGGTCGGGCAGCTCGGCCTCTTCGTGGCGCCCGACGAGGACGCGTTCGGCGCGCGCGGCGAGAGCCTGCAGGCCCGGGTGGCGAGGGCGGCGCGCGCCCTGGTGGGCGGCGGCTTGGTGGTGCGGCCGTGGGAGGAGACCATGCCGGCGCTCTCGGCGTGGATCGCGGTCGACCGCAAGTCGAACGAGGTCTCGCGCGGGCTGATCCTCTTCCTGGTGACGTTCACCATCTTGAACACCCTGCTGATGAGCGTGCTCGAGCGCGGACACGAGTTCGCCGTGCTGCTGGCGATCGGCACCTCCAGGCGGCAGCTGGAGGCGCAGGTGCTGCTCGAGGTGGCGATGCTGGCGGTGCTGGGCTGCGCGTTCGGCTGCGCGGTGGGCTGCGCCGCGGCCCTCTACGGCCAGGTGCACGGCCTCGACCTCTCCGGGCTCCTGCCGGAGGGCGCGACGGCGGGCGGGATGGCGCTCGATCCGGTGATCCACTGCAAGCTCACCCTCGGGTCGGTGGGCAAGCTGGTGGGCCTGGTGTTCGGGGCCACGCTGGTGATGGGCCTCTGGCCGATGCGGCGGGTGCGCGCGGTGGACGTGGCGACCTCGCTGCGGACGCAGCGATGAGGGCGCGGATGGGAAAGGCGAGGCGAACTTGAAGAAGACGATCGTGCGCTGCACCCGGGTGAGCAAGGCCTACGCCTCGGGAGAGCTGCGCGTGGAGGCGCTCCGGGGCGTCGACTTCGCGCTCGAGGAGGGCGCCTTCGCTACGCTGGCCGGGCCCTCGGGCTCGGGGAAGAGCACGCTGCTCAACCTGATCGGCGGGCTCGACCGGCCGACCAGCGGGAGCCTGGAGGTCGACGGCGTCGACACGGGCAGCCTCTCGCAGGCGGCGCTCTCGCGGCTGCGGCGCGAGCGGATCGGCTTCGTCTTCCAGGCCTACAACCTCATCCCGGTGCTCACCGCCGCCGAGAACACGGAGTACGTGCTGCTCCTGCAGGGGCGCCCGCAGGCCGAGCGGCGGGCGCGGGTGCGCGAGGTCCTCGAGGCTGTCGGGCTGGTGGGGCTCGAGGACCGCACCCCGCGGCAGCTCTCCGGCGGACAGCAGCAGCGAGTGGCGATCGCGCGGGCGATCGCGGCCCAACCGGCGCTGGTGCTCGCCGACGAGCCGACCGCCAACCTCGACTCGAAGACCGCGGCCTCGCTGATGGACCTGATGGAGCGCCTCAACCGCGAGCAGGGCGTGACCTTCCTCTTCTCGACGCACGACCCGGCCCTGATCACGCGGGCCCACCGGGTCCTGCTCCTGCACGACGGCGAGGTCACCTACGACGGCCCGCCGGACGGCGCCCACGCCTCGGGGCCCCTCCAGGGCGCGGAGCCGCGGGCCGGCGCGCAGCCGTGAGCCGCGCCGGCTTCGCCACCGTCCTGAGCTCCCTGGCGGTCCTGGCAACCCTGGCCGGCAGCCCCGCTGCGAGCGCGGCGTCGCTCTCGTCGGGGAGCACTTCGCTCGACCTCGGCGGCTCGCTGCGGACCATCCCCGCGCTGGTGCAGGCTCCAGAGTCAGACCCGACGCTGGGCGCGTTCGACCAAACCCTCCTGCGCGGCACCGCGGTCGGCAGGCTCGGGGAGGTCTTGCGGCTGGAGCTGCACGCGGTCGAATCGATCACCGCAAGCTCCGGCGGTCCTGCGAGCGGCTACGCGGGCTCTTCGCGGAGCGCCACCCGCTACCGGGCCTTCGGGCTGCGCTGGGGCCAGGCCGACCAGAGCCGCTTCTCGGCCGGGCTGGAGGTGGACCGCGCGAGCCTCCGGGTCTCGCTCCCCAACCTCGACGTCACCGTCGGCCGCCAGCCGATCAACTTCTCCAAGGCGCTCTTCTTCAACCCGCTCGACGCCTTCCTCCCCTTCGACCCGCGCGCCTTCGACCGCGACTACAAGCCGGGTGTGGACGCAGTCCGCCTCCAGGTCGCGCTCGGCCTGACCACCGGCCTCGAGGTGGTCGGCGCGCTCGGCCCTACCCTGCAGGTCGATCGCACGGTTGGCGCCGTCTCCACCCAGGGCGGCTTCATCGACGCCACCAGGAAAGGCGCGGCGCTGCTCGGGCGCGTCTTCACCACGCTCGGCCACGTCGACCTCTCGCTGCAGGCCGGAAAGGTCTACGGAGGCCTGGTGGCGGGGCTGGGCGGCGCCGGCGAGCTCTTCGGCCTTGGCTGGCGGAGCGAGCTGACCGTCTTCCGGGTGGACCCAGCGGAGCCCTCCACCTTCTTGCCGGACGGGCGCGGGCACTTCCCGGAGGTGCGCCTGCTCGACGACGGGGTCTCTTTGGTGGTGGGTGTCGAGCGCCGCTTCGAGAGCGAGCTCTTCCTGGCGCTGGAGGTGTTCCACAACGGCCTCGCGGCGCAGGACAACCTCATCCTCTCCGGTGCCCGCATCGCGCTCGGCCAGACGCAGAGCCTCTCCCGGGACCTGGCGGCGGTGACGGCGAGCTACCCGCTGACGCCGCTCTGGTCGGTGAGCCTCGCTGCGCTGGGGTCGCTCTCGGACGGCTCGCTGCTCCTGACCCCCGGAATCAAGTGGTCCGCAGGGAGCGAGCTCGAAGTGCTGGCGGGCGCGCTGGTGGGGCTCGGCGCCCGGCCACGGCTGGACCCGGCGCTCGGGGCCAAGGTGCCGCAGACCGAGTTCGGGACCTATCCACACCTACTGTGGCTGGAGGCCAAGCTCTACTTCTGAGCCGGCCTCGGACCCAGCTAGCCCTTCTCGGTCTTCCACGCCTCGCGCGCGGCCTGCTGCTCCTTCTTGGGGAGCTTCTGGTGCGTCTCGCACATGTAGCCGTGGCGGGGACCGCCCGACTTGTTCTTGCAGCCGGCGACGCGGCAGCTCATGTCGAGCTTCTTGCCCTTGAGCCAGCTGGAGCGGGCGCGCTTGCCTGCCTTGGCGGGGGCGGCCTTGGCGGCGGTGGCCTTGCCCGCGGCGCGGCCCTGGGCGGGCAGGTGGGAGACGAGGGCCGACGCGAAGATCTGCGCGGCATGTTCGATGAAGGCATCGAAAGGATGCGGCTTAGCCATGTATGGACTCCGGGGAATTAATCTCTATTCCCACGAGCAGTCATTGAGGGCAAGGATTCAATCGGGGAGCAGGGCGCTTTGAGTCGGCGAGCCCGGACCCGGACACTATCAGCGGGCGCTTGGGGGCAGCGCCTGGACGCAATCGGAGCCGGTCGTGATTCGATATTGTCAAACTATCGAATCAAAGCGGTCGGAGCGCTAATTGGCCACGGGGTGGCGGTAGATGCAGCGCGGAGCCAGGCCGCCCTCATGGCTGCGCCTGCGTCAGCGCGGGGCCAGCGGCGGTGGCGACGACGATCTCCGGGTAGAGCGGGGCGCACTTCGCGAGCAGGGCCTCGAAGCGGAGGCGCGCTTGATGGCCACGGCGCCGTCAGGGTGCAGGCCCACCCCCTGGGAGGTGACCGGGTTCGCGCTGCCCGCGTCGGGTGTGGCCGGGGGCGCGCCGGGATCCCGCGCAGCGCCTGCGCAGGCGGCCAGGAGGAAGGACAAGGTGGAGCAGACGGCGAGGAGCGTGGGGTTCATGCGAGCCTCCCGAGCAGATCAGGCCAATTGATCGACCGATCGACGCCCGAGGTTGAACCTCTACCTTCCCCTACGCAAGCAGCCCCGTCGTTTGGAGCCGCGGCCTGCCAACTTCTGGTTGAATCCCTCCCAGCGCCCGCCGCATCGGGTGCCACATGGATTCCGAACCTCCACGTTCCGCGCCTCCCAGCTCTTTCTGGTCGCGCTCCAGCAAGCTGCTCTCCCTCGCCGCCGGACTCGCCAGCAAGGAGCTGCAGGGCCGTGTCGAGCGGGCCGTGTCCAGGGGCGAGGAGGTGGCGCAGCAGCTGCAGCGGGCCCGGGTCCAGATCGAACAGGCCCGCGACATCGCGCAGAGCCTCGGCCAGCTGAAGGGCGCGGCGATGAAGGCAGGGCAACTGCTCTCGATGGAGCTGCGCGACCTGCTGCCGCCCGAGGCGAGCGCCATCCTCCAGACGCTGCAGGACTCCGCGCCGGCGGTGGAGTGGACCGAGATCCGCGCGATCCTCCGCGAGGAGCTCGGCGCGGAGGCGCTCGCGCAGCTGGAGATCGACGAGAAGCCGCTCGCGAGCGCGTCGATCGGCCAGGTGCACCGCGCCACCTGGAGCCGGCCCGGCGAGGAGCCCTTGCAGATCGTCCTCAAGGTGCAGTTCCGGGGCATCGCCGAGACCATCGACTCCGACCTGCTGCTCCTCGAGCGGATCGCGCGCCTGTTCGTCGCCGTGCAGTTCAAGCAGCTGGACCTCTCCGCGGTGTTCGCGGAGCTGCGCGCGGTGCTGGTGCGCGAAACCGACTACCGGCTCGAGGCAGACAGCGCCGAGCGCTACCGGGTCCTGGCCCACCGGGTGCCCGGCCTGCGCGTGCCCGAGGTGCACCGCGCGCTCTCCACTGCGCGCGTGCTGGCGCTGTCGTTCGAGCCCGGGCTCAAGCTGGATGCCTTCCTGAAGGCCGGCCCCAGCGCGGCCGCGCGCGAGAAGCTCGGGGCGCAGCTGTTGGACCTCTATTTCCACGAGTTCTTCGAGTGGGGCCTCGTCCAGACCGACGCGAACTTCGCCAACTTCCTCTTCCGGCCCGGCGGGCACGAGGGTCACGCAGAAGGGGCGCTGGTGCTGCTCGACTTCGGCGCCACCCGCGACTACGACGCCGCCTTTCGGGAGCGGTACCGAGCGCTCCTGATCGCGGCCTTCCGCGGCGACTTCTCCGCCACGCTCTCGCACGCACAGGACCTGGGCCTGATCGATCACCGCGAAGGCCCCGAGTCGCAGCAGAACCTCTATGACCTGCTGCGAGGCGTGCTCTCGGTCTTCGGCGACGCCGCGCAGCCCGTGGACTTCCGCGACCGCAAGCTGGTGGACGCCTCCGGCGCGGCGCTGCGGAGGTACTACCAGGGGCTCACCCGCTCCGCGCCGCCCGCGCAGCTGATCTTCCTGCACCGCAAGCTGGGCGGGGTCTATGCCCTCGGCAAGGCGCTCGGCGTGCGGCTCGATCTACGCCCCTTCTGGCAGCGGCTGGAGGGAGGCGCAGCGGCGCCGCCCCCCACGCACCGCGTGCCGGCGCCAGCGCCGCCCTCAGCGGAGGAGCGCGAAGGCCGTGTAGTCGGCGCCGCTGACGCTGCCGGTCTCGTGGCCGTCGCTCAGTAGGCTGAGGCCGACGAGGTCGGGCACGTCGGCGTCCGGGTCGTCGTCGCGGAACTGCTTGCGGAACTCGGCGTCGGGATCGACCTCTTCGTCGAACCACTCGCCCACGGGGCCGCCGGCGCGGAGCACCTTCGTGTCGTGCACGATGAAGATCCCCCGCCGGCCGTTGCAGACGCGCCCGCGCGCCCCCTGCGTGGTCCAGGCGTGCTTCACCGAGTAGTAGCGGAAGCCGCTCTTCCAGGTGAGGACCAAGGCGGCGGCGGAGTCGGCCTTGCCCGATTCGCACTCGTCGGCGCCCTTGGGCAGCGCCATCGCTCGCCAGCGCCAGCGGAGCCTCTTGGTGCCGCGGCGCCAGCCGTCGGGGATCTCCAGGCCGATGGTGACGGGCTCGGCGCCCGGGCGATAGAGCGCGCGCACGAACGGCTCGGCGGGGTCTTCGATGATGCGATAGTACGAATAGTTGCCTGAGACCTGTTCAATCACCTGGAAGGCGTGCACGTCGAGGCGCAGCGCAGGCGCGCGCTCGCCGTCGGCGAAGATCGCGGCAGAGGAGACGAGCAGGGCGGCCAGCATCCCGCCCTTGCCGGGCCGGGCCGGGCGCTTCACTTCGTCAAGGGCAGCAGGCCGGCGAAGAGGCGGTTGGCGCCGTCGTCGCGGCCGCGGCCGGCTGAGTTGAGCGCCAGCCGCGTCTCGCCCTGCGAGTAGAACCCGAGGAAGAGGTTCAGCGGCGAGCGGCCGGCAACAAACGTAAACGAGTCGGCGATCAGATCGCCCGCCTTCCACGCCTCGGTGGGAAAGCGGCCGCCGGCAGGGTCGTGCTCGGCGTGGATGCGGCCCTCGCCGGCGACGTCGTCGAGGTGCACGAAGATGTGCCACGGCTCCACCTCGGCCTTGCAGCGCCAGTAGAGCGTGAGCCGCATCCGCTCGCCAGGGAGGATGGCGGGCGGCTCGGACTGGTAGCCGACCAGCTCCACCGCGTTGCCGAAGAGCGCGCCCACGGGCGTGACCTCGGACGGGAGGGTGTTGATGAGGACGTCCTTGAGGCTGCCGCGCTCGACCTGCGCGCGGGCCGGGGCGGGCTGCGGGGCGGAGGTGCCGTCGTAGGGGCGCTCGATGCAGGCGGCGAGCGGGGCGCAGAGGAGGAGGGCGAGCGCGAGTGAGCGCGGCGTGAACGCGGCGGCGGGCGTGGCGCTCTGGCGGGCTGGCATGGGCGGGGGGAATCGACCACGGGAGGGGTTTGGGTGCAAGGAGGAGATTGCGCCGGACGAATTGGCTAAAACCCCCTCGACTGCCCGCCGTCCACCACCACGCACGCCCCCGAGACCCAGCTCGCGCGGGGCGAGCACAAAAATGTAATCACGTCGGCGACCTCCTCGGCCGTCCCGAAGCGCCCCCACGGAATCTCCCGCTGCACGAACGCCGACGTGCCCGCCGGATCCTTCTGCAGCCGCTTCTCCCACGACCCGCCCGGGTGCAGCGTGCTCCCGGGCGCCACCGAGCAGACCCGCACGCCCCGCGCCGCGAGCTCACGCGCCTGCTCGTGCGCGAGGCTGATCAACGCGGCCTTCGCTGCGTTGTAGGTGAGCGACCCGCCGCCCTCGCGGCCCCAGATCGAGGCGACGTGGAGGATCACGCTCGCCCGCCTCAAGTGTGGCGCCTCGGCCGATTGCACCAGATAGGGTAGGGCCCCCCGGCTCGCGCGCACCGCGGGCATCAGGTTCCGGCCCAGGGCGCGCTCCCAGCCGTCGTCGTCGGTGTCGGCGGTGCCGCCCGGCTGGCTGCCGCCGACAAATGTAATCAGGATGTCGAGCCCGTTGAGGCGGCGGCCGGCTTCGTCGATGGCCGACTGCAGCTCGAGCGGGTCGGTCGCGTCGGCGGCGAGCGGGACCACCTCGGGCGCGCCGGCCTTGAGGCAGGCCTCGGCGCGCGCTTCCAGCTCTGCGGGGCCGCGGGCGATCAGGGCGAGGCGGCACCCCTCGCGGGCGAGCGCGAGGGCGGTCGCGCCGCCGATGCCGCGGCTGGCGCCGACGAGGAGGGCGGACTTGTTGCGCAGGTAGAGATCCACGGGCGGAGTATCCCACCGTCCGTCGCTCTCGTCTGCGAGGAACAGGCAGGTCCCAGGGCTTGACCGGCGAGAGGTCGGGTGTTACCCGGGTAGTATGAGCGCACCCGCCCGCAAGCCCAGCCGCCGTCCGCCGGTGACGACGACCACCACCGTCAAGCTCCCCGCGGACACCAAGGCCCGGCTCACTGCCGCAGCCGAGGCCGCCGGGAAGACCACGCACGCCTTCATGGTGGAGGCGATCGAGTCGGCCACCGACCGCGCGGAGCTGCGCCGCTCGTTCATCGCCGAGGCCCTCGCCGCGGACGCGGAGTTCGACCGGACGGGCGAGGCCTACGAGGCCGAAGCGCTCTTCGACTACCTCGAGAAGAGGGCCGCGGGGAAGAACCGGCCTCATCCGAAGCCGGTCAAGTGGCGAAAGTAGTCGTCACGCTGAGGGCCGCGGCACACCTGGCTCGCTTCGACGAATCCCAGCCCGCCAGCAGCGCGCTGATCAAGAGCGCCGTGCTCGTCCTGGCCGACCACCCATTGATCGGCCGAGTCGTCGATGGCACCGTCTTGCGAGAGCTCGTCATCTCCTACGGCAAGACCGGCTTCGTGGCGCTCTACCGCTTCCGCCCCAAGCAGGGCCTCGTGCTCGTGCTCTCCGTGCGCCACCGGCGCCAGGCCGGATACCCGTAGTCCACATGCACGAAGGCCCGCGGGATCGCTCCCACGGGCCTTCGCTTACCAACAGTTACCGACTGCTCGAATAGGCTTTGCTACGAACTACATGCCCATCCCGCCGCCGTGGCCGTGTCCGCCGCCGCCGCCGGACTCTTCCTTGTCCTTCGGCTTCTGGGCGACCATCGCCTCGGTGGTCAGCATCAGGCTGGCCACGGAAGCGGCGTTCTGCAGCGCGGTGCGCGACACCTTGGTGGGGTCGATGACGCCGGCCGCGAGGAGGTCCTCGTAGACGCCCGTCGCCGCGTTGAAGCCGTACGAGCCAGTGCCCTCACGGACCTTGGCGACGATGATCGAGCCCTCCCAGCCGCCGTTGCCGACGATCTGGC
>JAYWAO010000412.1:0-11321 GCA_043782365.1 Deltaproteobacteria bacterium
TCGCCCTGCCCCTTCGGCTCGGCGGCCGGCGGCACCAGCTCGGTGGGCGAGGCCGTGCGGACGGCGCTCTGCACCTCGAGCGCGTGCTCGACCTCGACGAGGTTCTCCTTTGCCACCTTCGCCATCGGGCTGTCGGGCTGCTTGGCGATGAAGGTCTTGTAGGTCGCCCGCGCCATCTTGAGGTCACCCAGCTGCCGGTGGCACTGCGCGATGTTGTAGAGCAGCGCGGGCACGCTCTTCTTCTTGTAGGCCTTCTCGAAGAGGGCCAGCGCCTCCTGGTAGTGGCCCAGCTCGTACTCGGCGAGGCCCTCCTTGAAGAACTCGCGGGCGACGTCACCGTCGGACTTCTCGCCGGAGCCCGGGGCAGCCGCCGGGAGCGGCGCTGGCGCCTGCGCTGGAGCAGCCGGGGGTGGGTTTGTGGCGCCAGCGGCGGTCGCTGCGGCAGCGGGGAGCGCGAGGAGCAGCACGGCGCGCAGAGCCCACCGGGTGAGTGTCGACGAGCGGCCGAAGCGAGCGACCATGGGCTGTGCTCCCGGGTTGGCGGACTGCGTAGGCGTGGGTACCGGCAACGGATGGCGGGCTTGCGAGGCAGGCGCTCCGCCCCATTCCAGAACCAGCGATTGAAACCCATGCGACGAGGTGGGTCAACCAGCCAGCGAGCAGGCGCTCGGCGGTGGCCTTGGTGCCCTCGCGCTTCCGGTTCGTCACCGAGGGCAGCGCCTTGACTGTCCCAGGCTCGAGCTTCAGGTCGAGGTCCTCGGAGAAGCGCTCGATGAGGCCGAACCCCTTCGACAGCGACGTGCCGCCCTTGAACCCAGGTCGGTCGTCAAGGTCGAGCCGACACAGCCAGGTCGAGGCGCAGGCCGGTTCCGGCGCTGTGGGCAATCGGCGCGTCGTCCAAAACTGGTCGTGACAGGCGCGGAGCCTCGGAGCGAAATCCCTGCGCCGCAAGAGGCCGGACGCAGGCCTTGCGCCGACGGCTGCTCACACTTCCGCGAAACCACTGCATCCCGCCCGGGCATCGCGCTTGCTTGAACTGAGACTGATTCTGAGACTCATTCTCAACCAAGGCCCCATGCACCCCTCTTCCGTGCTGCTGTCCGCCGCTCTGCTCTCGCTCGTCGCCGCCTCCTCCGCGATGGCCGAGCCCACGCTTCCCCCGCCGGGCGCCCTGGTGCCTCCCGCTGCGCAGGAGCCGTCGCCGCTGGCGGAGCGCTTCAGCCTCCACTTCTCCTCGGCGATGGCGGCCCAGGGCCACCCGACCTTCGCCGCCAGCTACTCCGGGCTCAACAGCCTGCAGCCCACCGCCGAGCTGGAGACCGCCTTCGTCACGGGCCTGCAGCTCGATGCGCGCCTCTGGACCGGGGCCGAGCTGATCTTCGACCCGGAGATGAGCGGCGGCCGCGGGATGAGCCGCTCCGTGGGCATCGCCGCGTTCCCCAGCGGGCTGGTCTACCGGGTGGGAGATCCGGCACCGGCGGTCTATCTGGCGCGGCTCCTGCTCCGGCAGACGCTCGCGCTCGGTGGCGGCAGCGTCGAGGTGGCGCCCGGAGCGAACCAGCTAGCGGGGACGCGCGACCGCGACACGCTCACATTCTCGGTCGGCCGGCTCTCCGCCACCGACGTGCTCGACGCCAACGCCTTCGCCCACGACCCGGCCAGCCAGTTCTTCGACTGGGCGCTGATCGCCTCCGGCGCCTGGGACTACCCGGCGGACACGCGTGGCTACACCTGGGGCGCTTTCGCCGACCTCTCGCTCGGCGAGCTCTCCGCGCGCGCCGGCGCGGCGCTCTTGCCCAAGAGCGCCAACGGCCTCGAGCTGGAGTGGGATCTACGCCGCTCCCTGGGCTTGGTGGTGGAGGGCGAAGCGCGCTGGGAGAACCCGCTCGGCCACGGCGCCGGGCGTGTCCTCGCCTTCTACAACCGCGGACCGATGGGCAGCTACGCGCAGGCGCTCGCGAGCCCAGGCCCGGCGCTCGACGTGGCCAACACGCGCGCGCCGGGTCGCACCAAGGTGGGCGCGGCGCTTTCGTTCGACCAGCGGCTCTCGCCGGCGCTGGGGGCGTTCCTGCGCGCCAGCTTCAACGACGGCGCCAACGAGACCTGGGCCTTCACCGAGATCGATCGCTCGATCGCGGCGGGCCTGGTGCACGACCGGGTGCTCATCGGCCACCCCCTCCAGCTCGGCGCGGCGGTGGTGGTCAACGGGCTCTCCGGCCTGCACCGCCGCTACCTCGAGCGTGGCGGAGCCGGGTTTCTCCTCGGTGACGGCGCGCTCGACTACGGCGTCGAGATGGTGGGCGACCTCTACGCACGGCTCCAGCTCACCGACTTCTTCGAGGCGTCGGCGATCTGGCAGCCCGTGATCGACCCGGGCTTCAACCGCGACCGTGGACCCGTGCAGGTCTTCTCCCTGCGCGTGCGGGTCTCGCTCTAGCTTGGCTCGAGTCAAGGCCGACGGCCATCTCGCCGATGTCAGGGCGTCCCGCAGTGGGGAGCGCCGCCATGATCTCGCTGTTCAAGTCCGGTCGGATCTCCAATCAAGCGACTATCGGCTTTGTATCTGTTCTATCCGCCTTCGCCCTCCTGGCGCTCGCGACCGCGGCGGCGGCGGACCCCTTCCGGAGCGTGGTCGGCTCGGCCCACGATCTCTCCGCGAGCGGCGGCGCCGTGAAGGGTGAGGCCGGACAGGCGCAGGACCAGGTCTGCGTCTACTGCCACGTGCCGCACAACGCGGTCCGCAGGTCGTCGGGCGCTTCCCGCGCTGTGCAGCAGGCCGCTGCCTTCGCCGCCAGCGACGACGCACCGCTGTGGAACCGGAAGAACGGCGCCGACCGGTTCTCGATGTACTCGGTGAAGAACAGCGCGTCCTTCGCGCTGACGAGCGGCGACACCAACGACGCCGACCGGCTCGTCGGTCCGGTGTCGCTCGGCTGCCTCTCCTGCCACGACGGGCAGACCGCCTTCAACTCGCTCAACCAGACCCCGTCGATCGACTCCGCGCGCGGCGTCTCCGCCTCCGCATACACTTTCCGCCTCGCGAGCGGCAGGGCGGTCGGCAACCTGGCCCAGGCCTCTGCGGCCGGGCCGGGCAGCGCCAACCTCGGCACAGACCTGAGAGACGACCACCCGGTCTCGTTCACCTACGACAGCGCCTTGGCGGCGCTCAAGGGCAAGACCCTGCGCGACCCGGCCGCCAGCGCGGCGACCTCGGGCGGCGGCGACCTCGTCATCCATCGCCTCGGCGAAGCCTCCGCTGGCGGTCCGAACACCATCGCCGCCCAGATGCTCTTCGCCAGGGCGGCCGGCGGCGCACCCGATCAGCTCGAGTGCACCTCCTGCCACGAGCCCCACATGCAGGGCAACCCGGCGGACCCGGGCAGCAACTACCCGTTCCTGATCAAGTCCAACCAGCGATCGCGCCTCTGCCTCACCTGCCACGACAAATAGCGATCCGCGGGCCGGACCCCGCGCTACTTGGCGAGCGAGCGCACCACGGCGAGCATCCCGTCGATCTGCTCCGGCGTCAGCTTGTCCTTGAACGGGTCCATGCCTTCCTTCCCGTCCTTCTTCACGCCTTCGCTGATGGCGGTCTTGATGTCGGCGTCGGTCTTCTTCGCCTGCCACGCCTTGGTCGAAAAGTCAGGGATGCCCTGCTTGACGCCTTGCTCGGTCTTCCCGTCGCCCGTGGCGCTGTGGCAGGTGGCGCACTTGGCCTTCCACGTGCGGATGAGCTTTGCGTCTGGCTCGGCGCGGGCCGCGCCGGCGATGGCGAGCAGAGACAGGCCTGCGGCTGACACGAAGGCGAGGACCTTCCGATTCGACCCGTGAAGCATGGTTACCTCCATTGGCCGGCTGGAGTGCCGGACTGGTTGCTTCAACGGGTCTGCAAGCCGCGCGCCGCGTGCGCTGGTTCAGAGGGTTCGCCTGCGGTGAAGTCGGCGTCCTCGTCGTCGTTGATCTCATGGAGCAGCACCAGCTCATCGGCCACGGCTTCTGCGATCTGCCTGGCGTTCGCCGCCGGGCCGCTCCGTACCACCCGCAAGAGCAGACTCCCCACGCCGGGCGCGAGCACGGCAGTGACGGAGACAAACCCGTACTCCAGCGCGCAAGAAGCGCCGACGTTCGCCGGTGGCCAGGCCGCCAGCCGCCTCGCCACGGTCCGCTCGGTCAGGACGCAGAGGCGTGAGGCGGCGTCGTTCAGCGATAGAAGCGAGGAGCCTGTCTCCCGGTCGGCGGCGCGGGCCTCCAATGCGAGGGCCGCCTGGCCCGCGGCAGGCACGAACTGCACCGACGAGAAGATCTTGGTGATCCGCTCCTCCTGGCCCAGCGCGACGACGGCGGCGCGCGAGACCACCACCGCGGCGAGATCGTCGTCGAGCCGGCGCAGCGCCGAAGGGACGTCGCCGTCGAGCGCCACCACCACCAGGTCGGAGCGCAGCTGCGAGAGCTGCAGGCCGCTCCTGGGCCCGTAGGCGCCCACGCGCGCCCCTGGCGGGAGTCCGGAGAGCGGCACGCCGTTGGCGCAGAGCACCTCGTGCGGATCTCCGCGCAACGGTACCGCGAGCATCCGCAAGCCTTCGTGCTCTGCCCAGGGCAGCTCGTCGGCCCGGTGCACCGCCACGTCGGCCTCGCCCGAGAGCACGGCGGCGCGGATGCGGCCCACGGCGCCCTGGCCCGGCGCGCAGGTGACGATGCGGGCGTCGCTCGTCGTCGTCAGACCGCTCGCACGCAGGAGCGCAGCGACCCGCTTTGCGCGCCACAGCCCCAGTGCGCTCCCCGAGGTCGCGAGGCGGAGCACGGCGCTCACTTGGGCTCGAACGCGCGGAGGTACTTCAACACCGCGGCCCGCTCCTCAGCGGTGAGCTTGCCCTGGTAGGCCGGCATCGCCTTGTCGGCCGTGCCTTCGTCGATCACCTTCACGATCGCTGCGTCGGTGAGGCCCTTCCAGGCGGCGGCCACGGTGAGGTCCTTGGCCTTGAGCTTGACCCCGATGGGCGTCTTCGCCTTGGCGTCGCAGCCGTGGCAGGTGGCGCAGCGCGCGTTGTAGACGTCCTGGCCGAGGTCGTCCGGCGCGGCGGGCGTGGTGTCGGCGAGAGCTGCGCCGGCGAGTGCCAGGGTGGCGGCGAGCGCAGCGGTCACTCTTCCCATGGTGCACCGATCGATTGCTGATCTATTGGTTGGCTTGCCAAGACAGGTCTCGAGCAATCGCCGTGCCTGCGCAGCGCCAGTCGGGCGTCCCCACCGCACGCGCGCCTGCGCCGGGGCGCTGCGCCAGGACACCCAATGCGTTGGGGCATGTGACCCACTCCGGCTTCTCGGTCTCTACTGAGAGGGCCAGCCGGGAAACATCGACTCGGCCCCGGGTGCGCCCTGCAGCTTTGGCAGCGCCGCCGGGCGAGGGCGGAGTGGCTGCGAAGGACACGGCAGGCCTGGACCACAATAGGTCGCGGGGTCGTGGTCGGCGCCGTGGCAGCTGAGGAAGCACTGGCCGCCGCTCCCCTGCGCGACGAAGCCGAGCTGGCCGCGCTTGTTGGCGTGCACCATCGCCGGATCGAACTGCACCAGGTGCGGCTGGTCCGCGCCGTGCCCGTTGTGGCAGGCGGCGCAGGGCGCGCGCAGATCGACGATGTGCTGCCGGTGCTGCGGAAACGACTGGTCGCCGAGGACGCTCGAGCGGTCGTGGCAGCGATAGCAGAGCGAATACCGGGCCGGGCTCTCCGGCTGGTTGTCGTCCTTGGAGTATTGCCGCACCAGCAGCGGCGCGAAGATCGAGCCGTGCGGGCCCAGCGCGCCGGAGGTCTCCTCGCTCCCGTGGCAGTCGCTGCAGCTGATCACGCTCGCGCCGGTGAGCGGCTGCACCAGCGACGGCACCGAGGTGGCCCGGCCAGGGCTGAGCACGGGATGGAACGAGGTGGCCATGAACTGCCGCTGCACGTCGGGCTGGCGCGCCGGCCGATTGGCCGCCGGTCCGTGGCAGAGCAGGCAGAGCTGGGCCTCGGTGGAGAACCGCTTGCTGCTCGAGGGGCGGGTGCGCAGCCCGATGGTCCCGCGCGCCTCCTGCGGCGGGGCACCGTGGGCGTCGTGGCAGTCGAGACATTTCACGTGCCGCCGGGCGTTGGAGTCGGTCTCCGGGAACCGCTCATTGGAGGTGTGTTCGCCGGGCCACTCGACGGGGTGGTGCGACGGCTTGAGGAACTGCGTCTGCAGCTCGGCCGGCGCGGCGCGCGCGGAGAGCCGGCCGCTCCTCACCTCCTCGGCGCGTCCGGTTCCGTGGCAGCGGTAGCAGGCCCCTTCGTCCCGATCGAGCAGCAGGCTGCGCTTGCCCTCCTGCGCGGCATGGCCGGCGTGGCAGCTCATGCAGCCGAGCGGGAGCGTCTCTCCGCTCCGGTGCGCCGAGCCCTGGGGCGCGCTGGTGGTGGCATCGCCCGCGGAGAGCGGCGCCACCAGCGCGCGTGGCTGGGCAGCGCCCACGTGCGGCCCCTGGTCGGCGACGGCCTGTGCGTGGCAGACGGTGCAGGTCCCGGCGCGCTGGGGCTTGTTGTAGAAGTGGACGCCGCTCGAGCCGAAGTTGTCGTCGCTGTGCGGGTCGTGGCACGCGGTGCACTGGACCCGGCCTTCGCCGTCGAGGTGGACTTGGGGGTCGGCCCGCATCGCGGCCAGCGGGTTGAGCGGCGAGTCCTTCGCGTTGTTGGTCGCGACCAGCTGATCGGTGACCACGAACGAGATCGGGTGCGTCCGGCTCAGGTCGGTTCCGACGAAGCCAGCGTCGCCGCTGGCCAGCACCGTCTTGCCGCCCGCGAGCGGGATCACCCCCTTCGAGACCGCGCCCAGCGCCACCGTGCCGTCGTGGCAGGACAGGCAGAGCTTGGAGGCGCCGTTCGGGTCGGGCGCGGTGGCCTGGCTGGTATAAGCGTCCAATGTCGGCGAGGTATACTTGAGGTAATTGACGCCGCTGGAGAGCTGGTGGTTCCAGAGCGGCCCGGCCGGGTTCGAATCGTGCGGCGTGTGGCAGAAGACGCAGACCTGGGTCTCGGTGCTGGCGCGGATCGGCCCGGGCCCCGAGGCGGAGAGGTTGTGCTTCGTGCCGGCGATGCTGCCGGCCAGGAGCGACGCGGGCAGCGCGCAGGCGAGCGCCGCCACCAAGAGAAGCGCCCGCCTCATGGCGCCTGCCCCGGGAGGCTGTCGGAGACCACTTCGAAGAGGAGCAAGCGCGCGTTCCCTGTGTCCACCACGGCCACCTCTCCTCCGTCGAGCGCGAGGCCGGCGGGCATCCAGAACTGGCCCGGCCCTTTGCCGTGCTCGCCGACGAAGAGCAGCAGCCTGCCTTCGTCGTCGAAGATTTGAAAGTTGTCGAAGATGGCGTCGGCCACGAAGACGCGCCCGAACCCATCGGCTGCCACGCCCTTGGGACGATCGAGATCGCCCGAGCCGTTCCCGGCGCGGCCGAACTCGCGCAGGAAGGCGCCGCTGGCCTCGAAGATCTGGACGCGGAAGTTCATCGTGTCGTTGACCACCGCGCGGCCGGCGGGATCGATGGCGACGAAGGTGGGAAAGTTCATCTCGCCCGGGCCGCTCCCGTGGCCGCGGCCGAGCGTGCGCACGGGAGTGCCGTCGAGCGTGAGCACCCGGACGAGGTGCGCCGGCGTGTCGACGACGTAGAGCAGCTTGCGCAGGCGGTCGATGGCGATGCCGGAGGGGCGTTGCAGGGCGCCCGCCGCGTCGAGGCGCGCGAGCGGCTCGCCGTCGGGTGAGAGCACGTGCACGAGGCGGCGTCCGCCGTCGGCGACGTAGATGCGCCCGTCGGCGTCGGCCGCGATGCCCGTCGGCAGCAGGAGTGCGTCGTCGCCTTGCGGCGAGAGCACGCGATAGCGGCCGCGCTCCCGATCAATGATGACGATCGCGCCGCGCGCGCGGTCGGTGACCAGCAGGCGGCCCGTGGGATCGAAGGCCGCGGCGAAGGGGGCCTGCAGCACGTCGACCTCGCGCGGGCCGAGGAAGAGCGAGACGAGCCGCTGCCAGGCGGACGGGGCCGAGACGTCCGCCTCGCCGCGGATCTCGCCCCGGTACATCACCCGCGCCCGCTGGGGGGCCGCGGGCCAGGTGATCACCTTCGGGAGCGGCCGCGGGGCCGCGCAGCCAAGGGCGGACGCCAGCAGGATCGCCGCGGATCTCTTCATTGGTGCTCCGGGAGGAACGAAGTCCGCATCGAACGGCTGAAGAGCACGCTCACCGAGTGGCTGCCGCCGTCGCTCGGGAACGAACGAGTATAGGCGTAGTTGAACGAGAGGCTCGATTCGCGAAACGCCCAGACCGCCGAGCAGAGGACCGACCCCGAGGTCCCGCCGCCCAGCGTGTGCGTCAGGTCGGCGGCCAGGTTGCCGAAGCGCCCCGGGCCCAGCGAGAGCGCGGTCGCCGCGTGTGCGAAGAGCGAGCCCGTGGCGCTGGTGCCCGGCTGGTTCGACCAGCCCTCCGCCCACCCGCCAGCGAAGGTCACCTGCGTGCGCCAGACGGGCGCGGCTCCGGTGATCAGCAGATTTGCGCTGCTGTTCGAGAGCCAGGCGCCGGGGTTGACCGGGTCGGTCTGCGCGAGCCAGGCGTAGTTGAGCGCGGGGAGCAGCATCAGGCGGCTGCTCGCGAGCAGGCTGCTGAGGGAGGCGTTGAAGGTCCGGCTGCTCTGACCGGCCGAAGACTCGTCGTCACGCCGCGAGTACGAGACCGCGCCGCGCAGGGGCACCCCGGCGAACGGCCCCTGGGCGTTGGCGTTGGCGCCGAAGCCGAGCAGCAGGCCGGGGCGGCCGTCGGAGACCTCGCTGTAGCCAGCCTGCCCGTTGACGGAGCAGCCCAGCTCCACCTGGCCCACCCGCGCGAAGGTCGCGACGCCTTGCGCCGCGGAGGCGGTCGCGAGGGTCCGCTTCAGGCCGGGTGCGGCAATGGTGGAGTAGGTCGCGGCGGCGCCTTCGCCGAGCAGGAGAGGGAAGGGCCGCAGGTCGATGGTGGCGCCGGCGGACAGCGCGTTCGAGACCTGGTCGCGATCGCTCGCGCCGGCGCCGCTGAAGGAGTAGGCCGTCCGCATCACCGTGTTCGCGGCCAGGCGCGACAGGAGCGTGGCCGAGGTTTGGTAGCCGGTGAATCCCTCCTCCTGGGCGCCGCCGAACCCGCGCCCCTGCGCGACGCTGGCCTGCAGCCGCGCGCTGGTGTCGCGCCCGGGGTAGAGGTCGTCGGCTACCGACGCGAGCAGCGCACCGGTGGGCACCTGATCGCCGGTGCGCTGCTGCGACCACGAGGCGATGCCGGCGTAGCGGTGGAGGCTCGATTCGCCGTGGACCGCGCCGCTGAAGGAATCGGAGAGGTAGCGCGGCTGGTCCGGGGTCTCGGAGATCATCCGCTGCGCCTGCAGCTCCAGCTTGGGCAAGATCGGGCTGACCAGCTGCGCGGTGGCGGACAGCGTGGTGGTGGTGGCGGGCTGCACCGCCTCGGCGGTCGACCCGGGGAGGGTGAGCCCGCGCATCCCCGAGAGGGTGATCGGCAGGATCGAGCGGGACATCAGGCGCAGCGAGGTGCCATATCCGAAGGAATAGGGACCCGAGCGGTGCGGCCGCAGCAGGTCGAGGTGCATCACCAGGAAGAAGGAGCGGAACTTCACGTAGCGCGAGTCCCAGATCCAACCCGACAGATCGGTGCTGAAGCCTTCGCTCAGTTGGTGCGACTGCAGCAGGCTGTCACCGGCCTGGGTAAAGGAGCCGGCATAGGACGCGAATGCCTGCGCGCGGAGCGTGAATGACGGGAGCTCGTCCTGGGAGGTGACCTGCGCGCCCGCCGGCCAGGCGGCCCCGAGCAAGGCGAGGGCGAGGAGGCGCGCGCGAGCCATCACGGCCCCCTCGCGGGAGAGACGAGCAGGACCACCGCGCCGCGGACGCGCGGACAGACCGCCGCGTGCGCCCGGCCCGCACCAGCGGGCAGCCCGGCGAGGAAGCTGGCCAGCAGCAGGGTCTCGCGGGCCTGCAGCTCGGCGACCTCCAGCCCCTGCGACGTCGAAGCGCAGTCCCAGACCTCCAGCCCGAGCCCGCCCTCGAGCGCGCGCGCGGCGAACTGCGCCAGCCCCTCGCGAAGCCGGGGCGGCAGGCTCGAGCTGGCAGCGCCGCTCCGCGGGAGCGCAAGGGCGTCACGCACCGCGCCCACGCGGCCGGGCCACTCGACGAGCGGCAGCGGCACCACGGGACTGGTCCACAAGGCAGCGCTGGGGAGCAGCGAGCGCTCGGGTGCGGGCTGCGCAGGGACGCGCGCGGGGGCCGCGGCCTTCGGGACCGGCGCGGACGTCGCCTTGGGGGCTGTCTTGCTCTCCGGGCCACTGATGGGACCCGTGCGCTCTGCTGCGCTAGGCGCCGCCGCGGGACGCACCGCGCTCTTCGCCGGAGTGGCGGCAGCGAGGCGCCGCGCTGGTGCGGGCCTCCGCGGCGCCTTCGAGGCCGGAACAGGCGCAGGCGCAGGCGGAGGCGCCGCGGGTGGGGCCGGCGCGGCCGGTGCCGGACGCGGCGGATCGGCCTCGCGAGGATCGCCCGGGGCAGGCGCAGTGGGGATCGGCCGGATGGGGATCTTCAGCCGGTAGCGGGGCTGCGGCGTGGTGAAGCGCACGCCCCTGGTCGCGGCCTTGCGACGCACCTCTTCCACATACTTCTTCAACACCTCGGCGCCGTGGTCGGGGCAGCCGTCCTCGTCTTCATATCCGTCCCAATCCTCCGGCTCATAGGGGCACTTATCGAACCGGTCGGGGATCCCGTCGCCGTCGCTGTCCACCAGGAGCTCGTCGAAGCTGGCGATCTGCACCCCCGCGAAGACCGACCAGGTGGCGCGGCTCCCGAGCGCGACGCCGCCCGTGGCGAAGAAGGTGATCCGCCCCGGGTGTTGCAGCGACGCCGAGCGGGCGCTGTTGAAGAGCCCGACCCCGGTCCAGGCGGGCGGCCCCTGATCGGCGACGGCCGCCCGCGGCAGCGAGACGTCGACGCCGGGCGCCGGGATGTCGCCGAGGATGGCGCGCGCGACCTCGAGCGCCTTGAGGCGCAGCGCCTTGCGTCGAGCCTCCAGCGGGTCGGGACCCAGCAGCGAGAACGAGATCCCCGGCATCAGCTTGAGATTCGCAAAGCCGCGCCCGGCGTCGCCCGCGGCCTGGAACATGAAGGTCGTCGACGGGCTCATCGCCAGGGCCGCCGCGGCGCCATAGAACGGTCCCGCGGGATCGTCGTCGCGCGGCCCGTGCGGCAGACGCCACCCGGCCTGCGCGGTGAGGAGCAGCGGGCCGACGTGCTTGTGGGTGATCACCG
>JAYWAO010000413.1:0-11320 GCA_043782365.1 Deltaproteobacteria bacterium
TGGGACCGGCGCACCTGGGCGCTGGTGCTGCTGATCGGCGGCGCCTACTTCGGGATGAAGTTCATCCGCTACGCGCTCTGGAGCTGGGCGCCCTACGTGCTGCAGCGCAACTTCGGCCTGCGCGGCGACAGCGCGGGCTACCTCTCCACCGTCTTCGACGTCTGCGGCGTGGCCGGCGTGATCGCGCTCGGCGCCGCCAGCGACCGCCTCTTCAAGGGCCGCCACGCGGTGGCCTCGTTCGTGATGATCCTCGGCCTCGTCGGCGCGACGCTGGCGGCGATGACCGTGGGCAGCCAGAGCGCCGTCATCTTCACCATCTGCATGGGCGCGATGGGCTTCACGCTCTACGGCCCCGACGCGCTGATGACCGGCGCGGCGGTGATGGACCTGGTCGGCAAGAACACGGTGCGCGCCTCGGGGATCATCGGCGGGCTCGGCGCGGCGGGCTCGGTGCTGCAGGAGGTGCTGATCGGCTCGAGCGGCGCGGACCTCGGGCCGATCTTGTGGATGCTGGTCGCCTCCTCGCTGCTGACGGCGGGCTGCCTGGGCGCGTTCATCCTCATCGCGCGCAGGCCAGCGGCCGCCTGACCGGCCTCCTTCGATTTCGCGCAGCCCGCGCCGTCTACCGCGCGCGGGTGATGCGGAAGCAGCGGTGGGCCTGCCGTCGATAGTCTGGCGGCAGCGTCTCGGCGGTGACCTCCTTCAGCTCCGCGCAGAGCGGCCCCAGCTCGTCCAGCCGCGGCTCGAAGCGCTGGTGGTTGGAGGAGAACCAGAGCGTGCCGCCCGGGGTGAGGCGGGCGAGGCAGTCGGCCACCAGCTCGGGGTGGTCGCGCTGCACGTCGAAGTCGGACTCGCCGTCGCGCCCGCCCCGCGCGCGGTCGCCGTCCCCGCCGGGCTCCTGCGACTTCTCGCGCCTGGTGGAGAACGACGGCGGGTCGCAGACGATCACGTCCCAGCTGCGGCCCTGGCCCGCGGCGAGCCGGAGGAACTCGCGCGCGTCGGCGCGGACGAGCTCGTGCTGCGGGCCGGTGAGCGAGTTGAGGGCGAGGTTGTCCTTGAGCCAGTCGAGGTAGACGGGCGAGACGTCGACGCTGGTGGTGCTCTTGGCGCCGCCCGAGGCCGCCGCGCAGGTGAAGGCGCCCGTGTAGCAGAAGAGGTTGAGCACGCTCTTGCCCGTCGCCTGGGCGCGGACGATGGCGCGGGTCTCGCGGTGGTCTCCGAAGAGGCCGGTGTCGATGTAGTCATCGAGGTTGACCAGGAAGCGGCAGGGCCCCTCGCGCACGGGGAAGCGCACGCCGGTGGCCGCCAGCCGGGTGTAGCGCACGCCCTCGGCGGGCCGGGTGCGACGGCGCTTCACGTGGACCTTGTCAGGTTTGACGCTCAGAGCCTCGGCGCAAGCGGCGGCCATGGACTCGAGCCAGTTGGGGATCAGGTCGGTCTGCGTGCGCGCGTACTCGGCGGCGACCAGGTGGCCCTCGTACCAGTCGACCACCAGCCGCAGCTCGGGGATGTCCCAGTCGTAGACGCGGTACGCGCCGACGTTCTGCTTCTCGAACTTCTTGCCGAGCGCGCGGACTGTCTTCTTCACGCGGTTGGCGAGCATCTGCGACTGGGCGGCGAGGTCGGGCATGAGGGGCAGGTATAGCGCGGCGCGCGCGCAGGCGCAGGGCGGTCTGCTCTCCTCGCTTGCGCGCGGTCCCGCTTCTTGGGAGCCTCCACGCATGCGCTTGCTCACCATCACGCCCACCCCCTTCGCCCCCCTGCAGCGCCGCTGGATGGACGAGCTGGTCGGCGCCGTGCCCAAGGAGGAGTCGGCCACCTGCGGCAGCTGCGTGAAGCTCGCGCCCAAGGGCGAGCCGCAGGGCCCCGAGCACTACAGCCCCGTCACCAAGTGCTGCACGTACATGCCGATGCTGCACAACTTCCTCGCCGGCGCGATCCTCGACGACAAGGACCCAAACTTCGCCGAGGGGCTCGCCACCGTGGAAAAGCGGATCGACGCGGGCATCGCCGTCACGCCGCTCGGGCTCTACGCGAGCGAGGAGTACCTCTCGCGCTACGACGCGGGCGTGAAGTTCGGCCGGGACGAGTCGCTGATCTGCCCGCACCTGCTCGTCCACAAGGGCGGCGACTGCGGCGTCTGGAAGCACCGCGAGTCCACCTGCTCGGCCTGGTACTGCCGCCATGACCGCGGCGACGCCGGCAAGGCTTTCTGGAAGGACGGCGCCGCGCCGCTCTTGCGCGCAGCAGAGCTGGCGCTCGCGCGGTGGTGCGCCGAGGAGCTGGGCGCCGGCGAGAGCGAGTGGGGCAAGTGGGAAGGGAATCCGCGCGGCCTCTACCGCGCCGCCCGACCACTGGCGCAGAAGCTCGAGTGGCGGGAGGTCGAGAAGATCGGCGGGCCCGAGGTGGCCAAGCTCGCCGAGCTGACGCGGCGGCTGAAGGATTGGGAGTAGCCGTCAGTTCTCCTCAGGCACCATCTTGATCGCCCCGCACGGGCACTCGGTCACGCAGATGCCGCAGCCTTTGCAATAGTCGTAGTTGAACTGGAACCGCAGACCCGCGCCCAGCTTGATCACCGCGTTGTCGGGGCAGACGCCATAGCAGTTGTCGCACTCGAAGCAGTTGCCGCACGAGAGGCAGCGGCGCGCCTCGAAGAGCGCGGTCTTCTCGTCGAGCCCGCCCGAGACCTCTTCGAACGTCGACTGCCGGCGGACGAGGTCGAGCGTGGGCCGCACTTGCTGCGGCGCCTCGGAGTAATACCAGGGGTTGAGCTTCTCGAAGTTCGCCAGCTCGTGCTTGGGCGCGGCCGCGTACGCCTGGTTGCGCAGCCAGCCGTCGATGTGGCGCGCGGCCTTCTTGCCGTGGCCCACCGCCACCGTCACCGTGCGCTCCGACGGCACCATGTCTCCGCCCGCGAAGATGCCCGGGTGGCCGGTCATCATGTTGGGGCCGACGGTGACCACGCCGTCCTTCACCGTGAGCCCGCCGACGCCCTCGAGCAGACCCAGGTCCACGTCCTGCCCGAGCGCGAGCACCACCGAGTCGGCCTCTAGCTGCTCGAACTCGCCCGTGGGCTGCGGGAAGCCCTTCGCGTCGAGCGCCATCTTCTCGATGGTGATGCTGCCCTCGCCGGCCTGCTTGATGGTGGAGAGCCACTTGATGAGGATGCCCTCCTGGACGGCTTCTTCGATCTCCGAGTCGTGGGCCGGCATCTTCTCGCGCGTGCGCCGGTAGACGATGATCGCCTCGGTGGCGCCGAGCCGCTTGGCGGTGCGGGCGACATCGAAGGCGGTGTTGCCGCCGCCATAGACGGCGACGCGGCGGCCGAGCAGCGGCTTCTCCTCGCCCTCCATGCTGCGCAGCACCGAGACCGCGTCGAGGATCTTGGTGGCCGAGCCCGCCGGGATGAACGCGCGCTTGCCGATGTGGGCGCCCACCGCGAGGAAGGCCGCGTCGAACCCGCCGGCCTTCATGCTCTGCTCGATGTGCTCCACCTTGGTGTTGAGCTTGAGCACCACGCCCATCTCAGTAATACGCTTGACCTCCGCGTCGAGCACCTCGCGCGGGAGCCGGTACTTGGGGATGCCGAAGCGCATCATGCCCCCGGCGAACGGGCCGGCGTCCTGCAGCTCGACCGCGTGCCCGAGCTTCGCGAGGTGATAGGCCGCCGACAATCCCGAGGGACCGGCGCCGACGACGAGCACCTTCTTGCCCGACTGGAAGCCAGGCTTCTCGAACGCCCAGCCCTGCTTGATCGCCTCGTCGCCGAGGAACCGCTCCACCGAGTTGATGCCGACCGGCAGATCGAGCTGCGCGCGATTACAGGCGCCCTCGCACGGGTGATAGCAGACGCGGCCCATGGTGGCTGGCAGCGGGTTGTCCTGGGTCAATGCGCGCCACGCCTTCTCATAATCGCCGCTCTCGGCCTGGAACAGCCAGCCCTGGATGTCCTCGCCCGCGGGGCAGGCGTCGTTGCAAGGCGGGAGGCGGTCCAGGTACACGGGCCGGTTGGTGCGCCACGAGCCCGTGTGGTTGGCGAGCGAAGAGCCCGGGTCGAGGGTGATGGCAAAAGGCTTATCCATGGCGATTCCTCACTTGGTCCCGGCTTCGGCGGCCTGGGTATCGAGCAGGCCATACTTGCGGATGTTCTTGTCGGCGAGGCCCTGCAGGCGGGCGATCACGTCGACGCGGGGCTTGGCGCCGAAGAGGTGCGCGAACCGCTTCTGCGGCTTCAGGTACTCCTCGACGGGCGTCTTGCGCCGGATCTTCAGCGACGAGGTCACCTCGCCGCGCTCGGCCTCGAAGACCGGGAAGAGGCCGGTCTCCTTGGCGAGGCGGGCCATCAGGATGGTGTCGCTCGAGGCCGTGCCCCACCCGAGCGGGCAGGGCACCAGGAGGTGGAGGTAGCGCGCGCCGCGGAACTCCATCGCCCGCCGCACCTTGGCCTCGAGGTCGCGCAGGTCGGCCACCGTGGCGGTCGCGACATACGGGATCTCGTGCGCCATCGCGATGGCCGGGAGGAACTTGCCTTGCGTGAAGTTGTTGCCCGGCTCTTTGCCAACGGCCGGCGTGGTGGAGGTGCGCGCCGCCGGCGGCGTGGCCGACGAGCGCTGCACGCCCGTGTTCATGTATCCGCCATTATCATAGCAGATATAGAGCACGTCGTCGTTGCGCTCGAACATCCCCGAGAGGCAGCCGAAGCCGATGTCGGTCGTCCCGCCGTCGCCGCCCTGGGCGACCACCCGGACGTCCTTGGCGAGCCCCTTGGCCTGCTTCACCTTGAAGGCCGCGGCGATGCCCGTCGCCACCGCGGCGGTGTTGCCGAAGAGCGAATGGATCCAGGGGATCTGCCACGAGGTCTCGGGATAGGGCGTCGAGAACACCTCGAGGCAGCCGGTCGCGTTGGCGGCCACCACCTGGCCGTTGGCGGCCTCGATGGCGGCGTCGATGGCATAGCGCGCGCCGAGCGCCTCGCCGCACCCCTGGCAGGCGCGGTGGCCCGAGTTGAGCGCGTTGAACCGCTTGGGGCTCGACTGCACGCTGCGCTCCGCGGGAGCGAGCAGGCGGTTGCCCACGGTGAAGGTGCCGGTCTGATAGAACTTGATTGGCTGGAAGGTCATATCAACCCTTTCAATACAGCCGGCCTGCGCCGGCGCCGACGTCGCGCAAGAGGGACTCGGCGACAGGGCCCGAGCGGCGCTGCGCCCGCTCCCGCTCGAGCTGCTTGTTGACCGCCGCCATGTCGAGGTCGAGGAAGGTCAGCGGCGGCAGGAGCCCCTTGCCCCCCTCGAGGAAGAGCTGGGTGAGCGACTTCTTGGTGATGGCCCTCCCGCCGAGGCCGGCCACCACCGTGTAGACGTCGATGGGCAGCGACTGCAGCGCCATCCGCACGTTCGCCGAGAGGATGCCGCCGAGGCCCACCGCCAGGCTCTTCTCCAGGACCACCACCCGCTTCGCGCTCCGCAGCGCCTCGCACACCGCCGCGAGCGGGAAAGGCCGGAAGAGACCCAGGCCGAGCGCGCCGATCTTCTGGCCCGAAGCGCGCAGCTCGTCGATGGTGTCCTTGATGGTGCCCAGCACCGAGCCCATCGCCACCACGATGGTCTCCGCGTCTTCGCACCGGTAGGTGCGCAGGAGCCCGCCGGAGTCGCGGCCGAACACCGCCTTGAACTCGGCCGCATAGGCCGGGATCAGCTTCAAGGCCTCCATTTGCTTGTGGTGCGCGAGGTAGCGCACCTCCATGAACGCCTCGGGGCCGACCATCGCGCCGATCGAGACGGGCTCTTGGGGGTCGAGCACCTGCCGCGGCTCGTACCTGGGCAGGTACGCGTCCACCTGCGCCTGCGTCGGCATGTCCACCCGCTCATAGGCGTGGGTGAGGATGAAGCCGTCCATGTTGACCATCACCGGCAGCGAGAGCTCCTCGGCGAGCCGGAAGGCCTGGATGTGGAGGTCGAGCGCCTCCTGGTTGGTCTCGGCGAAGATCTGGATCCAGCCCGCGTCGCGCTGCGAGAGGGCGTCGGAGTGGTCGTTCCAGATGTTGATCGGCGCGCCGATCGCCCGGTTGGCGACCGTCATTACAATCGGTAGTCCCAATCCCGAGGCATTGAAGACCGCCTCGGCCATGAAGAGCAGGCCCTGCGACGCGGTGGCCGTGTAGGTGCGCGCGCCCGCCGCCGAAGCGCCGATGGCGACCGACATCGCCGCGAACTCGCTCTCGACGTTGATGAACTCGCACGGCTTGAGCGAGTCGTCCTTCACCATCTCGCCGAGGGCCTCGACGATGTGGGTCTGCGGGGAGATCGGATAGGCGCAGATCACCTCGGGGCGGCAGAGCGCCACCGCCTCGGCGACCGCGCGGGAACCTTCCATCTGCCTAAGCATTGGGAGCCTCCAGACCAGGCTTTGTTGCCGACGCGGCGGGCGCGGCGAGCGCGGCCTTCGCCTCCTTCATCTCGCGCATGACCTGGTGGTAGGCTTCGGTCGCGGCGGCGATGTTGCCCGCGGCCACCTTGCCCTTGAACTTCTGGTTGATCGCCTTGATCACCGACTCGAGCTTGATGAGCCCCGAGAGCGCGGCGAACCCCCCGAGCAGCGGCACGTTGGGAGCGTTGCGGCCCACGTGCTTGAGCGCGAGATCGGTCGCCGACACCGTTCGCAAACGCTCGGGCGGGAAGTCGCGGACATAATCGCCCAGGCCCAATTGGGTGAAGGTCTTGTTGGTATTGATGAGGATATAGCCGCTCTTCTTGAGCCCGGCGAAGCAGTCGATCTGGTGGAGCAGCGTCGGGTCCTGGATGATCAGCGCGTCGGGCTCCATCACGGGCTCGCGCAGGCGGATCTCTTCGTCGGCGATCCGGCAGAACGCCACCACCGGCGCGCCCGTGCGCTCCGAGCCGAAGCTGGGGAACGCTTGCGCGTGCCGGCCCTCCTCGAACGCGGCGATCGAGAGCATCTCGGTCGCCGTCACCACCCCCTGCCCGCCTCTGCCGTGGATCCTCGCCTGGAACATGGTGACTCTCCGTCCTGCCGTTGCCCGGACCCGCACGTTTTGCGCGGAGAGGCTTCGATTGGCCCGATCGACCGGACCCGCCATTTCGCGCAATCTCTGCGCCACGGAGGGGCCCGGAGGCCTGCTGGGAGGGACCGCTGCACGGACCGTTCCAGGGAGCGTTGGGCGGCGCGTGCGACGGCGCGCAAGGACCGCAGCGGAGGTCCCGCGGCGAGGGCCGCCGGCCGGGAGCCGCGCTGGTTGCGTCGCGGGGGAGCTGCAGCCCGTGGAGCGCGGCCGGGCGGATCTGCTTGCGGGCCGGAGGGAGGGGCGGCCAAAGTGCGGCCATGCCGAGCGCGCCCAGCGGGGAGCGGGTCCCTGTCCCCGCGCGAGGAGGGCCCTTCGCGGTGCCGCCTCCGGCGGGACCAGCGTCCCCGTGGCGCCGCAGGGCGCTGCTCGCCTTCGCCGTGGCGCTGGTCGGCGTGGTGGCCGCCTGGGCCGCGCTGCGGGGCGCACCCTCCGGGCCCTCGCTGACCAGCGAGGAGCGGGGCTACCTGCGGAGCCGCGGCCCGCTGCGGTTCGCCCCCGACCCGGCCTTCCCGCCGCTGGAGTGGTTCGACGAGCAGGGTGCCTACCGGGGCCTGATCGCCGACTACTTCAAGCTGATCGAGGCGCGGCTCGGGGCGTCGATCGAGATCGTCCGCGCCCGCTCGTGGGACGAGGTGCTGCGCCTGGCCGAGGCGCACGAGGTGGACGGCGTCACCGCCGCGCAGGCCACGCCGAAGCGCTCGGCCTACCTCGCCTGGACCGCGCCGATCCTCGACATCCCCAACGTGATCATCGTCCGCAAGGAGTTCTCCGGGGAGGCTACGCTCGACGCGCTCGGCCGCCCGGCCGCGGAGCCAGGCAGCGGCGCGCGGAGCCGGCGCGTGGCGGTGACGGCGGGCAATGCCCTGCACGAGTACGTGCTGGCACGCTTCCCCAGCGTGCTGCTCGCGCCGTCGGCGGACGACCTCACCTGCCTGCAGGACGTCTCCTTCGGCCGGGCGGACGCCGCGGTGGTGAACCTCGCCACCGCCTCGTACCTGATCGAGCGCCACGGCATCGCCAACCTCAAGGTGGCCGGCGACTCCGGGCGCCGAAACCCGCTGGCGATCGCGACGCGGCGCGACCAGCCGCTGCTCGGCTCGATCATGGCCAAGGGGCTGGCCTCGGTGACCCCGGAGGAGCGGGAGGAGATCTACCGCCGCTGGATCAAGCTCGACCTCTCGCCCTTCGCCTTCGGCCGCCAGGTGGCCGCTGCGCTGGGGGGCCTGTTGGCGGTGGTCGCGATCGTGCTCGGCTGGAACGCGGTGCTGCGCCGGCGGGTCGCAAGCGCCACCGCCGGGCTGCGCGCCGAGCTGGCCGAGCGCAAGCGCGCCGAGGCGGCGCTGGCAGCCTCGCAGCGCAAGCTCACCTTGCACCTGGAGCAGACCCTCTTCGGGGTGATCGAGTTCGACCTCGAGTTCCGCGTCGCCTACTGGAACCCGGCCGCCGAGAGGATCTTCGGCTGGACCAAGGAGGAGGCGCTCGGGCGCAACGCCGGCGAGCTGATCGTACCGAGGAAGTTCTGGCCGCAGGTCGCCGACGTGTGGGCCAGCCTGCTCGCGCAGCGCGGGGGGCAGGTCCACATCAACGAGAACACCACGCGCGACGGCCGCACCATCGTCTGCGAGTGGGTCAACACCCCGCTCACCGACGGCGACGGGAAGGTGACCGGGGTGATGTCACTCACCATCGACGTCAGCGAGCGCGAGCGGGTCGCGCAGACGCTCTCGCGCGCCCAGCGGCTGGAGGCGCTGGCGGTGCTCGCCGGCGGCATCGCCCACGACTTCAACAACCTGCTCACGGGCATCCTCTCCAACGTCTCGCTGGCGCGCTCCGACCACCCCCCTGCGGCCGAGCTGGACGAGCTGCTGGAGGAGGCGGCAGCGGCGGCCCAGCGCGCCGCCACCCTCACCGGCCAGCTGCTGACGTTTGCAAAGGGAGGCGCGCCGGTGAAGAAGGTGGCCGACCTCGCCCCGCTGGTCCGCGAGGCGGCGCTCTTCGCTGCGCGGGGGGCCACTGGCGCATGCGCCTTCCAGTTCGGCCAGGGGCTCTGGCCGGCGGAGGTGGACCCCGGCCAGATCGCGCAGGTGGTGCAGAACCTCGTGCTCAACGCGCTCGAAGCCATGCCCGCCGGCGGCACGGTGGTGGTTTCGCTGGAGAACACCGCGCTGCAGCCCGGCGCGCAAGGCGGGCTCGCGGCCGGCCCTTACCTGCGCCTGCGCGTCAGCGACCTGGGCGTCGGCATCCCGGCGGCGAGCCTGCCGCGCATCTTCGACCCGTTCTTCTCCACCAAGGACCGGGGCAGCGGGCTCGGGCTGGCGGTGTGCCACTCGGTGGTGACGAGGCACGGCGGCTCGATCGAGGCCCGCTCGACGCCCGGGTCCGGGACCACCTTCGAGGTGCTGCTCCCAGCGCAGCCCGAGGCGGTCTCCGCGGGGGCGAAGGTCGAGCCGGCCACCTCGCGCTTGCGCGGCCGGGTGCTGGTGATGGACGACGAGGAGATGGTCCGCCGGGTGACGCAGCGTACCTTGGCCTCGCTGGGGTGCGAGGTCTCGGTGGCCGCCGACGGCGCGGACGCGGTGAAGCAGTGGCAGTCCGCGCGCGACCAGGGCCGCTCGTTCGACCTGGTGCTGCTCGACCTGACGGTCGCCGGCGGTGTGGGCGGGGTCGAGACCCTGGCGCGGCTGAGGGCGCTCGACCCGGCCGTGCGCGCGGTGGTCTCCTCTGGATACTCGAATGCGCCCGTCATCGCCGAGTACCAGCAGTATGGGTTCCAGGCCGCGCTGTCCAAGCCGTTCACCGCCGACGAGGCGCGCGCCGTGGTCGCTGGGCTGCTGCCCGAGCCCCCGGGAGAGTGAGCCGCGCCCGAGCCGCTGCGCTGGCACCGGGTGATGGACGAAGCGACGTGGAACGAGGGCGCGAACACGGTGGTGGCCCCGGGCGGCGAGGCGCTGATCGGCGGCGAGAACACCGTCTACGGGCTCGAGCCCCTTCCCGCCGGGCCGCACTTTGCGTAGCTTGCGCGCCATGGCCAATCCGATCGCGACCCTCGAGACCTCCCTCGGCAACATCACCGTCGAGCTGTTCGTCGACCAGATGCCGATCACCGCAGGCAACTTCGTCAAGCTCGCCAAGAGCGGCTTCTACGACGGGCTGCACTTCCACCGGGTGATCGACAACTTCATGCTCCAGTTCGGCTGCCCGCACTCGAAGGACCCGAAGAGCGCCCGCGCCGGCACCGGCGACGGCCCCGGCGGCTGCATCCAGGACGAGCACAAGGCGAAGCTGTCGAACCTGCCCGGCACGCTCTCGATGGCGAACACCGGCGCGCCCAACAGCGGCTCGTGCCAGTTCTTCATCAACACCGTGCACAACGCCTTCCTCGACTACTTCACGCCGGGAGCCTCGCGGCACCCGGTGTTCGGGAAGGTGACGAGCGGAATGGACGTGGTGACGAAGATCGAGAAGACGCGCACCGACGCGAACGACCGGCCGGTGACGCCGGTGAAGATGATCAAGGTGACGGTGGCGGAGTAGCGCCCGGGAGCTGTTGGTGGTACTTGCAGAGGTACTTCTGGAGGTACCGCCAATGGCCAGAGTGCCCTCGATCATCCCCGTGAGCGACCTCCGCCAAGGCGCAGCCGGCGTCCTGTCGCAGGTCCGCAAGAGCAAGCAGCCCGTCTTCATCACGCAGCGCGGGCGCGCCACCGCGGTGGTGATGAGCGTCGAGGTCTACGAAGACCAGGAGAAGGAGCGCGAGCTGCTGCGTCGCATCGCCCAGGGTGAGCGCGAAGTGGCCGCGGGCGATCTGCACGACTTCGCCGACGTAATGGCCGACGCCAGGTCTTTGCTGAGGCGATGAAGATCCGGTTCACGCGGTCTGCGCGAGGGCAGCTTCTCGGCGCGCTCGAGTACATCCGCCACGACGACGCTACGGCCGCGGTGAAGGTCCTCCTGCGCGTCGAGAAGGCCGTCGCGCGACTCAAGACGTTCCCCCAGTCGGGCCGCAGGATCCCGGAGTTCCCCGCGCTCCCGCACCGGGAGTTGGTGGTGGCGCCGTTTCGCTTGTTCTACCGGGTGGACGCGCAGGAGCTGTGGATCGTCGCCGTCTGGCACAGCGCCCAGAGCCCGACCGAGCCTCCGGACTAGTACGGCGCGCCGAAAGTGTCTCCCCCATCTGATCGGTCTGCAGCTGCCCCGCTGGTAGGGGCCTCACTCCAGGAGCACCGGGAAGTGCGGCTC
>JAYWAO010000414.1:0-11274 GCA_043782365.1 Deltaproteobacteria bacterium
CCCTCGCCCGGTCGGCTCCTCACCGACCAGCCCGAGGGTCCATCCGCCTGCCCCCCGGAGGACCTCCTCGTCGAGCTGGCCGAGGGCACGCTAGGCCCGGAAGCCGCGACCGGGCTGTATGCCCACTTCGACGGGTGCGCCGAGTGCCGCTGGGTCGCCGCCCGCCTCATCGAGGGCGACGGCGGCCAACGCTCCCCTCGCCAGGAGCCCTTGGCCGCCGCGGAGGTGGTCCGCGGCGAGTCCCTGCCCGAGTACCGGCTGCTCGGCGTGGCCGGCACGGGCGGCATGGGCACGGTGTTCGAGGCAGAGGACCTGCGCCTCGAGCGGCGCGTCGCCTTGAAGGTGATGCACGACCGGACGCGCGGCGCCGCCCGCTCCGAGGAGAGCGTGCGGCGGTTCCTGCGGGAGGCGCGCATCACCGCGATGCTCGAGCACCCCTCGATCGTCCCGGTGATCGAGCTGGGCCGGCTGGAGGACGGCACGCCGTACTATGCCCAGCGCCTCGTCCGGGGCCGCACGCTCGCCGAGGCGCTGGCGGCGAGCCCGACCCTGGAAGCGCGGCTGGCCCTGCTGCCGCACTTCCTCGACCTCTGCCAGGCGGTCGCCTACGCGCACGGCAAGGGCGTGATCCACCGCGACCTGAAGCCCGCCAACGTGATGGTGGGCGCGTTCGGCGAGACCCTGGTGCTCGACTGGGGGCTGGGCCGCGTCACCGGCGAAGTCGAGGTGGACGCGCGGGCGGAGCCGGGCTTGGACTGCTCGCCCGAGCTCACCGTCGAGGGCACCGCGCTCGGGACGCCCGCCTACATGAGCCCCGAGCAGGCGCACGGCAGGCTCTCCGAGGTGGACGAGCGCAGCGACGTCTGGAGCCTGGGGGCGATGCTCTACGAGTTCCTGGCGGGCAAGCCGCCGTTCAGCGGCCGCACCTCGAAGGAGCTGCTCGAGATCGCCACCTCGACGCCGGTCCCGGCGCTCGGGGGCAGCGCCCCGCAGGAGCTGGCGGCGATCGCCAAGAAGGCCCTCTCCCGCGACCGCGCCCTGCGGTATCCCAGCGCCGCGGAGCTCGCGCAGGAGGTGGCCGCGTTCAGCGCGGGCCGGCGGGTCGGCGCGTACCAGTACTCGTCGATGGAGCTGCTCGGGCGCGTGGTGGCGCGGCACAAGCTGCTCTTCGCGGTCTCGGTGGTGGCGCTGTTCGCGGCGGCGTGGCTGCCGTTCGGTGTCTCCCAGTGGCGGGCCAAGGCGGAGCAAGGCCACAACTGGGCAGAGCGGCTCCTCTCCTCCGCGCTCGGGTACGGCGGGTACCAGCAGTGGGACCGCTCGACGACCTACTTCGCCATCACCCGCACCGTCGAGGACCGCCTCGACGCCCGGCTCGCGCTGGTGGCGCTGGGGGATTGGGGCATCACGCCCGTCTGGCGCAAGCTGCGCCACCGCGGGCGGGCGATGGGGCTCGCCTTCTCGCCGGACGGAAAGGTCTTCGCCTCAGCCGGAGACGACGGCGACCTCGTGCTCTGCGACGGGCAGACCGGCCAGGAGCTGCGCCGGATCCCGATGGGGAGCGCCGCCCACGACGTGCTCTTCACCGACGACGCGCTCCTGGTCGCGGTGGGAAGCAAGGTGGTGGTGTTCGAGCCGTCCCCGGGCGCGGCCCGGCGCACGCTCGAGGCGGGCGCGGGCGTGCTGGCTCTCGCCCGCCAGGGGAGCCTCCTGGCTGCGGGGACCGAGCGTGGCCTGCGCCTCTGGAACCTGGAGACCGGCGCAGCGCTGCCCGCTCCGCAGGACGTGGGCAGGGTCGAATCGCTCGCGTTCGCGCGCGGGCTCCTGCTTTGGCCGGACCGCCAGCACGGCCTTCGCCGCCTCGACCCCGTCACCGGCCTCGAGCGAGACCCGCTCGTCGCCCCCGGGCTCGAGATGGCGACGTTCTCCGCCGCCGCCGGGGTCGCGGTGGTGGTGTACGCCAACGGCGAGGGCGGGCTCTGGGACCTGGACGCCGGCAGGGAGCGGTTCCACATCCTGTCCCAGGCGCCCGAGCGGCGCTTGACCCTCTCGGCTGTCGCGCCCGACGCCAACTGGTTCCTGCTGCAGGAGTCGATCGGGCAGACCCGCGTCTACTCCGCCCTCTCCGGCGAGTCGGTCGCCACCACGGCAGCGCTGAACCGGCCGGTCACCCGCCTGATCTGGTCGCCGAGCTCAGACTGGCTGGCCCGCAGCTCCGACGACGGCGCCGTGAGCGTGTGGAACACGGCCCCGGCGCGCGGGGCGCTGGGCCACCGGGCCTCGCCAACGGGCCGGCCCACCGGACTCGCCTTCTCACCGGATGGCGGGCTCCTCGTCTCGGCTGATGACCAGGGCCGCCTGCGCCTCTGGAGCGGGGTCGATGGCGAGCCCCTCGGAGTGGTCGGCCAAGGGGCCGGCCCGACGCGGATCGCGTTCGCGCCACAGGGGGAGCTGCTCGCGAGCGCAGGCGCGGACGGGGTGCGGCTTTGGAGTGTCACTGGGAGCGCCGCAGGGAGCGCCGCAGGTGGCCACCTCCTGCGGACGCTGTCCGGGCGACCTTCGGTTGCCCTGGCTTGGGACCCGCTGCAGCGGTGGCTCGCGGTCTCTCAGGAGGACGGCGCCGTGCACTTCTTCGCGGAGGACGGCCGCGAAGCGCTCCCGCCAACCGCAGCGCGGCCAGACGTACCGTTCGCCATCGCCGTCTCGCCCGACGGGCAGACCCTGGCGACCGGGGGCGACGACCGCGACATCGCCGTGTGGGACCTCGTGTCCCGAGGAGCCCCACGCAGCCTGACCGCGCACTCCGAGAAGGTCACCGCGCTCGCCTTCGTCGGACCGGGCCGGCTGGTCTCGGGCAGCAACGACCGGTCGGTCCGCCTGTGGGACGTGGCCAGCGGCGCAGAGGTGCACAAGACGACGGGGGGCAGCGAGGGCGAGGTCCGCGCGCTGCAGGTGACCAGCCCGGCTGGCGGGCGGTTCCCGTCCGCGGCGCTGGTCGGCATGACGCGGGGGATGCTGGAGCTCTGGGACACCGCCTCGGGCAAGATCCTGACGCGCGTCGGCCTGGGCGCCTTCACCGCGGTCGACGCGGTCGCCATCCTCCCCGACGCCTCCCGCGCGGCCTGGATGCAGCAGGACGGCGGCCTGCACCTGTTCTCTCCTCCCGACGAGAGCAAGCTCGGGCCGCCGCAGCGAGAGCTCGACCGCCTCCTGGGGCTCTACGGCTACCAGTGGGAGCGGGGCGACTTCATGCGCGAGTCCCCCCAGCGCTAGCGGCCCCGACGGCTCACCCTCGCGATGGACTCGAGGGCCGCCGCCGACTGCAGCAGGCGTCCCAGGCTGAGGTCGAGCCGGCTCTGCAAGAGGCCGATCAGGCTGTCCACCTCGGACGGCTCCACCCGCAGCGTGGTCGCCAGGCGCGCCCTGGTCTTGCGGAGGACGTTGCCGCGCGCGGCGGCGAGGCGGCGCACCACGGTGGACCGGTGCACGCCGCTGGAGGCCGCCAGCCGGTCGATGGTGACGCCCTCGACGAGGTGCAGGCGCAGGAAGCTGCGCTCCTGGGGGTCGAGGCTGCGCAGCGCCGCGCCGAGCGCCTCCTTGAATTCCGCGCCGAACCGGCTGCGCAGCAGCTGCAGCTCGGGGTCGTCGCCGATCGAGGAGATGCCGAGCAGGGGCTCCTCGGACTCCTGGTGCTTGCCCCGGCGCAGGTTGAGCGCGCAGCGCATCGCCACCGCCCGCACCCAGGAGAGCAGCGGGCCGCGGCCGGTGTAGCCCGCGAGACGGCTCCCTCCGGTGGAGTCGGTGAACAGGCGCTCGCGGACCGACTGGGAGACCTCGTCGGCGAAGGCGGCGCAGGGGTCGAGGCGGGCCACGCCGGCGAGCGACCGCGCGAGGAAGTCCCGGTCGAAGTGGCCCAGCGCGGCCCGGTCGCCAGCGCGGCAGGCCGACGCCAGCCAGAGGTCGTCGAGGTGCAGCGGCTCCTCCGCCTTCGAGGGCGTCACCGCGAGCCGCCGCACGGCCTCGTCGGGACCCTCCGCCGCGACGCCGGGCCACCGGACGCGGCACCGCGCCAACACGTCTTCGAGCGCTGTCGCCAGCTGTCCAGCCACTGCCCACTCCTCGCTGCCCCCCCGGGAATATTCGTTCGACCAAGTACTTTTCTTGAGCCGTTCGACTTAGGTGATGTGTCCCTCGATCAGGACCTGTCTGTTGGAAGGAGCCTGCAGCCGCTCAGTGCAGGCTGCGCCAAACCGTCCCACCAACTTCTTGTTGTACTGCACGACGGCCCGAATGTTCAAAGGCCGACAGCACACGACCTGACCCTACACGGAGCGCCCCGATGACCGCCCACCTCCCCGCCCAGCACCACGGCCAGCCAGTCAACGTGGCCGGCTCCATGCGCGTGCTGCTGGCGGACGAGCACCCGATCGTCCTGGCCGGCCTCCGCTCGCTGCTCGAGGGCCAGGTCGAGCTGTCCTGTGCCGAGGTGGACGGCCCGGGCGCCCTGCGCGCCATCGAGGCGCAGGTCCCCGAGGTCGCGGTGCTCGACCAGCGGATGCCCGGCCTCTCCGGGCTGCGGGTCGCCCAAGAGCTGGCCCAGCGCGGCGTCCCGACGAAGGTGGTCCTGCTCTGGAGCCAGGAGGAGGGCGCGCGGCTGGCCGAAGCGATCGACTCGGGAGTGGCGGCCGTCGTCAGCCGCGGGAACGCCTGGGCCGAGCTGCCCGAGGCGCTGCGCGCGGTGGGCAGGGGCGAGGTCTACCTCTCGCCCAGGGCGGCTGCGCAGTTCCTCAAGTTCGGGCGGCGCGAAGCGCAGCAGCCCAGCGACCCGCACGCGCTCTCTCCGCGCGAGCGGCAGGTGCTGGCGCTGGTCGCCACGGGCCTCACCTCGCGGGAGATCGGCCTCGCGCTGCGCCTCGCGCCCAAGACGGTCGAGGGCCACCGGGCGGCGATCATGGCCAAGCTCGACATCGACCACCTCGCCGGTCTCGTGAAGTGGGCGATCCGCAACCAGCTGGCGAGCCTGACGGACTAGCTAGGGCCTGTCCTCAAACCCCAGCGGGCACCGAGGCGGCTGCCCGGCGCAGACCTCCGGTCCGTCGCCGGAGGTAGCTGGGGTTTGAGGACAGGCCTTAGAGCGCCTCGGGCGGGTGACGCGCCCGGCGCGGCGCCCGCTTCCCTCTAGAACATCGGATCCGTGCCGATCTGTCGCACCGGCCCCCGAGTGCGATTGGTTTGACATCGGGCGGAGATCCGATGAAAGATAGGTTCTAGATGATCAACACGCGCCGTACCGCACTCCGCAGCGCCGCCGCCTCGCAGGCCGCCTCCGCGCTGCTGCGCGCCGTCGCCATCACCGCGTTCGCTGGCGCCGTCGCTGTCGTCATCGTCCTCCCCATCCTTCGGAGCCTCGTCCTTCTTCTTCTTGGACCTGGGGCTCCCTCCTAATCCGGCAAGCAGCAGACCGGTAGGACCGAGCCCCCGCACCCCTCAACGGGTCCGGGGGCTCCTTCGTTTCCGAGCAGCTTCCGCGCAGCCTCCAAACAACTCTGCAGGGCAACAGCAGGAGCACCGAGTGGCACACCAGATCGAGAGCGCAACCGAGGCGGGGACGACCCCCGCGCTGTCCCCAGCGAAGCCGCTGGAGCCCGCGCCCGGGCCCGCCGTCCGCACCGGCTCGCAGTTGATGTGGGAGGCGCTGGTCCGCGAAGGGGTCGAGGTGGTCTTCGGCTATCCGGGCGGCGCGATCATGCCCGCCTACGACGCGATGCCCGCCTACCCGATCCGCCATGTGCTGGTCCGCCACGAGCAGGGCGCCGCGCACATGGCCGACGGCTACGCGCGCGCTTCGGGCCGGGTAGGCGTCGCGGTCGCCACCTCAGGGCCGGGCGCGACCAATCTGGTGACGGGCATCGCCACTGCCATGCTCGACTCGGTGCCCACCGTCTTCATCACGGGCCAGGTCGCCTCGCCGGGCCTCGGCACCGACGCCTTCCAGGAGATCGACACCACGGGTATTACACTTCCGATCACCAAGCACAACTACCTGGTGACGCGCGCCGAGGAGATCCCGGGCGTCTTGCGCGAGGCGTTCCACGTCGCCGCCTCGGGGCGGCCCGGGCCGGTGCTGGTGGACATCACCAAGGACGCGCTGCAGGCCAGCGTCCCGCTCGTCCCGGTGGGACCGCCCGCGCGCCCGCGCCACTTGCCGCGCCGCACGCCCCTGGCGGCCGAGCTGGAGCGGGCCACCCAGCTCATCTCCGAGGCGAAGTGGCCGCTCATCTTCGCGGGCCACGGCGTGATGATGGCCGACGCGATGCAGGAGCTCGTCGCCTTCGCCGAGAAGACCGACATCCCGGTGGCGCAGACGCTGCTCGGGCTGGGCGGCTTCCCGGCCACCCACCACCTCTCGCTCGGCATGATGGGGATGCACGGCGAGGCGTGGGTGAACCAGGCGATCCAGCAGTGCGACCTGATCATCGCCCTCGGCATGCGCTTCGACGACCGGGTGACGGGCAACCTGCGCACCTACGCGGTCAACGCGAAGAAGATCCACGTCGAGATCGACCCCGCCGAGATCGACAAGAACGTCAAAGTCGATGTCCCGCTGCTCGGCGACGTCGGCGAGTGCCTGCGGGCGCTGCTCACCCGCGTGCCGCGCGGCGACCGCTCCTCGTGGCGCGCGCACATCGGCAAGCTCAAGGGCGACGCCTCGGTGCGCGACATCGTGGCGCTGCCTGACGAAGGCCGCCTGCACGCCGCGCACGTCATCCACGACCTCTGGAAGATCACCGAGGGCAACGCGCTGGTGGTCAGCGACGTCGGCCAGCACCAGATGTGGGAGGCCCAGTACTACAAGCACGACCACCCGCGGAAGCTGATCACCTCGGGCGGCCTCGGCACCATGGGGTTCGCGCTGCCGGCCGCCATCGGCGCGCGCTTCGCCAAACCCCACGACGACATCTGGGTGGTGGTCGGCGACGGCGGATTTCAAATGACGGCTTGCGAATTGTCGACGGCCGCGCAGGAGGGCGTGAAGGTCAATGTCGCCATCATCAACAACGGCTTTCTCGGCATGGTGCGGCAGTGGCAGCAGTTCTTCTACGGCGGCCGCTATGTCGCGACCCCGCTGCGCTCCCCTGACTTCGTCAAGCTCGCCGAGGCGCACGGGCTCGCCGGTCGCCGCGTCGAGAAGCGGGCCGACGTCGCCGCGGCGGTGGCCTGGGCGCGGGCCGAGAAGGGCACCGTGGTGCTCGACTTCCGCGTCGAGGGCGAGGACAGCGTCTACCCGATGGTGCCGGCCTCCGCCGACCTGCACGCGATGATCCGCCGCCCGGCCCCTGCGCTCGCAGGACCTCCCGGTCCCGGCGGTCCGGCCCCCACCCACTCCGCGATCCAGGAGACTCCCGATGACCCCTGACCGTCCCGCCTCGCTGCGCCCCGGCCCGGGGCCGATGACGCCGCATACCTTCATCGTCTGGGTGGAGGACCGCCCCGGCGTGCTCAACCGGATCGTCACGCTCTTCCGGCGGCGCGCCTACAACATCGACTCGCTCACCGTGGGCCGCACCGAGAAGCCCGGGGTCTCGCGGATCACGCTGGTGGCGCAGGCCGACAACCACACCGCGCGCCACCTGGAGGCGAACCTCTACAAGATCGTCGACGTGCTGGCGGTGGAGGACGTCACCAGCCAGGCGTCGGTGATCCGCGAGATGGCCTTCGTCAAGCTGACGGGCAAGCACCGCGCCGAGGTGATGCAGCTGTGCGAGGTCTTCCGCGCCCGCGTGGTGGACCTCGCGCCCGGCGCGGTGACCATCGAGGGCACGGGCTCGCAGGAGAAGATCGACGGCCTGATCGAGGCGCTGCGGCCCTATGGCATCATCGAGCTGGTGCGCACGGGCGCGGTGGCCATCACCCGCGGGCTACCCGAGCAGGGCGCCGAGCAGGGCGCTGCCGCACCAGTGGCGCTCCTGCCCGAGCCCGCGCTGACCAAGGCTGGCTGATTGGTCATCTAATTTTATCGACTTCCCATCTCCCAAACCGAACGCAAACGAAGCGCTGAGGAAGAACAAATGCCGAGCCAGACGCCGAGCCAGCCAGTCCAGGTAGAGAAGTCAGAGAAGAACCGCGTCATCATCTTCGACACCACGCTGCGCGACGGCGAGCAGGCGCCCGGCGCGAGCATGACGCTGGCGCAGAAGCTCAAGGTGGCGACCGCGCTCGAGGCGCTGCAGGTGGACGTCATCGAGGCCGGCTTCCCGGCCGCCTCCGAGGGCGACTTCGAATCGGTGCGCGAGGTGGCCCGCCGCGTCCGCGGGGCAACGATTTGTGGCCTCGCCCGCGCCCACAAGAACGACATCGACAAGGCGTGGGGCGCGCTCTCCGAGGCAGCGAGGCCGCGCATCCACGTCTTCCTCGCCACCAGCCCGATCCACCGGCAGTTCAAGCTGGAGCTCTCCAAGGAGGAGGTGGTCAGGCGCGCGGTCGAGGCGGTGATGCACGCCCGCTCGCTCTGCGCGGACATCGAGTTCTCCTGCGAGGACGCGGCCCGCACCGAGCCCGACTTCCTCGCCGAGGTGGTCGAGAAGGTCATCGAGGCCGGCGCGACCACCATCAACATCCCCGACACGGTCGGGTACGCCATCCCCTTCCAGTTCGGCGGCGTCATCGAGGGCCTGCGCAAGACCGTGCGCAACATCGACAAGGCGATCTTGTCGGTGCATTGCCACGACGACCTCGGGCTCGCGGTCGCCAACTCGCTCTCGGCGGTGATGGCCGGCGCGCGGCAGGTCGAGTGCACGGTGAACGGCGTCGGCGAGCGGGCCGGCAACTGCTCGCTGGAAGAAGTCGTGATGGCGCTGCGCACGCGCGCCGACGTCTTCGGCGTGCACACCAACGTCAAGACCGAGCAGCTCTTCACGGCGAGCCGCACCGTCTCGAAGGCGACCGGCTTCCTGGTGGCGCGCAACAAGGCGGTGGTCGGCGAGAACGCCTTCGCGCACGAGTCGGGCATCCACCAGCACGGGATGATCAAGAACTCGAGCACCTACGAGATCATCAAGCCCGAGGACGTCGGCTTCCGCGGCACCAACCTGGTGCTCGGCAAGCACTCGGGCCGCCACTCGCTGCGGCGGCGTCTCGAGGCGCTCGGCTACCACCTCACCGACGCCGAGCTGGACACGGTCTTCACCGGCTTCAAGGCGCTGGCAGATCGCAAGAAGGAGGTCTACGACGGCGACCTCGACGGGCTGGTCGAGGAGATCGGCAAGGGCGGCCCCGGCGGACGCTGGGAGCTGGTCTCGATCCACGCCACCTCGGGCACCAACACCGCGCCGAGCGCCGCGGTCTGCCTGCAGCTGCGCGACGGGCGCAGGCTGGAGGACGCCGCCCTGGGCGACGGCCCCGTCGACGCGGTCTTCAAGGCGATCGAGCGCATCTGCGGAGTGAAGGTGACGCTGCGCAGCTTCCAGATCAACGCCAAGACCCCGGGCGAGGACGCGCAGGGCGAGGTGCTCATCGAGGTGGAGCACGAGGGCCGCACCTACGGCGGGCGCGGGCTCTCCACCGACATCGTGGTCGGCTCGGCGCAGGCGTTCCTCGAGGTGGTGAACCGCATCGCCGCTGCCCGTCCCCGCGCGCAGCTCGCCAGCGAGCGGGAGATCTTCTGTGGCGCAATCTGAGCCGGCCGCCGTGCCGCGCACACTGCCATCGACGCTGTTCGGCCACATCTGGGAGTCGCACCAGGTGCGGGCGGAGACGGCCGACAGCCCAGCGGTGCTCTACGTCGACCTGCACCTCGTCCACGAGGTGACCTCGCCGCAGGCATTCACCGAACTACGCAACCGCGGGCTGCCCGTGCGGCGGACTGATCGCACGGTGGCCACCATGGACCACTCGACGCCCACGCTCCCGCGGGTGAACGGGAAGCTGAAGTTCTTCGATGGCGAAAACGAGGCGCAGGTGGACACGCTCCGCAGGAACTGCGCGGAGCACGGCATCGAGCTGCACGCGCTGGGAGACGAAGGCCAGGGCATCGTCCACGTCATCGGACCCGAGCTGGGCCTCACCTGGCCCGGGTCCACCGTGGTCTGCGGCGACAGCCACACCAGCACCCACGGCGCGTTCGGCGCGCTCGCCTTTGGCATCGGCACCAGCGAGGTGGGCTACGTGCTCGCCTCCCAGTGCGTCCTGCAGCGCCGGCCGAAGACGCTCGAGGTGCGGGTCGAGGGCGGCGCTGAGAGCGGCGGCAAGCTCCCGCGCGGGGTCTTCGCCAAGGACCTGATCCTCGCCGTCATCGCCAAGATCGGCGTCGGCGGCGGCACGGGCCACGTCATCGAATTCACCGGCCCGGCCATCCGCGCCCTCTCGATGGAGGAGCGGATGACGGTCTGCAACATGTCGATCGAAGCCGGCGCGCGCGCGGGCCTGATCGCGCCCGACGAGACGACCTTCGCGTGGCTGAAGGGCCGTCCGCGCGCACCGCAGGGCGCGGCCTGGGACGCGGCAGTGGCGCAGTGGAGGACGCTGCGCAGCGACGAAGGGGCCGTGTTCGACAAGAGTGTTACTGTCAGCGTCGCCGACCTGCAGCCGATGATCACCTGGGGCACCGACCCGGGGACCGGCGTGCCGGTGACCTCGAAGGTGCCGCAGCCCAAGGACGCCCGCGCCGAGAAGGCGCTGCGCTACCTGGGCCTGCAGGCGGGCGAGGCGCTGCTCGGCCACAAGATCGACGTGGTCTTCGTCGGCTCGTGCACCAACGGACGGCTCTCCGATCTGCGCGCAGCAGCCGATGTGCTGCGGGGCCGGAGGGTGGCGCCGCACGTGCGCGCGTTGATCGTGCCGGGGTCGGTGCAGGTGAAGCGGGCCGCCGAGGCAGAGGGCCTCGACCAGGTCTTCCGCGACGCTGGCGCCGAGTGGCGCGAGCCCGGCTGCTCGATGTGCCTGGGCATGAACGGCGACACCGTCGAGTCGGGGCAGACCAGCGTCTCCACCAGCAACCGCAACTTCGAGGGCCGCCAGGGCCCCGGCGCGCGGACGTTCCTCGCCAGCCCGGCCACCGCGGCGGCCTCGGCCGTGCGCGGGGCCATCGCCGATCCGCGGGAGGTGCTCTCGTGAGCGCACCGTCAGAGAGTCGCAAGCAGCGCGAGCCGTTCACCCGGCTCGCCTCCAGGACGGTGGTGGTCCCGCAGGCGAACATCGACACCGACCAGATCATCCCGGCCCGGTTCCTCAAGACCACCTCGCGCGAGGGGCTGGGGCAGTCGCTCTTCCGCGACTGGC
>JAYWAO010000415.1:0-4078 GCA_043782365.1 Deltaproteobacteria bacterium
GCCCGCGTGACTCCAGCGCCGCTGCCGTCCTGCGCGCCCGCCTGCGGGGCTGCCTCGGTCTCGCTCTCGGGCCCCGGCCTGTTGACCAAGAGGTACGCGAGCAGGAGCAGCCCGCCCAGCGCCAACGGCCCCACCAGCTTGCGCACCGAGATCATTCACATCCCCCCTGAGAGACGAGCCCCGCTGTAGAGTCGCACGCGCAGCCGCCTTCGAGACAGTCCGCCACGGACGGCACCAACCAGGAGCGCCCATGTACCGCGTCTGCGTCTTCGCCGCGTCCCGCGATGGCAACAATCCGCAGCACCTGGAAGCTTCCCGCGCGCTCGGCCGCGAGCTCGGCAAGCGCAGCCTCGGCATGGTCTACGGCGGCGCGAACCGCGGCCTGATGACCGCCTGCGCCGACGCCGCCCTCGCCAACGGCGCCGACGTCACCGGCGTCCTCCCGCGCACGCTCGGCGACCGCGAGCTGGCCCACACGGGCCTCACCGAGCTGCGCATCGTCAAGAACCTGCACGAGCGCAAGGCGGTGATGAGCGCCCTCTCGGACGCGGTGGTGGCGCTCCCGGGCGGCGTGGGCACCCTGGAGGAGCTGTTCGAGATCATCACCTGGAGGTATCTCGATCTCAATACCCACCCTATCGGCCTCCTCGACGCGGGCGGATATTGGCAGCCCTTGCTGCGCTTCCTCGAATCGGGCGTGGCGGCCGGCCTGATCGACGCTGGGCTCTTGGCCTCGCTGGTGGTGCGGCCCGACGCGGCCTCGCTGCTCGACGCGCTCGTCCCAGCGGCGGCGGCGGCGCGGTCGGTCAGGGACAAGGCGGAGGGGAACTAGAGAGGGAGCCCGGCTGCGGGCAAAAGCAGCTCCAGCAGCGCGCCGCCCTCGGGACGGTTCCGCGCGGTGATGGTGCCGCCGTGCGCCTCGGCCACCCGCTTGGCGAGCGACAAGCCGAGGCCATAGCCGCTCTCCTTGCCGCGCGCGTTGCTGCCGCGGAAGAAGGTCTCGAAGATGCGCGGCAGGTCGTCGGGTGGGAAGCCCTGGCCGCCGTCGCTCACCAGGAGCCGCACGCTGCCGCGCTCCCAGGGAGCCGCCTCCAGCATCACGGCGGTGCCGCCGCCATACTTGCGGGCGTTGTCGAGCAGGTTGTCGAGCACCCGGCCGAGCAGCGCTTCGTCGAGCGCGGCCTTCAGCCCTGCTGGGGCGACCACCTCGATCGCGGGGAGCTTGGAGAGGGCCTCTGCGCGGTCCTTCGCCTTCTGCAACACCTCGCGGACCTCCACCGGGGCACGCCGCAGCGGCAGCTCGCTCAGGTCGAGCCGGGAGGCGGTGAGGATCTCGCCGACCAGCTTGCCGAGCTCGTCGATCTCCTCGCCCACCGAGGTGAGCCGCTTGCGCAGCGCATCGCCCGGCTCGCCGTCGGGCGTGTCGATCAGCTCCAGCGCCAGCTTCACCCGCTGCAGCGGCGTGCGCAGCTCGTGGCTGACGTTGGCGAGCAGCTCCTTCTCGCCGCGGCGCGCGGCCTCGATGCGGGCGGCCATCTCGTCGAACGAGCGCGCGAGCCGGCCCACCTCGTCCGAGGCGATGATGCCCGAGCGCCGCTTCAGCTCGCCCTTGCCGAACGCCTCCACCGAGGCGGTGAGCCGCTCCAGCGGCCGGGTGATCGAGCGTGAGAGCGGGTAGAGCAGCGCGGCCGAGAGCACGAGGCCGCCGAGGAGGAAGAAGAGCGCGCGCATCCAGCCCCGGCCGGGCACCATCCGCGGAGGCAGCTGCGGGCCATCGAGGAGCCCCATCGGCGGGTGCATCCCCGGTCCGTGGTCGGGGCCGAAGGCGCCGGGAGGCTCGACCATCTTCTCGTCCGCGTTGCCCGACTCGGGGAACGGCACGTGGACCAGCACGAAGAACTGCGCGGGGGCCGGGCTCGTGGGTGCTCCCGCGCCCGGCGGCGGCAGCAGCGGCGGAGGCCGCGGTCGCAGCGGCGCGGCGACGATGCCCGGAGAGATCCAGCCCGCTCCGCGCGAGGCCCGCTGGAGCTGGTCCTCACCCGGCCGCGGGATGTGGCTGCCGGCGCTGGCCACCAGCTCGCCGTCCTGGTCGACCACGGCCACATCGAGGCCGAGCTCGTCGCCGGCCTGCTCTACCGCCTTCGCGAGCGCGACGGGATCGCCGGCGCCCGGCAGGGTGCGCGCGAGGTGCGCGGCGATGCGCGGACCGCGGCGCAGCGTGGGGAAGAAGCCGCGTCCCACCACCGCGGTGACCACCGCCGAGACGACGACGATGCCCAAGAGCACGCCGAGGAACGCGAGGTACAGGCGCACGTAGAGACGCCGTCCCGTGTTCGCGCTCCCCGGCCAGCGCAAGCTCTAGCCTTCCTTTGCCAACAGATACCCGGCGCCGCGCACGGTCTTCACATACCGCGGGTGGCGGGGGTCGGGCTCGATCTTGGCGCGCAGCCGGCTGACGTGCACGTCGATCGAGCGATCGAACGCCTCGTCGGCGCCGTCCTGGCCCTTGACCAGCTCGAGCAGCTGGTCGCGGGACAGCACGCGACCCGCGTGGCGCGCGAGCGCGCAGAGCAGGTCGAACTCGTGCGCGGTGAGCGACTGCCGCTGGCCGTCGACGGTGACCTCGCGGGCGTCGAAGTCGATCACCATCCCGCCCGAGCTGAACCGCCCCAGCCCCTGCTCCTCACCCTGCGCGCGCCGCAGCACCGCGCGGATGCGGGCGAGCAGCTCGCGCGGGTTGAACGGCTTGGCGAGGTAGTCGTCGGCCCCGAGCTCGAGCCCGACGATCTTGTCGGCGTCGTCTCCCCGGGCGGTCACCATGATGATCGGGGTGTTCCACCGCTCGCGGATCCGCTTGGTGAGCGTCAGCCCGTCCATCCCGGGCAGCATCAGATCGACCAGCAGGATGTCGAAGCGTTCGGTCTCCAGGGCCCGGAGCGCCGCGGTCGCGTCGAGGGCAGGCGTGGCCGCCACCTGGTGCTGCGCGAGGAACTCGACCAGCAGGGCGGAGAGCTTGCGGTCGTCTTCGATGAGCAGGGCGCGGGTCACCGGAGGCAGTGTAACTCCCTTGTCGCCGGCCGTCGCCGCGCCAGGCCCCCCCGCTCCGGCCAGCGCCGCTGGCGGCGGGCTCGACTCATCCGCCGCCGCGGCCTGGGACTCGCCCAGCATCACTCTTCACCGCTGGGGCCGCCGAACCCGCCGGGGCCGCCGGGCCCGCCGAAGCCGCCGTGGCCGCCGAAGCCGCCGAACCCGCCGAACCCGCCGAACCCGCCGGGGCCGTGCCGCCCGTGCATCTTCTTGGCGTGCTCGACGAGCTTCTGCCGCTGCGCCGGGGTGAGCGCGTCGTGGACCCTGATCAGCTCGGGCACCAGCTCGCGGGCGAGGGCCTTCAGCTCGTCGGCCTTGGCGTCGACCTTGGCGTAGAGGTCGTTTGCGTTGAGCTTGTCGGCCACCAGGAGCTGCATCCACTGCTCGCGCTCGCCCTGGTGCGCGGCCATCCGCTGCTCGAGCTTCGAGAGCGCTGCGTCCTTCGCGGCGTCGATCACCTTGCGCTGGTCCGCGGTGGCGTCGATGAAGTCCTCGGCGGCCTCCACGCGCATCGCGACCAGGTGCTGCATGAACTTGCCCGAGCGCATCCCGCGCCCGAAGGCGTAGGCCCCGCCCGCCGCGACCAGCGTCACCAACGCGAGCCCCATCGCAACCTTGGTCCAAGTCTTCATCGTGTTCTCCCTGCGGTCTCTGGGGGTGCGCTTGGTTTGAGCTGATCGCACCTTCGGGCCGCATCTCTTGTACGAGGAAGATGCGCAGCGCTTGATGCCGGGGCGTTGCTGCGGTGTTTCTCTCTGTGTCGTCCAGCGAGCTCCACGCGCCCAGGCGCGGGCGCACGGACCCGCTCGAGGCGCGCCTAGAGCGCCGATCGGTTTGACGGACCGAGCCAGACGAACGAGGCCCGAGCAGCGCAAGGAGCGACGACGAAGAAGACCGGGCGTCACTGAGGAGGAGCCGACGCTGCGACAGGCATCGTTCGAGGCGGGTCGAGACAGGGCCTCGAGCCGCCGGTCTGGCGACGGGAGTCAAA
>JAYWAO010000416.1:0-4073 GCA_043782365.1 Deltaproteobacteria bacterium
ATGTCGAGGTCGATGGCGTCCAGGGCGACGAACGTCCGGAACCGCTTGGTGGCGCCGCGCAGCCGGACGGCGGGCACCTGCAGCAGGGGGAGGGTGACAGGGGGGAGCGCGCTCAAGATGCAACGGAAGATGCCACACGGCCCGATTCGTCGTACAAATGCCGGCGAAACTTGGAACTCGAAAGGACGTCGCCATGGGGAACCGGCTGTTCGTAGGCAACCTCCCGTTCACCGCCACCGAAGATCAGGTGCGCGAGCTGTGCGCCGCCGAGGGGCGCGTGGTCACCTCGGTGAAGATCGTCACCGACCGCGAGACGAACCAGTCGCGCGGGTTCGCCTTCGTCGACCTCGAGACGGCGGAGATGGCCAAGGCCGCCATCGCCGCGCTCGACGGCAAGGACCTGGGGGGCCGCAACCTCAAGGTCAACGAAGCGCAGGACAAGCCCGGCGGCGGCAAGCCGTTCGGCGCGCCCAAGTTCGGCGCTGGCGGCCACCGCGACCAGGACCGCGGCGGCTTCGGCAGCCGCGGACCGGGCCAGGACGTCAAGCGCGGCAGCCAGCGCGGCGGCGGTCGCGGCGGCGCCCGCGGCAGCTAGTCGTTGGCTCGATTGCCCCAGGTGAAGCCGGGCAGCGCGGCGCAGCAGCGGGCGCTGTCCGTCTTGCACGCCGGGATCGCGGAGTGCCGCGCCTGTCCGCGCCTCGTGCGCTGGCGGGAGCAGGTGGCGCGGGAGAAGGTCCGCCGCTTCCGCGACTGGACATACTGGGGCCGCCCCGTCCCGGGCTACGGCGACCCCGCTGCAGGCCTGCTCATCATGGGCCTCGCGCCCGCCGCCCACGGCGCCAACCGCACCGGCCGGATGTTCACGGGCGACCGCTCGGGCGACTTCCTCTTCGCGGCGCTCCACCGCGCGGGCTTCGCCGCGCAACCCCACAGCGTCTCCCCGGGCGACGGGCAGGCGCTCACCGGTGCGTATATGGCCGCGCCGTGCCGCTGCGCGCCGCCTGCCAACAAGCCCACCCCGGAGGAGCTGCGCCGCTGCTCCGGGTGGCTGGACGAGGAGCTCGATCTGCTCCCGGGAGTCCGGGTAGCGCTGGCGCTCGGCGCCATCGGCTGGGCCGCCTCGCTCGACGCCTTCGCGCGGCGCGGCGCCCACCTCTCCACCCCGCGGCCGAAGTTCGGACACGGCGCCGAGGTGGCGCTGCAGGGAGGGCCGGTGCTGCTCGGCAGCTACCACGTCAGCCAGCAGAACACGAACACGGGCAAGCTCACCCCGGCGATGTTCGACGCGGTGCTGGCCCGCGCCCGCGCGCTCCTGCGCTGACCACCACTCCGCCGCGGCGGTGCGCCTGTTTGCGCAGTCCGGGACACCCCGGGCGGCGGCTTCACTGCCTGGCGAGGTGCTGGTCGAACCAGCCGAGCATGCGCGCCGCCTTGTCGCGCTTGTTCACCGGCTTGCGGAAGACGTGGCCCTCGCCCTCGTAGATGACCAGCTGGGTGGGGATCCGGAGCGCCTTGAGCGCGTGCCAGAACTCGAGCGCCTGCGCGGCGGGCACCTCGGCGTCGCGCTCGCCCTGCAGGATCAGCGTGGGCGTCTTCGCGGACTTGATGAACTCGATCGGTGAGGCGCGCCGGTAGACCGCGGGGTCGTCGTAGATCGAGGCGCCGAAGAACGGCAGCATCCAGGTGTCGATCTTGTTCTGCCCGTAGTAGCTCTGCCAGTTGGCGATGCCCGCGCCCGCCACCGCCGCGGCGAAGCGCTGCGTCTGCGTCACCGCCCACATCGTCATGTACCCGCCGTAGCTCCAGCCGGTGAGCCCGAGGCGGGCCGGGTCGATCGGCGCGGCCTTCAGCGCTGCGTCCACGCCTGCGAGGATGTCGCGCAGGTCGCCGCCGCCGAAGTCCTTCACGTTGGCCCTGGTGTACGCCTCGCCCTGGCCGAACGAGCCGCGCGGGTTGGGGAGGAAAAGGTAATACCCGGCGCTGGCGTAGACCGCCGCCTCCTCGGTGAAGTGGGCCGGCACCGCCCACGACGGGCCGCCGTGGACGGCGGTGATCATCGGGTAGGTCTGGCCCGGCTCGACCTTGGCGGGGGCGACCAGCCAGCCCTGCTCGTCGAAGCCGTCGCTCTGCCAGCGCAGCGAGCGGACCTCACCCCAGGCGGGCTTCTGGCCGTCGTTGGCGTGGCTGCGCTGGGTGGCCGGGCCGTCCACCGAGAGCTTGTCGGTGAAGACCTCCTGCGGCTTGTTCCAGTCCTGCGAGATGAAGGCGGCGGTCTCGCCGTCGGCGGCGAGGCAGAGCGAGAGCGCGTACTGGTCGGGGCCAGGGTGCTGCGCGCCGCGAAAGACCTGCTGGAAGGCGCCGTCGCTGACGCGCAGCCGCGAGAGCGCCGTCTCGCCCTGGGCCCACTCGGCTACCAGCATCGCGTCGGGACCCGCCCACTGGAACCAGCCCATGCTGCTCTTGCGGCCGTCGGTCACGTTGCGCGGGGCGCCTCCCGAGAGAAGCAGCACGAAGAGATCGCCGCCGGTGAGGCCCTCGTCGCTCATCAGGCCGCCGATGAAGGCGACGCTCTTGCCGTCGGGCGACCAGCGGGGCTGCGCGATCTGGAACGCGGGCTTCAAGATCGAGGTCGCCGCGCCGCCGCTGGTCGCCTGCGTGAAGAGCTCCGCGACCCACCAGTTGTCGTCGCCCGAGCCGTGCGCGCCCGCGTAGACGAACCGCTGGCCGTCGGGGGACCAGTCGTACTCGTAGACGAAGAGGTCGTCGGGCGAGACGAGCTTCGCCGCGCCGCGCTGCGCGCTGCCCTTTGCCCCCCCAGGCGCCGGCACCACCGCGATGCGGCGCTCGTGGATCACCTCCTGCATCACGCCGACCTCGCGCGCGGCGGGTCCGAGCGGACCGGCGGCGTCCGCGTCGCCCTCGACCACCAGGAGCGCGACCTGCGTCGAATCGGGAGACCAGCGCGGGTCCGAGGTGGCGCCGACCAGCGTCGTCAGCGCCTTCGCGGGGCCGCCCGCGGAGCTGGCTACGAACAGCTGCCGCTGGCCCGCCTTGGCCGCGTCCGAGAGGAACGCCAGCGAGCGCGAGTCGGGCGAAAAGACCGGCGCGCCCTCATCGCAGCCGCCCTTGCGCGTGCAGGCCGACAGCTTGAGCGGCTTCGCGCCGGGCCGGGCGAGGTCGAGCAGGAAGAGGATGCTCTTGTCGGGCAGCGCGCCGTCCTTGCCCTGGAGGGACTGGCCCCACGCGAGGTGCTGGCCGTCGGGCGAGAGGGCGACGTCGCGCAGCTCGGTGAGCCGCGCGAACTGGGCGATGGCAGCGTCGAGGGCAGGGCGCGCGGGCGCCGGCGCGGAGACCTGCGCGGGGGCCGCGAGGAGGGAGAGCAGGGCGAGCGTGGTGAGCATCGGGGTCTCGTCGAGGCGGCGGGGAGAGTCGCAGGGTGCGTGTTGGCGGCCCGCTTGGCAACCAGCGGCAGTGGCCCTGCCCCCACCGCCCCGCGACGCCGATGCCCGACGACCACGCCTCGGTCGGCGCCGGGATCGGCTACCCTCTCCGGACCATGCCCGCCCGCAAGCCCGCGCCGCCCCCCTGGACTCCCGCCGAGCGTCGCGTCCTCCGCTCGCTCTCCACTCCCGAGAAGATCCAGGCCTTCCTCGACGAGACGCCCTACAGCACCGACCCGTTCTACCGCTCGCCCCGGGAGGTCCTGCGCGACCGGCGCGCCCACTGCTTCGACGGCGCGCTCCTCGCGGCCGCGGCGCTGTCGGCCCACGGAGATCCGCCGCTCATCGTCGACCTGCGCGCCGTGCGCGACGACGATCACGTCATCGCCGTGTTCCGCCGCCGCGGCCACCTCGGCGCCATCGCCAAGTCCAACGTGGTGGGCCTGCGCTTTCGCGAGCCCGTCTACCGCGATCTGCGCGAGCTGGTGATGTCGTACTTCGAGCTGTACTACAACACCGACGGCGAAAAGACGCTGCGCTCGTACACGGCGCCGCTCGATCTCGGCCGGCTCGAGCGCCTCGCGTGGCGCACCAGCGACGATGGGCTGCCCGCGATCGTCGAGCGCCTCGATC
>JAYWAO010000417.1:0-11145 GCA_043782365.1 Deltaproteobacteria bacterium
CGCTGCCCGCGCTGCGGCGCTGTCGCGCGGCCGAACATCCTCCTGTTCGACGACGGCCGTTGGCTCCCCGACCGGACCGCCAACCAGCGCGCGCGGTACACCGCGTGGCAGGCGGCGCTCGGCGACCAGCCGCTCCTCGTCGTCGAGCTCGGGGCGGGCACGGCGATCCCGAGCATCCGCAACGCCACCCGGCGGCTCTCGCAGCGGCCGGGCACGACCGCGGTGCGGATCAACCCGCGAGAGCCTGAGATCGCGGCGCCGCACCTCTCGCTGGCCGCGGGCGCGCTGGCGGGCCTGCAGGCGATAGACGCCGCGCTGCAGGTGGGGAGCTAGCGCTGGCGGCCGCTGCACGGCAGCGCCGCCAGCGACTGCTCGAACGGGGCGCGCGCCACACCCCTCTCGGTGATGATCGCCGTGACGTAGCGTGCGGGGGTGACATCAAAGGCCGGGTTGAAGACCTGCACCCCCTCGGCGGCGACGCGCTGCACGCCCAGGTGCGTCACCTCGCGCGCGGGCCGCTCTTCGATGGGGATGGCCGCGCCGTCGGGGCAGGCGAGGTCGATGGTCGAGAGCGGCGCGGCCACGAAGAAGGGCACGCCCGCAGCAGAGGCCGCCAGCGCGACGCCGTAGGTGCCCACCTTGTTGGCGGTGTCGCCGTTGCGCGCGATGCGGTCGGCCCCGACCACCACGCAGCCGATCCTGCCCGAGGCGAGCAGCGAGGCGGCGGCGCCGTCGGGTAGGAGTGTCACCTCAATCCCGTCCTGCAGCAGCTCCCAGGCGGTGAGCCGCGCGCCCTGCAGCCAGGGCCGGGTCTCGTCGGCGAAGACCGTGATGCGCTTGCCCGCGCCCAGCGCGGCCCGGATGACGCCGAGGGCGGTCCCGAACCCGGCGGTGGCGAGCCCGCCGGCGTTGCAGTGGGTGAGCACACCCTTGCCGTCGGGGACCAGCGGCGCGCCGTGGGCGCCGATGGCGTGGCAGGAGGCGAGATCCTCGGCGGTCACCCGGTGGGCCTCGTCGAGCAGCGCGGCCGCGACCTGGTCGGCGCTGGCGCCAGCGGCGAGGAGCCGGGCGCGCAGCTGCGAGAGCCGGTCGAGCGCCCAGGCGAGGTTCACCGCCGTCGGCCGCGACGCGTGCAGGAGCGCGCGGGCCTCTTCAACCGAGCGCTGCTGCGCGTGGGCGTCGGGGAGCATCGCTGCATCGCGGGCCGCGAGCGCGAGGCCATACGCTGCCGCGTCGCCGATGGCGGGGGCCCCGCGGACGATCATCTCGCGGATGGCGTCGGCGCAGGCCGCGGCAGAGTCGATCCGCACCAGCTCGTGCGCCGCAGGGAGCTTGCGCTGGTCGAGGAGGAAGAGGGCGCCGTCGCGCCACGCGAGCGTCTCGAAGGGCATCGGGCGCTTGTAGAGGAGCGCGTGGCGCGGTGCAACGGCCCTTGCTCTAGGCCGGCAGCGCCTCGATCGCCTTGCGCGCGCCCTGCACGTGGTTCCCGGCGAAGAGCTGGCTGTCGAACAGCGCCGCGATCTTCCCCTGCTTGTCGATCACGTAGGTGATCCGCTTCACCTTCCCGAACAGCGCGCGAATCCCCTCGAAGGCGCCGTAGGAGATGGCCAGCTTCTTCTCGGGGTCGCTCACCAGCGCGAACGGCACGTGGAGCTCCTGGGCGAACTTCCCGTGCGAGTCGTCGTCGTCCATCGAGACGCCGATCACCTCGGTGTCGAGCGTCTGCAGCGCCGTGTAGTTGTCGCGGAACCCACACGCCTCGGCGGTGCACACGGGCGTGAAGTCCTTCGGATAGAAGTAGAGAACGACGTTCTTCTTCCCTTTGAACTCGGCGAGCCGCAGCTTGCGGCCGTCGCTGGCGGTCAGGTCGAAGTCGGGGGCGGTGTCGCCGATGGAGAGGCTCATGGCGAGAGGATGCCGTGAGAAGGAAAATCGGTTCAGCCTGCAGAGGCCCTCTCCCCCGCCGGGCCCGCAGGGATCAGGCCGACGGGCCGACGTGCCACTTGCCCCGGGCGCCTTGACGCCAGCGCGGCCCGCCCCTAAACAGCCCCCTCGCTGATCATTCCGCCTGCGGAGCGCTTCCGCAGGCGGGCGTGTGCGTTTTCGCAGCGCTGCTGAGGACAACCGTGGAACCACGCAAGCTCGAGCCCAACGCCCCGGACCCGCGGACGCCGGACGACCGCGAGTCGGCCCAGAGCGCGCTGGGACAGGCGCAGCGGCTCTTCGTGCAAGCGAGCCAGACCAGCACCACTGCGCTCGCCGAGCTGCTGGCGGCGTTCCCGCGCATCACCGCAACGGGGCCGGTGAAGCGGGCGCAGCGGGCGCGCGCGCGCGGGCTGATCGGCGCCGCGCGCGGCAACGCGCTGGTGCAGCTCTCGCTCGCCTCGGGGCGGCCGCTCATTTGTGTGGTCGCCGATGAAGAGCGGGCCGACGCGCTCGAGAAGGACCTGCGCTTCTTCGCAGGCGATCTGGAAGGGGCGGAGGGCGCCGACCTGGACGCCACCGCGGGCGCGTCCGCCACCGCGCCTTCGATCCTGCGCATCCCGGCCGACGAGGTGCTCCCCTACGAAGGCCTCACCCCCGACCGCCTGGTGGGCCAGGCGCGGATGGCCGCGCTCTTCCACCTCCACCTCGGCGCGCAGCCCAAGGCCGGCCCGCGCGCGCTGGTGGTCTCGGTGCGCGCGCTGGCGAGGCGCGTGCTGCCCCGCGCGGTGCTCGACCGCCGCTCGACGCTCTTGGAAGCCGAGATGGAGCAGGACCGCGACGAGCTCGCGCTCAAGCTGCAAGCGGCGGGCTACGCGCGCACGCCCATCGTCGAGGACCCTGGCACGTTCGCGGTCCGCGGCGGCGTCTTCGACGTCTGGAGCCCGCTGCTGCCCTTCCCCGCGCGCATCGAGTTCTTCGGCGACCTGATCGAGACCATCAAGGCCTTCGACCCGATCACGCAGGGCTCGACGGCGGCGCTCAAGGAGCTGCCGCTCTGCCCCGCCCGCGAGATCGTCCTCGACGACGAGGGGCGCAAGGCCGCCATCGCCGCGGTGCGCACGGCCGCCGACGCGGTGGAGGTCCCGACCCGCCGCCTGCGCGAGCTGATCGACGAGCTGCAGAACACCTCGGCCGACGACGCGCTCTTCGCCGCGGGCCTCTCGGCGATCTTGCCGGGCTTCCACAAAGAGGGCCTCGCGCCCCTCACCGAATACCTGCCCGGCGACGCGCTCTGGGTGCTCGACGACCCGCTCGAGCTCGAGCGGCAGTGGCACGACCTGTGGGCCGAGCTGGAGGGCTCGTTCGAGTCGTCGCAGCGCAAGGGCGAGCTCTCGCTGGGGCCCGACCTGCACTTCCTCCACGAGCGCGACGTGCGGCTGCACCTCGAGGACAAGAGCCTGCTGTCGCTCTCGTCGATCAGCCTCGAAGCGCCGACGCTCGCGCGCGCGCAGGAGCTCTTGGGGAAGGACGCCGCGGAGTTCGACAACGAGCTGCGCGGCGAGGCGCAGATCTCCTTCGAGGTGCAGCAGACGGCGACCTTGCGCGCCGAGATCGCCGGCCACCACGGCGAGACCGGCGCGCTCGACCCGCTGGTGAAGAAGCTGCAAGCGCTGCGCGAGCGGAGCACGGTCGCGTACATCGCCTGCCACAGCTCCGCGCAGGCCGAGAAGCTGCGGCGGATGCTGCTCGACCGCAATCTGATGGCGCAGATCGTCCCCGCGCCCGACCCCAAGGTCTTCCGCGGCTCGGCCGACCGCGCCGGCTTCGACGCTCCGGGCGCGTTCGGCGCGACGCTGTTCGACGCGCACCTCTACGCGCAGCTGGTCGTCGCCGAGGTGTCGGCGGGCTTCGTCGACCCGGCGCTGCGGCTGGCGGTGATCTCCGATGCCGACATCTTCGGCCCCCGCGCCCAGGCCCGGCGGCAGCGCAAGGCGAAGACCTTCGGCGCCGACGGGGCCGACTTCCGCGATCTGAAGAACGGGGATCTGGTCGTCCACGTCGAGCACGGCATCGCCCGCTACGACGGGCTCAACCGGCTCGAGGTGCGCGGGTTCGCCGCCGACTTCATCCTTTTGCAGTTCGCTGGCAAGGACAAGCTCTACCTGCCCGTCGGCAAGCTACGGCAGATCCAAAAGTACGTGGGCGGCGATCCGGCCACCACCCGGCTCGATTCGCTCAAGAGCCAGAGCTTCCAGAAGCGCAAGGCGCGGGTCCGCGAGGAGCTGCTGAAGATGGCCGCGGGGCTGCTCGAGCTCTACGCCGCCCGCGCCGCCCACCCGGGACACGCCTTCTCCGCGCCCGACGAGATGTACCGGACCTTCGAGGCCGACTTCGAGTTCGAGGAGACGCCCGACCAGGAGAAGGCGATCAACGACGTCCTCTCCGATCTGCAGCTGAAGAAGCCGATGGACCGGCTGGTCTGCGGCGACGTCGGCTACGGCAAGACCGAGGTGGCGCTGCGGGCAGCCTTCAAGGTCGTCGAGGACAAGAAGCAGGTGGCGGTGCTGGTGCCCACCACCATCCTCGCGGCCCAGCACTTCCGCACCTTCACCAAGCGGTTCAAGGACTATCCGATCACCGTCGAGATGGTCTCGCGCTTCCGCGACGCGAAGGAGACCCGCGAGATCCTCGCCCGCGCCCGCGAGGGGAAGATCGACGTGCTGATCGGCACCCACCGGCTCCTCTCTGCCGACGTGGCCTTCAAGGATCTCGGCCTGGTGGTCGTCGACGAGGAGCAGCGGTTCGGCGTCAAGCACAAGGAGGCGCTGAAGAAGCTGCGCACCCAGGTCGATGTCCTGACGCTCTCGGCGACGCCGATCCCGCGCACGCTGCACATGGCGATGACGGGCGTGCGGGATCTCTCGATCATCTCGACGCCGCCGGTGGACCGCCGCGCCATCCGCACGTTCGTTTGCAAGTTCCAGGGCGAGGTGATCAAGGAGGCGATCGAGCGCGAGCTCTCCCGCGGCGGGCAGGTCTTCTTCCTCCACAACCGGGTGCAGTCGATCGAGGGCGTCCACGAGTACGTGAAGAAGCTCGTTCCGCAGGCCCGCATCGCGGTGGCCCACGGACAGATGGCCGAGGGCAAGCTGGAAGAGGTGATGACCGACTTCATCGAGCGGAAGTTCGACGTGCTGTTGTGTACGACCATTATCGAATCGGGCCTCGACATCCCCTCGGCGAACACCATCCTCGTCAACCGCGCCGACACGTTCGGCCTCTCTCAGCTCTACCAAATCCGTGGCCGCGTCGGCCGCTCCCGCGAGCGCGCCTACGCCTACCTGCTGGTGCCCGCGCGGCGGCCGATGACCCGCGAAGCCCAGAAGCGGCTTAGTGTCTTACAGCAGTTCACCGAGCTGGGCGCGGGCTTCCAGATCGCCTCGCACGACCTGGAGATGCGCGGCGCCGGCAACATCCTCGGCGGCGAGCAGTCGGGCACCATCGAGGCGGTCGGCTTCGACCTCTACACGCAGATGCTGGAGGAGGCGATCGCCGAGCTGAAGGGCGACGGCCCGCGCGAGGAGTTCGACCCCGACGTCGAGCTGCCGCTGCCGGCGCTGATCCCAGAGGAGTACGTTCCGGACGTCCAGCAGCGCCTCTTCTTCTACAAGCGATTGGCGACCGCCAGCTCCGAGGAAGAGCTCTACGACGTGAAGGGCGAGCTGCGCGACCAGTGCGGAGAGGTGCCGCAGGAGACCGACGCGCTGATCGAAGTGATGAGCCTGAAGAACCAGCTGCGCTCCCTGCGGATGCGCGGGCTGAAGGCCGGGCCGGGGCGGCTGGTGGTCCAGCTCGGGCCCGACGCGCTGCTCGACCCGGTGAAGCTCTCCAAGCTGGTCGCCAAGGCGAACGGCCGCCTGCGGCTGACGCCGGGCATGGAGTTGATCGAGACGCTGCCCAAGGCGGAGTGGACTGCCGAGAGCGCGATGCCGCGGCCGAAGACGCAAGCGGAGCTGCCCTGCGACGGGATGGGGCTGCTCGAGGTGGCGCGGCGGCTGCTCGGGGAGCTGCGGGCGATCGCGCTGCCGGGGTAACGCGGGGCTGCGATAGGGTGCGCGCATGACCGCCCGCCGTACCACCCGGAAGCCCGCCGCGAAGCCCGCCGCGAAGCCCGCCGCGAAGCCAGCCAAGAAGGCCGCCCAGGTCGGCCCGCGCGCCGCCTTCGACGAGTCGTACTTCCACCGCTTCTACCGGGGCACCGAGAAGAGCCGCGCCCACTCGAAGGCGCAGGTGGCCACCCTCGCCCGGGGCCTCGACGGATTCTGCGCCTGGCTGCACGTGCCGGTCCGCGCGGTCCTCGACGTGGGCGCGGGCCCGGGCTTCCTGCGCGACTGGTACCGGGAGCACCGGCCCGAGGTGAAGTACCGCTCGGTCGATACCTCGGACTATGCCTGCCGCCACTATGGCCACGAGCAGGCCGACATCTCGCGGTTTCGCGACGGCCACTACGACCTGATCGTCTGCCAGGGCGTATTACAATATCTCGACGACGGCGCCTGCGGCCGCGCCATCGAGAACCTCGCTGCGATGTCCCGCGGCCTCGTCTATCTGGAAGTCGTCACCGCCCGCGATCTCGCCGAGGTCTGCGACCCCTCGGGCACCGACGCCAGCATCCACGTCCGCCCGGGCGCGTATTACAGAAAGCTCCTCGCCAAGGCCTTCGTGCAAGTGGGCGCCGGCCTCTGGGCCGCCAAGGACGCGGGCCTGGCCTTCTACGAGCTCGAGGCCGCAGCCCGCTGATCGGCGAGCGCGCTCCCTGCAGCAAGCTTGCTGGTGACGAGGTCCGGCGTGCGTCACCCCGCCCGATGCGCCACCACGTAGAGGTCGCTGGCCAGCTGCGGCAGCGCCCGCAGCGGCAGGTCGAGCAGGCGTGCGGCGAGGCCCAAAAGCCCGCCCTGCGAGCAGCCCGCGAAGCTGCGCCCGTACACCGCGTCCACCGAGAGTCCGAGCGCGCGCACCATCCAGCGCAGCTCGGGCAGCGTCGGCTCGCGGACGTGGCCGCGGAACCGGTCGGGCTGCCACCAGTCGGGGAGGCGCGACCAGCCGCTCACGCCGAGCGGCACCGCGAGCCGCTTGCGCAGGTTCACCGCGTTGGGCGCCCCGAGCACCAGCCGGCCGCCCGGGACGAGCGCGGCCACCACCCGCGAGAAGAGCGGGCGCGGCGAGTGGTGCAGGTGCTCGAGCACGTCGATGCAGACCGCGGCGTGCAGCGGCGCCCCTGCGGGCGGGCGCCAGGCGAGCAGGTCGGCCTGCTCCACCGAGATGCCGTGCGCGCGGTGCACCTCGAAGGCGTAGCCCGCATACTCCTGGTGCAGGTCGTCCACGCAGGTGACCTGCCAGCCGAGGTGCGCGCAGGCGAGCGGGAGGAGCGAGAGCCCCGCGCCCAGGTCGACCAGCCGCGCGGGGCCCTGGCCGGAAGGCGCGGGCCCCAAGAGCCCGGCCTCGAAGAGGACCCGGGGAACACTCGCCCGCAGCGCCGGCCGCAGCGGCGCCGGGAAGCGGCTGAGCGCCCCGGTGAGGAACGCGCGCAGCGCTGTCCGCGCCCGGTCTGGTGGCTCTGCCTGCCCGCTCGCCATCGGCCTCTCCTTCCGGCACATTCCTGGCCCCTCGGCCACCTGCAAGAGCAGGGGCCGCAAGAGCCACCGACCCGCCCGGGAAGGGAAGGTGTCTTCCCTCGGTCGGACCTTCCTGATATCTCGCCTCGCCACGCTTTCACCATCCCAGCAAGAAGGATCAGCAGATGACCCTCAGCTTTCGCACCAGCTCTGTGTTCGCGCTCTCCCTCGTCGGACTCGCCGTCGCGGGCTGCCCTTCGAAGAAGTCCACGCCCGCCGCCGACCAGAAGACCGGCCCGGTGGTCGCGCACGTCGGCGACGACGTGATCACCGCCGAGGAGTTCAAGAAGCGCCTCGACGAGACCAGTCCGTTCTTGCGCGCCCGCTACAACACCATCGAGCGCAAGAAGGAGTTCCTCGAGAACCTCATCCGCAACGAGCTGCTCGCGCAGGAGGCCCAGCGCCGCGGCCTCGACAAGGCGCCGGCCGTCCGCGAGCAGGTCAAGCGCGCGATGATCCAGGAGCTGCTCAAGCAGCAGCTCGACGAGAAGCTCACCGGCAACGACATCGCCGAGGAGGAGCTGAAGAAGTTCTACGACGCCCACCTCGACGAGTTCGTCAAGCCAGAGCGCGCCCGCACCTTCCGCATCCTCCTCGAGGCCGCCGACGCCAAGACCAAGACCGCCGCCAAGAAGAAGGCCGAAGGCCTCCTCAAGGAGATCGACGCGCGCGAGAAGAAGGGCGACACCAACGCCTTCCAGGCGGTGGCGATGAAGGAGAGCCTGGACAAGCTTTCGGCCCCGATGGGCGGCGACCTGCGCTTCCTCTCCAAGGACGAGATGACCAAGGCCTACTCGGCGCAGCTGGCCGACGCGGCGTTCGCCCTGAAGAACCCGGGCGACAAGAGCGCGGTCATCGAGACCGGCGTCGGCATCGAGCTGCTCAAGCTGCAGGTGAAGACGGTGGCGGTCGACCGCAAGTTCGAGGAGTCGAAGGACGCCATCCGCGGACGGATGGCCCGCGAGCGCCGCAGCCGCGACTACGACGAGTTCGTCAAGAAGCTGCACGAGCAGGGCAACGTGAAGATCGACGACGCCGAGCTCGGCAAGGTGGCCGCCGCCGAGGCCCCCGCGCAGCTGCCCCAGGGCGGCTTCCCGGGCCAGCCGATGGCGCAGCCGCAGCTGATCAAGCCGGCGCCTCCGCTCGCCCCGGCCGCGGCGCCGAAGTAGTCCGCAGGGCGCAGACGGCAGTCGATGCAAGCAACGGGTGGTGGAGTGAGAGGAGCGAGGGTGAGCCTGCCTGGTCTGTCTGCACCGGGCTTCCGCGCGCAGCGTGCGCCGGAGAAGGCTCGCCGCTCGCTCCTTCTGCGTCGGGCCTGGCCGGGAGCGCTCTCCCTCTGCGCTGCGCTCCTCTCCGGTTGTCCGAAGGCCCCGCCTCCCCCGCCGCCGACGGTCCCGCCGGCGGCGCTGGTGGACGGCGCGCCCATCTCCATCGCGGCGGTGCAGCGCGAGGTCGACCGCCTGCGCGGGCTCGCCCTGCGTGAGCCCGGCTCGGCTGCGGCCCAACAGCCTCCAGCGGCAGCGCCGGCTGAGGTGCAGGCGGACGCACAGAAGGCGCAGGACACCGCCGCGCTCGCGAAGGCGCTGCTCGGGCCGCTGATCGACCAGAAGCTGCTCGCCGCCCGGGGACGCCAGCTTGGCCTCGCGGTCTCGGAGGCCGAGGTGCAGCGGGCCACCGACGCGCTCGCCGAGGAGGCAAGCAAAGCAGGAGGTCCGCTCCCCGAGCGGCTCCTGCGCGACGGCCTCACCGCCGAGGAGCTGCACGAGGAGACCCGCGAGCGGCTCCTGGCGGAGCGGGCGATGGCCCACGACGTCCGCGAGCTGGGGTTGGAGAAGCCCACGCCCCAGGAGCTCAAGGAGTACGAGGCGGCCCACAAGGCCGAGCGCGAGGTGCCCGAGCAGGTCCATGCGCTGCACCTGTTCACCTCCACCCCCGAGAAGGCCAAGGGCCTGCTCGACCAGCTCCGCCGCGGGGCCGGCTTCGAGGTGCTGGCGCGCGAGTCCGGCGAGTCGCCCGATGCGCGGCAGGGCGGCGACCTCGGCTTCATCGCCCGCGGCCTCCTGCCGCCGCCCGTGGACGACACGCTCTGGGCGCTCAAGCCCGGGCAGCTCTCAGGGGTGATCCGGTCGGCCTACGGCTACCACCTCGTGCGGCAGGTGGCGAAGCGGCCCGGGCACCGGAGGAGCGAGGCCGAGCAGCGCGAGGGGTTCGAGCGCAAGCTGCTCTCCGAGAAGCGCGCGGCCGCCGAGCGGACGCTGCTCGAGGGCCTGCGGCAGCAGGCCAGGGTCGCCATCGACGACGACGCGCTCGGCAAGGTGCGCTGACGCCACTTCGGCAGGAAGCCTGCCGTTGAGGGTGGGACCGTCGCGCCCGCGGCGGGCTCTTCGTTGGTGGTTGGGGCGCTAGGATTCGAACCTAGATAGCGGGATTCAAAGTCCCGCGTCCTGCCTTTAGACGACGCCCCACCAGAGGTGTTTTCCTGCGGTACGCCTTCACGAGCTGACGCCCCGTGCTGTCGGGTGCTGAATGCCGGGGGAAAGGTGAGGGACCCTTCCCTCCGCCCTGCCTGCGACGGCCACGGGTACACCGAGCACAGGAGAACGACAAGTCCCCTGCCGAGCGGCGGCCCCCCCCGGGGGTGTCGCTAGAGACCAGCCAGCGCTCCCGTGTCACCAGACCTGAAGCTGACGTGCAGGCCGGGGCGCCGGGAAAGCCCGGACTTTCCTCCTGTTCGCGCGTCTGGACCCGGGTTCAAAGTCGCCGCGCCCCGCGTTTGGACCACGCCCCCGAAGCGGCCCGCCGCGTCCACTCGACCGATTGGGCCCGCGGAAAAGCGATCTACACTCAAGGTGATGGCCCCGCTTCCGCCCACCGCGCTCTCTCCCGGCCCCGCCGGTGGCCGCCGCGCGCGTGAGTCGGGCCAGGCGGTGGTCGAGGCGGCGATCATCCTCCCCGCGATGATCTTCCTCATCCTCTGCGCCATCCAGCTCACCCAGCTGCAGCAGGCGCGCATCATGGTCGAGTACGCCGCCTTCAACGCGGCCCGCGCCGGCATCGTCCACAACATGGACAACGGCAAGTCGAACGGCGTCTCCGACGGGCCGATGCGCAACGCCGCGGTCTTCTCCATCCTGCCGACGTTTGGCCAGACCCAATCGGTCACCGCCATCGGCAAGGCGAAGCTGCAGTACGAGGTGCAGGACACCATCCTGCGCGCGCTCGGCCTGCCGCAAGTGCGCGTCGCGGTGCTCAACCCGCACGTCGCCGACTTCAACAAGTGGGGCGGGCACCTCAACGGGCAGGAGATCGACTTCGACGACATGCGCCCGCAGGCGGCCCCGGCCACGCTGCTCTCGCTGCAAGTGCGCTACCTCTACGAGATGAAGGTGCCGTTCGCGAACAAGATGGTGCAGTCGATCTGGTTCGCCTCCCAGGTGGGCCTCTTGCGGCTCTGGCAGGGCGTCGACCTGACCGGCCCGCGCATCGGCGGGCAGGCCGGACAGGACGCGGTCGCGCTGACGGGCAACGTCGCGCTCGGCCGCGG